>NHIM01000010.1 GCA_002169845.1 Acidimicrobiaceae bacterium TMED189 | reverse complement strand
TTTCAATATCATTACCTGGAGCCCATCCAAGAAGACACATGTAATTAAAAAGTGATTCTGGAAGTAATCCCATTTCCTTAAATATATTTACAGATGTATCACCATGTCTTTTACTTAACTTTTTACCATCGGGACCAAACAAAAGAGGGAGATGACAAAATGTGGGAATATCTGCACCCAGTGCCTGCATCAATAGTATGTGTTTTGGTGTTGAAGAGAGAATATCCTCTCCCCTTGCTATTGTTGTTATTTCGTAATCTATATCATCAATTGTTGATGCTAGATGATACGTTGGAGATTTATCAGATCTTAATATAATAAAGTCTTCGACATCATTTAACTCAAATTTCATAGCTCCACGAACCATATCTTGAAACGTTATTTCGCTGTCGCTAGGTACTTTAAAACGTATTGCCCCTTCATCCTCATAGGCTAAGTTTTTTGAAAGTAAAGATTCTGCAATTTTTCTGTACCTCTCAAAACGCAAAGACTGTTTGTATTCTCCGTGCGGACCTCCGACTTCTATTCCTTCATCCCAATCAATACCAAGCCATTTAAAATTTTCGACAATATCTTGCATATATTCTTCACTTGATCTTGCAGTATCAGTATCGTCTATTCTTACAAGGAACTTGCCATTATTTGCTCTCGCATAAAGCCAATTAAAAAGAGCCGTACGTGCATTGCCGATATGAAGGTAACCTGTTGGAGATGGTGCAATTCTTAATTTCATTTATTCTACTGTATTTGTTTGAGTNCCAAGAGTTTCAATATCAATCTTGATTTCGTCTCCTCTATCTACNCTNCTAACACCCTCTGGAGTTCCTGTTAAAATCACGTCACCTGGCAACAAAGTCATTATTGATGATANAAATTCTAAGATTTCTCCAATTTTAAACATCATGTCTCTGGTGTTTCCATTCTGTTTTAATTCACCATTTACATATGATTTAATTTGAAGCTCAGGTGATTCGATAAAATCTGTTTGGATGTAGGGNCCAAGTGGACAAAAAGTATCAAAACCCTTTGCTCTTGTAAAGTGTCCTGTCTTACCCTGTAAAACACGTTCTGATAAATCGTTAGCAATAGTCAATCCTAAAACATGATCCATCCAATTATTCTNATCAATATTTTTTGAAACTTTTGAAATTACCAAAGCTAGNTCAGCTTCAATNTCTACATGTTCTCCTATGGTGGGATATTTAACCTTTTGTCCAGAACCTATTACTGATGTAGAGGGTTTAATAAATATTACAGGGAATTCTGGCATGTTTTCACTGTATTCCGGCAAACCCATCTCGGCAGCATGTTTTGCATAGTTTTTAGCTACTGCAATAACCTTGGAAGGTAGTACTGGTGCTAGTAGTTCAATTTCATCAAGATCATAAGTTTCTTCAGTGTTTTCCCATACGACGAAGGGAGAGCCGTCATATCTTGTGACCTTACCTTCATACAAATCTCCATAAAAGATTTCATTTTCGTATTTAGCTCTAACTATTTGCATATTAAATACCTTATTGANGTCATGTTATATGAGGCTATGTTAAAAAATTAAATATTGNACTTAGGTGTAGNCCCTGTATTTTCTCTTTAGAGCAGGTGTCAAGAACGTCATCTGTTAATTCTCCTAAATTATTTTCACTTATTCTGAGTAAGCCAAGAACTAAATGAAAATCATTATTAGTGGGAGCTCTACCGAAGTGAGCTGACCTAAATAATATAAGATTTACTATTACATTACTTATTAATTTTTTTCTAGAGTGAGANGACCATACTTCACTATATTTGTTAACAATTTTCATTGCGAAACCNCTGTCAGGACCTACATTTCCAAAACTATCAAANTCAGGGTTAATATTTTCTGCTGGTCNAGACGGCATTCTTCTAGGAACAGGGAGGGTTGTTTCAAGACTGCTCTCTTGGGGATTTATATTTATATGAGGTTCTTGNGACATTAAATTAATGTTATATAATGTTTAAAATTATCTTCTTGCCCATTAACTATTTCTAAATACTTACTGCTAATCTTGGATGTTACTTCTCCAACTAAACCTTCGCCGATTTTTTTTGAGTCCACAGAAACAATACCTACAATTTCAGTAGCACTACCTGTAAAGAAAATTTCATCAGATGATAATAAATCTTCGGTAGTAATGTCTTGTTCGCTTATTGGTATATTGAGGTACTTAGCGATCTCNATAACTGTTTTTCTAGTTATTCCACCTAATGCACCCGTTTCAATTGGTGGAGTGAGAAGCTCATTATTCTTATATATAAAAATATTCTGNCCACTTCCTTCTGCAACAGTACCATTGTCGCTCAACATAATTGCATCATCATAACCTTGTTTAACTGCATCTATTTTTGCTAATGTTGAATTCATATATCCACCAACCCCTTTAGCGAAAGGCTTAAAACTTTTAGGACTNATTCTTTGCCAGTCTGAAATACAAACATTAACACCCTTGCTTCCAGCATCGTCCCCTAAATATGCTCCCCACTCCCAAGCAGCTATTGCTACCCTTACAGNAATATCTTGAGGNAGAAGTCCCATTTCTCCATCACCAAAAAAAACTAGCGGTCTAATATAAGCTGANTTAAGTTTGTTGACTTTCACTATCTCTTTAATAGCATTTGTTATTACATTTTTATTAAATGGGATTTCTAGATTATAAGCCTCGGCAGATCTGTACAAACGATCTACATGATCATCTAAGAATTGTATAGCAGTACCTTTGGCAGTATTTCTAGCTCTCATACCTTCAAAAACCCCNGTGCCATAATGCAATGTATGAGTCATAACACTTACATTTGCTTTATCCCATTCAACAAGTTCACCATCTAGCCAAATAAAATCAGATTTTTCCATATTAATTACAAATACTACACCTTTTATCCAATGAAGCCATAAAAAATACTAATATTCAAATATGAAAACTTTTATTGCCTCAGGTTTTGGTGCTGGACTATTGTGGAAATCTTTATTTAAAGATAAAAAAGGAGGCGGTTCTTTTGCATCACTGATTTTTGCATTGTTAATTTTCCTTCTTAAACTAGAAACCATTTGGTTATTGTTAATATTTATGCTTTTAACAATAATATTTTTTATTTCGGTCGATGATGATGTTGCTTCAGATGATCCAAGTTGGATAACCTTAGATGAAATAATTNGGATGAGTCTTGCCTCTTTGGCATCACCATCTGAATTATTACCATTAATTACTGGCTTTATTATATTCAGGGCTTCAGATATTTTAAAGGCACCAAGCATTGTTGCTAAAATGGAGGAGCTTCCAGGAAAAAAAGGTGTTCTCTATGATGATCTAGCTGCTGGTGCTTTTGGCTTACTTGGGGCAACTATAGTTAGTCAATTTATGAATTTAACTCTTTAAGTAAAAGTTCCTTTGCAACTGATGGATTAACTTTCCCTTTTGAAAGTTTTATAATCTGACCAACTAAAAAGCCGATAAGTTTATCTTCACCATTTGAAATACGTTCCAAGACATCNTNATTGTCATCTAAAACATCTTTTACCATCTTGCTAATTTCATCAANATCGTTTTCTTGTATAAGTTTATTATTTACTGCATATTCTTCGGGAACTAATTCTTCTTCAATTAACTTGCCGAGAATTTCTTTTCCGGAGGTGAAAGATATTTTATTTTCTTTAACTAATGTAATTATTTCACTTAAGTTTTTAGCTGTAAGCCAGGAGGGAATGGATTTTAGCTCTAGTTTTCTCAACTGTCCCTGAAGCTCTCCCGTTATCCAATTAAATGATGTTTTCGAATCATTTGTAATACTAGAAACGCTTTTATAAAGATCTCCTATCCAATTTGGACTTTTTACAAGGNTATTTGCATCTTCTATGCTCAAACCACTATCAATAAATACTGTTCTTTTCTGAGAAGGCAAGACTGGAATACTACTTTTGACCTCATTTACGAAATCGTCGCTTAAAATCATATTTGGAATATCTGGATCTGAAAAGTAACGGTAATCTGCACTACCTTCTTTAGATCTCATTGAAGTTGTAACTTCTTTTTTTTCGTCCCAATGTCGCGTTTCTTGAATAATGTTTTCTTCATTTAAAAGCATCTTTGTTTGCCGCGATATCTCATACTCAATAGCTTTTTCTAAGGATCTTAATGAGTTCATATTCTTGATTTCTACTTTTGTTCCTAACTCCTTATCACCATCATGTGCGACTGAAATATTAGCATCAAATCTTAGATTGCCTTTTTCTAATTTTCCCTCTGAGATACCTAGGTCTATAACTAACTGTCTAAGTTCTTCTATATAGGCGACTGCCTCTCTTGAAGATTTTATTAAGGGTTTTGTAACTACCTCAACNAGTGGGATACCAGCTCTATTAAAGTCTAGATGCGTACTAGTTGCTGAGTCTATTCTGCCAGATCCCATGTGNGTGCTTTTACCNGTATCTTCTTCCATGTGGACACGCTCAATTTCTACAGTCCCAAATTCTCCATCTACAACGACCTCCAACGAACCCTCTGTACCTACTGGTAAATCAAATTGAGATATTTGATAGTTTTTAGGTAAGTCTGGATAAAAATAGTTTTTTCTATGAAACATTCCATCATTTGTAATACTGCAGTTAGTACTTAANGCNAAGAGGGTTATAAACTCAATAGCCTTTTTATTTGGTACAGGTAAAGATCCCGGTAATCCTAAACATGTCGGGCACAAGCTTTCATTGGGGATATCTGTATCAAGGACATGACATCTACAAAACATTTTGGAGTTAGTTTTTAACTCTACGTGTGTTTCCATTCCAATTGTTGGGATAATACTCAATTTGTCACTCCATTGATTGCTGGCTTATCAGAGAATGCAACTAATGATTCCAGTGACTGCGAGAAATCTAATAATGTATTATCAGTATTGGCAGGACTCATTAGTTGAACTGATAATGGAAGGCCTTGAGAAGAAAGTCCTGTAGGAATACTTATTGCTGGCATCCCTACGAGATTTGCGGGGATAGTGCATAAATCTGACATATACATTTCAAGCTGATTATCAGTTTTTTCTCCGAACTTAAAAGGATCTGAGGGAGTAGTTGGAGATATNAGATAATCTACATCATTGTAAATATCAGTAAATTCTTTTTTCATCATGGCCCTAGCCTTTAGAGCTTGCCCATAATATGCATCGTAATAACCAGCAGATAGAGCGTACGTTCCTAAGAGTATTCTCTTTTTGACTTCTGGACCAAATCCATTGGCTCTAGTCAACTCCATCATTTCTGAACTAGTGTTACCCGTTACTCTGTTGCCATACCTAACACCATCAAATCTTGAGAGGTTCGCAGAACACTCAGCTGGTGCAATAAGGTAATAGATGCTAATTGACATTTTTGTTAATGGAAGTGAAACTTCTACAACTTCGTGTCCTTCTGATTCCATTAATTTAGCAACTTTATGAACCTCTTGCTGTGCATCTTCAGAGATCCCGTCTCCCATTAACTCTTTTATAATTCCAATTTTTGCATTTTTAAGTTTTGGTTGTTGAGCTTTTGATTCTGTTAACGAAGTTGCATCGAGTGGATCATGCCCATTCATAGAATTAAATATTAATTTGGCATCAGCAACGTTATTAGTAATTGGTCCAATTTGATCTAATGATGAGGCAAATGCAACAAGTCCATATCTGGAAACGGTNCCATATGTTGGCTTAAATCCAACAACACCACAAAAGGATGCTGGTTGTCTGATAGAGCCTCCCGTATCACTTCCTAACGAAGCAACAGCTGAACCAGCAGATACCACCGCTGCTGAACCTCCTGAAGATCCACCCGGAACTCTAGAGGAATCCCATGGATTTTTAGTTGGCCCATAAGCTGAGTTCTCTGTTGAGGAACCCATAGCAAACTCATCTAAATTTGTTTTTCCTGTGAATAAAACACCTTCATTTTTGAGTCGCGTAATAACAGTTGCATCATATGGTGAGATATAATTTGATAGCATTTTTGAGGAACAAGTAGTTGCATGACCTGAAATATTAATATTATCTTTTATTGCGATGGGAATCCCATCAAGTGTTCCAATATTGTTACCTTTTTCGTATCGCTTATCTGCATCAAGTGCTTTTTGAATATTTTCTTCTTGAAATAAAGTTAAATGACCATGTATGACAGACTCAGTGTTTGCTGCCCGCTCAAATACTTCTGAATAAAGCTCAGAAGGTTTTAATTCTTTGTTTTTAAATAATTGATTAATCTTGGAGATTGGTAGTTTATGATTATCCATTATTAATCCAATGAGGGTGGGACAACAAACTGACCATCTTTTGATTCAGGAGCATTGCTTAAAGCCTGTTCGTGAGTAAGGAATTTAGATGCGATGTCTTCTGCTAAATTTAAATGCATCCCGAGTGGATGGATGCTTATTTTGTCATCTGGTAAATCCATTTCGCTTAATGCAGCGAAATGATCAATAATCATAGAGAGGTCTTTTTCTAGGTGTTGTTTCTCTTCTTCATTAAGTTTTAGTGATGCCAATTTAGCTACATTTTCGATATCAATTTTATCTGCCATTTTATTAACCTTTTAAGTATTTAACGATTGACTCATATGATTCTACTATTTGACTCGTATTAACAAATTCATCTGGAGAGTGAGCTAAAAGAGGATTGCCGGGCCCAAAATTTACTGCTGGGATATTTTCTTGAGAAAATCTAGCAATATCCGTCCATGCTTGTTTTGGTGTAACTTCNGCACCTGTGATCTTAATAAAATTTTTAACATATTGAGATTGCAGGTTAGGCATTGCACCATTCGAACTATTTTTAATGTCTACATCTCCATATTTTGAAAAAGTATCAGTTATAAAGTCTGCGGCTTCCGATTCATTTTGGGTTGGTAAAAATCTAAAGTTAATATTTAAATTTAAGTGAGAAGGAATAACATTATTAGCAGAACCACCAGAAATTGTTGTTGCCGTTATAACTTGCTTAAATAGTAATCCGTCAATTGTGTGCTCTTCAATTTCATTATCTTGTATAAAATTTATGACNTCAGACATTTTCAATATTGGATTTTCACCCATCCAAGGCCTTGCAGAATGTGCAGATTTTCCATTTATCTGAAGGTCTGCATTTACTGATCCTAAGCAACCTAACTGGACCTCCCCATCCGTTGGCTCTAGTATTATTGCAAATTCTAAGTTAAAATCTCTATTTAATATCGGCATTAATATTTCTAATCCGTTATCGGCCATTGGGCCTTCTTCAGCTGTGTAAAAAACAGCAACAACATCTTTAAAATTATTTGTTAATACTTCTAACATGACTGCGAGCCCGCTTTTCATATCAACAGAGCCTCTCCCGTAAACTTTTGATAAGTCCTCTTGGAAAACCTGATTATTATCAATTGGGACTGTGTCGACATGTCCAACTAACGCCGTACTGGAACTAGATGAAGGGTGGTAAGCTATTATTCCTCCATTGTTTCTAATTATTTCTCCACTAAATTCTGAAGAAGCTAAGTATTGTTCTATATAATCCAATATTTTATTTTCATCACCAGTGACAGATTCTATAGCAATTAACTCGTGTGTTAATTTATCTAATTTCAAACTTGAACTCCAAATGTTCTTAAAGCTTCATTGAGTGATGTTTTTTGATTTGTTGATTCTTTTCTCTTTCCAATTATTAAAGCACAAAGAGTATTGAACTCTCCACTTGGAAAATTCTTAGGACGTGTTCCAGCTATAACTACTGAATTTTCAGGAACTAATCCTTTATATTCTTTTGGCTCTTCACCAGTAACATCAATTATTGGAGTAGTTCCTGTAATGGTTACGTTTGCACCGATAACTGCTCCTTTTTCAATTTTTACACCCTCAACAATTATTGATCTTGACCCAATAAATGCACCATCCTCAATTATTACCGGCATAGCACTAGGNGGTTCAAGAACACCTCCAATTCCTACTCCCCCTGACAAATGAACATTTTTTCCAATTTGTGCACAGGAGCCAACAGTTGCCCATGTATCAACCATTGTTCCAGATCCTACATATGCACCAATATTTACAAAGCCCGGCATTACTACAACTCCAGGTTCACAAAAACCTCCNTAGCGAACAACTCCAGGGGGGACAACTCTAATTTTTAATTCTTCATAATTCTTTTTAGGTTCTATTTTGTCATAGTATTCCAGCTCACCTGACTTGATAATTTCTAAATTTTTTATAGANAAATAATGTAAAATTGCGGTTTTGANCCATTCATTAACAACCCATTCATTTTTAACAGGTTCTGCAACTCTGATTTTTCCAGTATCAAGCAATTGAATAACATTTTCGATAAGTGCCACATCATCCTGTGTTACCTTAGTAATGTCAATAGCTTCTATTTTTTCTTTAAAATTTTCCATAATTTGTATTGGTCTCTTTTTAGTTATTAGATAATATTTTAGTGTATGAAAAAGAACACTTATAGACTTATTTTTCTTTCTTTGTCATTGTTATTGGTACTCACTATCTTTGTAGGAGTAAATTTTTATCAGGATAATGATGAAACTATAGAATTGCCCTCAGTAATTGAGGGGATTTCTCCATTACCTAACTACCAGGTTCCTCAACAAACTTCACTAGAAATTAATTTACCAGTTGATTATGAAATTGTTTTAATTGTAAACAACTACATAATTCCNTCATCTGAAATATTGAATGTTGAAGCTACNGGAGTATTTGTGTGGAAACCCGGNCCTAATAAAACTTTTGAAAACTGGAATCCTGGAGAACAGAACATACGAATCACATGGAACAAAATAGTCGGACTTCCAGATGTTGGTGAATTTTCTTGGAAATTTTATATTAATAATTAAGTTATTAAATCTAATATCTCTTTTTCGGAGATAACTTCTACCTTTAACTCAACAGCTTTTTTTAACTTTGATCCAGGATTTTCTCCCGATATAAGAAAGTCTGTATTTTTTGATATAGAAGTTGTCACTGAACCCCCGTTTTGTTCAATTATGTTTATAAAATCCTGTCTATTTGATTGTTGAAGAGTTCCGGTTATTACAAATGTTTTTCCGCTGATTTTACTACTAGTAACTTTTCTGACCTCTTCAAATGCGAATCCTTTTTGTTTTAATACATTAAGGGTGTGTATATTTTTATTCACTGTTTTCCATTTATTTAGAGAATTAATAACACTGGATGAAATACCATGGATATTCTCTAATTGTTCATCTTTTGCTTTCAAAATATCATCAATTGAGCCAAAGTTTTGAATCAATAAGCTTGCTGTTCTTTTACCAACAAAGCGAATTCCTAGTGCCGTTAAAAGTCTTGAAGGCGGAGATTCAATAGATTTCTCAATAGCAGTAATCAAATTTGACGCTTTTCTTTTTTCCCATTGTGGTAATTTGATAAGATCTTCGTATTTAAGGTTAAAAATATCTTCAAGTTCACTTATTAAATTAAATTTCATCAATGACTCAATAGTCTCTTTCCCCATACCATCTATCTCTAGTCCCGTTCTTGAAGCAAAGAATATAATTGATTCTTTTTTAGCAATTTTACATAATGTTCCCCCAGTGCATCGTGGTACTTTTTCATCCTCTGGAAAATTAATTTTAAATTCACCACACGGACACAAAGTAGGCATTTTCCATTTTGTTTGAGAACCATCGCGTCTTTTTTCTAAAGAACTTACAACTTCTGGGATTACGTCACCAGCTCGACGAACTACAACATAGTCATTGATCCTCAAATCTTTTCTACTTATTTCATCTGGATTGTGTAGTGAAGCAAAAGAAACAAGAGCTCCACCTACATTTATTGGTTTAAGAACGGCGACAGGTGTAACTGCACCAGTCCTCCCAGTTTGTAATTTTATATCTATAAGCTTTGTTGTCTGTTCTTCCGCTTGAAATTTATAAGCGATTGCCCATCTTGGCGACTTTGCTGTAAACCCTAGTTCGTCCTGAATATGGGTAGAATTAATTTTCATCACTACCCCATCAATTTGATAAGCATAATTATTCCTCTGTTTTTCAATTATTAATAATGTATTTTGAATTTCTTCAATAGAGTTCATCAAATATATTTCATTAGTTTCGAAGCCATACTCTTTTAAGGAAGTAATTTGTTCATCATGAGATGAGAATGTATCAGCGTTACTATGGTCAATTAATTGGTATGCCAATAATCTAATATCTCTTTTAGAAGTTATGGAAGAATCTTTTTGTCTCAATGATCCTGCTGCAGCATTTCGGGAATTAATAAACGTTGAAAATCCTTCACTTCTTATTTGAGCAATTAATGATTTCTCTTCTTGTGTAGGAGTTTCTAAAGATTTAAGATTTTCAAGAGTTTCCTCATCTTTTTTTCGTTTTTTGTTTAGATTATTAAAACTTTCTGTAGGCATGTAAACTTCACCCCTAATCTCCAGAACACCTTTTTTTAAAACGTTTAATCTTAAGGGTATGTTCATTATGGTTTTTACATTGTGAGTCACATCCTCGCCGATTACACCGTCACCACGAGTAAGGCCTTGTTGCAAAATTCCATCCTTATATGTAATAGAAATTGCTAGTCCATCTATTTTTGGCTCTAAAGATATTGGGTAGAGTTTTTGATCTGTAATTTTTTCAAGTCTTTCGAACCATTTTGTAATATCATTGGTATTTTCAGCATTATCTAAGCTATACATTCTCTGTTTATGTTCAATTTGATCAAAAGCATTATCTGGTGTTCCAGTTACTCTTTGGGTTGGTGAATAAGTTTTTACTTCAGATGGATTAGCAATTTCATATTGTTTGAGTTCATTAAACAACTTGTCATATTCTCCATCAGACATGATTGGACTATTTAGTACATAATATGCATGTTCTGCTTTGGTTAGTTCTTTGATGACGTTATCTATATTTTTAGGATTCATATTGTTACTTTTTCAACAAGTTTTGAAGTTATTCTTCCTCCCCCAATAAGTTTTGTTCCCGTGTACAAAACTCCAAACTGACCTGGAGCTACTCCGTATGTTGGTTGTAATAAGGTAACTTTAAGTCTGCTTTCAGAAATTTGTTCTATTTCGCAAGGTAAATCTTCAGAGTTATATCTTGTTTGAATTGCAAGCTTTGTATTTTGAATCCCGTTTACAAAGGTAACATCTTCAAGATAAAAGTCTGAAATTAATAAATCTTGNTTCTCACCAACGAATACTTTTTTATTTTGTACGTCAATTTTAGTTACATATTTCGGAGCTCCTTGACCACCCGGAATTCCTTTACGTTGGCCTACAGTAAATTCATGGACACCATCATGCTGACCCATAGTGGAACCATCGCTATTAACTATGTCTCCTGAAGTAGAAATATCAATTCTTTTATCTACGAAGTTTCTATAGTTCTTTTTTCCTACAAAACATATATCTTGACTATCTTTTTTAAATGCAGTTTTTAATCCTAAGTCAGCTGCAATTTGNCTTACTTCNGGTTTCGATATTGTTCCNAGNGGAAACATGACATGTTCCAATGTTGACGAACTAAGCATGTGTAGTACATAAGATTGATCTTTATCTAAATAATCAGCTTTATGTAATTCATAATTATCNTCTTTTTTTATTACTTTTGCATAATGTCCTGTGGCTACTTTGTCACAATTTAGATTTTTAGCCTGCTTTAAAAAATGATCAAATTTTACAGATCTATTACATTCAACACANGGGTTTGGTGTTAGACCTTGTGCATACATATCAATAAAATTATCGACAACCTTTTCGGAAAAAGATTCAGTGTAATCTAAAACATAATAAGGAATATCAAGTGTTGCTGCAACTTTTCGAGCATCTTCACTATCTGACGCNGTACAGCATCCNGTCTCAGGCATTTCGCCATTAGGCCCCTCCCATAATTTCATAGTGACACCAATGACATCATGACCCTGCGACTTCAAAAGACCNGCTACTACNGAGGAGTCAACTCCCCCACTCATTGCTACAAGAATTCTCATTTCATCCCTTCAATGGAAGATAAAACTATTTTAGCTGCTTTAATACCATCACCTACTTGAGTATTCCAGCCAAAACTAAATCTAAGGTGGCTATTGATTTTATCATTTGATACTTTCATTGCTTGTAAAACATGCGAAGGACGTTGAGCACCGCTCGCACAGGCAGATCCTCGAGATACTCCTAATCCCTGGAGGTCCAGTGCAACCATAAGAGTTTCTGAATGAATATTTTTAAATTGAATGTTAGATATGTGCTCTAATCGCTTAACGCTATCTCCAACAACCATTACATCTAAAGAGTGTTTTATCATCTCTTCAAAGTCCGTTCTTTCTTTTAGAATATTTTGGTTTTGTTTAGTTATATTTTTTTGCTGCTCNTCTAAAGCTGCGGATAAGCTAGCAACACCTGAGACATTTACAGTACCCGCTCTTCTTTCTAATTCCTGCTTGCCNCCATGAAAAAAACTAGGAACTTTAACCTCAGAACTAAGGAACATGAAACCAATTCCTTTTGGACCTCCAATTTTGTGCCCTGATANGGCTGCACTCTGTACTCCTAAATTATGAAAATCTATCTTTGTAGTTGCAACTGCCTGTACTACATCAGAATGAAATATCAATCCAGNCTCTAAGGATTTGAGGCCATTTGAAATTTCTTTAATTGGTTGGACAACACCAGTTTCATTATTAGCCAACATAATCGATACAATTTTAGTATTTGGATTTACTTGCTCTAGAACGTCATCTGTCTTAATAAGGCTNTTGTTGTCACAGGGTATAAAATTTACTTTGTAACCTAATGATTCAACCCATTCTGCAGAACCNAGGACTGCTTCATGTTCAATTGCTGANGTGACTAGCTCTGCATTTTTATTTTTATTATTGATAAAAGGCATTTTGATTATCCAATTGTCCGCCTCAGTTCCACCACTTGTAAAAGTGATTTCCTTTGGTGCAGCACCAAAGTGGCTTGCGATGCTATCGCGTGACTCTTCTAGAATATTCTTTGCTTTCCTGGAAAGTGCATGTCCTCCTGCTGAGTTGGCGAATGCTTCAGATTCAGTTTTCTTATATGCTTCAAATGCAACATCTCTCATTGGAGTACTTGCCGCATGGTCAAGATATAGATATTCATTTTTTTTCATATTTATTTATTCTACTTATGAAGTAATATTGTTTAACAGACAATGAGTAAAACAATTAGCGTAAAAACAATTATAGATAAACCTCTAAATGACGTCTGGAATGAAGTTTCAGTCCTAAAAAATCATACAAANTGGATGCAAGATGCAGTAAGTATTGAATTTTTAAATGAAAAAACACAGGGCTTAGGTGCAGAAATGAAGGTNTTAACAAAAGTTGGTCCAATTAAATTATTTGATTATATGAAAGTAACCGAATGGATTGATAAAAAATCTATAGGTGTNGATCATGTCGGTATTGTTACAGGTAAAGGTAAGTTTACATTAANTGAAATCTCTCAAGATCAAACTGAATTTCAATGGGAAGAAACATTAAAATTCCCAATTTATTTAGCTGGACCAATAGGAGANTTTTTTGGCTCTCCTATTTTAAAATTAATCTGGAGAAATAATTTAAAAGGACTTAAGGAGCTATTTAAAGATGAAAGTTAACATTTCAAAAATATTAATATTTGTCTTGGTTTTTATTGGATGCTTCTCAGACGATGAATCAAGTGATGAAGATACGACAAATAGTGNNGTAGACAGTGATCTATCTATCTCAAAAGGTTTAGGTAAAACTTCAGAAATATACGTTTCAAATTGGAACCAATTGGTTGCAGCTATTTCAGAAGATGAACAAACAAGTACATTCTTTTCTATAAATCCAGATGAAGTGAAATGGACAAGTCTTGAAAAAGATACTCTATACTACGAATTCGGAAACCTTGAGAATCCTCAAACAGTTTTTGTAATAAATTTGAATATCAACAAAGAAGATAACACTGTTTCAGATGTTGAATTTTTTGCACCTGCATCAAAGGATGAAGTTAACTCCCAGCAATCAAAACTTTTTTTTCTAATAGTAATTGCACTATCTGATGAAACATTAGATAAAAATGATAGAGAAAATATTCTTAGCAATCTTGGGCTTTATGAAGAATTATCAAACCCNAGACAATTGGCGGGTAGTGTAACAAAAAATAATGTTAGATATATTCTTGAACCACTAATTGAAAATAACTTGCTGTTTGGTTTGAATTTATATACTAGCCTTCTTGAAACAACAAACGCCTAAGTAGCAATAACTTCCTCTACACCTGGTACTTTATCTTTNAGGATTCTCTCAATTCCGCTTTTCAGTGTTGCTATAGATAAAGGGCAGCCTACACAGGCTCCGAGCATTTCTATATTGACAACACCATTGTCAACAGAAGCTAATTTAATATCTCCTCCGTCGGCTTGNACAGCTGGACGAATATATTCAATTGTTTCATTTAATATATCTAAATCGATGTCTACCTGCTCTTCTCTTTTTTTAGGAGAAGGAAAGTTTATGCTTTCAGAATTTTCCATAATCTAATTATATTCTATTACTGCACCAAGTGAGTCTAATGATGAAACTATATCCTCATAACCACGCTCAATATGGTCTATACCTGTAATCTGGGANTTCCCATCTGCTTGAAGGGCCGCAATAATCAAGCTGGCTCCAGTTCGTATATCATTTGAATTAACAGGTGCACCAGAGAGGTTTTTTACACCTTTAATCATTGCATGCTGCCATCCTGTTTGAATATTTGAACCCATTCGTTGGACTTCAGGTATCCATTGAAATCGTTGATCATATACATTTTCAGTTATTATTGATGTTCCCTCTGCTTTTAGTAATGCTGTACCAAATATTGGCTGCAAATCTGTTGCAACTCCAGGAAATGGCAGTGTTGATAATTCGATTGCTTCATATTTATCAGTAGATTCAATAATCAATGTATTATCACTAGCAGTAATATTTACTCCTATCTCATTAAACTTTTTGATTTCCATTGGAAGAGTATTTGGGTCGATACCAATTATTGTTCCATTACCACGAGTTGATGCAATTGCAGCAATATATGTACCAGCCACAACTCTATCTCCAATAACTTTATGATTTGTTGGCTTTAAAGATTTAACTCCTTCGATAGTGATTTCACTGGTTCCCTCTCCTTTTATTTGAGCTCCCATATTTTTTAGCATATTAACAATATCTACTATCTCAGGTTCACGTGCTGCATTTTCAATAACAGTTTTACCATCTGCAAGTACTGCTGCCAATAAAGTATTTTCTGTTGCTCCAACAGAAGCATAAGGTAGGTTAATTTCCACACCCTTGAGCCCATCAGTTTCTCCGATTAGAACACCGTGCTCTAGGTGAAATTTTGCACCCATTTTTTCTAATGCGTCTAGATGCATCTGTACAGGTCGTGGCCCAAGTTGATCACCACCTGGAAAGGCGATTTTTGCCTTGCCCTTTCTAGCTAATAGTGGTCCTAAAATAATAATTGATGCTCTCATTTTCTGAACAAGCTCATAAGGTGTTTCAATACCTATATCTTCTGGAGAGTCTATCGTCAGAGTGCTATCTTCAAATAATGATTTGATTCCAAGATAACTCAGAACTTCCTGCATATATTTAACATCTGCGATATTAGGCACATTACTTATCTCATACGTACCAGAAGCAAGAATAGGCAAGACCATATGCTTCAACACAGCATTTTTTGCACCTTTTACTTCTACATCACCATTTAATTGGTGATTACCTTCAATTACTATATGTTTTTCCACTATCATTGATACTACTTAAAGATTTAAGTGTAACAATAAATTTATGTCAGAATCACTAATTGTTTATAAAGCTAACGACCATCTTGAGGCGTCTTCATGTCTCTCTAATCTAGTTATTAATGACATTGACAGTAGTAAAAAGGAATCTTACTCAATAGGTCTTTCAGGTGGNAATACTCCAAAAATAGCTTATTCAATGTTAAGTAGTGATATCAAAGACTTATCAAAANTTATTTTCTGGACGGTTGANGATAGATGGCTTCCAAAAGAAGANGATAACTCCAACCAAAANTTGATTAACTCNTTCTTTTTTAATAGTCCTGCAAAAGTTCTAGAATTTGAATACTCATCATCAACCTCATCTAANGATGCCAACGACTACTCAAATAAACTGGAAGAGAATATAAAAGATTTTGACACCGTAATTTTNGGAATTGGAGAAGANGGTCATATTGCNTCACTATTTCCNGGGACNNCAGCNGTTGANAATNATACTGATTTGTATGTCTCAAATGAAGTNAACATAATTACAAAATGGAGNGTTACGGCAACATACAAACTGTTAACNCAAGTTGNAAAGGTNTACTTTTTAGTGACTGGTGAAAATAAAAAAGAAATACTNNCNACAATCTTGNATGATGGAAANACCCCNGCAAATAAACTNATTAACGANAGAAGTGAAACNATTCTCATAACTGATCAAGCAATTTAAAATCATCCTCTATATGTCTTAAATTAGTTATGCTTATCCATTATGTTANTGAAAAACTATTTCCAGATGCTTCTTACTTCNAGCCTATGGGGATCTTCNTTCCTNTTAATGAAACTNGCTNTAGAAGAGCTTGATCCATTTCAAATATCTTTTTANAGAATNTTNATTGGAATGGTNTTNATTAATTTAATACGTATAAAAAAAGTTAAAATATCACTGNGTGACCATTTTTANACTGCACTTGTAGGNTTTCTNTGGATGTCACTCCCTTTTTACCTATTTGCAGAATCAGAACAAACTATCACCTCAAGTTTGGCAGGATTAGTCAANGGCTCTACNCCAATTTTTATTAGTNTGTTTGGAGTNCTATTTTTTAGACAAAAGATTTCAAATATTAAAAAAGTTTATCTTTTTACAGGCTTCATTGGTATATATGTACTTACATTTGGTTTTCAAACAGCAAATCTTGAGTTAAGTAGAGGTTTTGCACTTGCGTTGCTTGCATCAGTAAGTTATGGATTTGCTGCTAATTTTGTTCAACCTTTAATCCGTACATACGGTGCATTGGGAACACTTCGAATAGCCCTTAGATATGCTACTTTTTTCTCTTTTATTCTTTTTAGCATAAACAGTGAACTCTTATTACCAACAATAAATGGCTCCTTGCCCTCTATGCTTCTTTTGGGTGTTGGTGGAAGTGGAGTTGCATTTTTATCGTTTTATAAATTGATTGATGATGTAGGTGCTATTTTTGGCTCAATAACTGTATATATTATTCCTATATTTTCTGTTTTATTTGGCTATATATTCTTGCAAGAAATGACATCCTTGTCACAAATATCCGGAATTTCGGTAATTATTTTATCTGCTTATCTTTTTACTAAGACTACCGATTAGTTTTCGGAGTGACGAATAGCCCTTCCGATATTGCGGCTATCTTCTCATCATCTAAAAATAATTCAGCTTTATAAACCGATCCTCGCTCATCAACGGAATCCCTCCAGGCTTTAACATAAACAAACTTAGAGTTGTTATTTACAGGTCTTATATATTTAGCAGTAAATGTTTTCGTTACAACCATTTCACCAAGAAGAAAGCTAAGAGGCCCCATAGTGCAGTCCATATATGAATCTACTATTCCCCCTAAAGTTGTATCCATTGGGTTAAAGTATTTTTCNTGAATAGGATATTTGCACTCAAGAAACTCCTCATCTTTATCGAAGTTTATAAATTCACCTTTTAATTCTTTATAAATGTTTGGTATTGGTAAATCGCCCCATGTTCTACTTGACATAAAAAAATATTAACATCTATTTCGTTTTACTTAAATTTGAAAACTAAAGCTCTATCTTCCCTTGGGGTGCCATACAGTTTTTGTTTCTATGAAAGGGAGCAGAGCTTCAAGTCCTNTGGTAGGTGGAGTAATATAGACACGTTTTAGTGACTTTGATGCATTTTCTCTAATTAATGTTTTTTCTTCAGTCGTTACTTTTTTATAAAGCGCCATAGCAGTAATTTCTACATGATTACTAACATCATCAATGATTAATTCAAATTTTCCTGACATGATGTTTAAGGCACCAGGAGGTAAATCTGAGTTATTTATATCTTCTGCGAGCTTTAATGCCAAGACAGAATTTTCTTCATTAAAACTTATTACTGAACAGCCGGTAGTCAAGGCGGGTAACATATTTAATAAAAGATTGTTAAGTGAGTGCTCGCTGGAATTTAAAGTAAAAACTACACCAAGTGATTCCTGATGAGAAATATTGAAGAAATCCCCTGCAACAGGATTTAAGTTCCCAGTCATTTGTTCCCACTTATCGGCCATTCCTGCATACCAAATTAAGGAATCGAGAGAATTTTTAATATCCTCTTTAGCTTTAGCTTTAGTTAACCCTGAATCTTGAAGAATCTGTTGATATGTGTCAAAATTACCTTCAAGCATTTCAGATAATCTGTACAAGATTTGTGTTTTATTGTAAGGTGTTAACTTTTGCCAATCAGTGAAACCTTTTTTAGCAGCTACTACAGCATCTCTAATATCTTTTCTTGAGGTAAGAGGAACTTCATAAAAATCATTTTTAAGTTCAATTCGAAAAGTTTTTCCTGATTCAGATCTTANATACTTACCGCCCACATAGTTTTTATAGGTTTTTTTAATTTCATTCATGATTGAACCTTTAGGTAAGAGAGAAGGCCGTGTCTTCCACCTTCTCTTCCAAAACCGGATTCTTTGTACCCACCAAAAGGAGAGGCAGGATCAAATTTATTAAAGGTGTTTGCCCATATAACTCCAGCTTGGAGTCTGTCTGCAGTCCATAGTATTTTTGAACCTTTTTCCGTCCATATGCCAGCGGAGAGTCCGTATTCAGTATTATTGGATATCTCAATGGCTTCCTCTGGAGTTCTAAAAGTCAATGTCGTTAAAACAGGACCAAAAATTTCTTCTCTAGCAATTCTGTATGAGGGCTGAGCATTTGTAAATAAAGTTGGTTTAAACCAAAAACCATTTTGTGGTAATTCACATTCTGTTTGGAATATACTTCCACCCTCATCCACCCCATTATTAACTAATTCTGAAATTTTATCTAACTGCTCCTTTGAATTTATTGCTCCAATATCTGTATTTTTATCTAAAGGATTTCCTACCCTAAGTGATTGCATTCTCTTTTCTAATTTAGAAACAAACTGATCATGAATGTCTTCCTGAAGGACTAATCTCGAACCAGCACAACAAACATGTCCTTGGTTAAAAAATATTCCATTAACTACTCCCTCAACAGCTTGGTCAATAGCTGCGTCATTAAATACAATATTTGCCGCTTTTCCCCCTAGCTCTAGGGTCAGTCCTATATCTCTATCTGCTGTTTCTTTTTGAATATACTTTCCAACTCCAGTAGATCCCGTAAAAGCAATTTTTGATATTTCTGGATGTTGTACTAGCGCTGCTCCAGTAGTACCATCTCCTGTTACTAAATTAAAAACTCCTGGAGGAAGTCCAACCTCTTCACACAATTCTGCGAAAAGTAAAGCTGTTAAAGGTGTACTTTCAGCTGGTTTTAAGATTACAACATTTCCTGTGGCTAAAGCTGGTGCTACTTTCCATGAGAGCATCAACAGTGGAAAGTTCCAAGGAATTATTTGGCCAACAACACCATACGGTTTCATGCCATTGGTGTTCCAAGATAAATTTAGTTTATCTGCCCAACCAGCAAAATAGAAGAAGTTAGCAGCAACTTGAGGTAGATCGAAGTCACGAGATTCTTTAATTGGCTTACCTCCATCTAAACTCTCTAGTACAGCAAACTCTCTTGATCTTTCTTGAATTAATCTTGCAAGTTTAAATAAATATTTTGCGCGTTGGGTTCCTGAAAGTTTTGACCAAATCTTTAAGCCTTCTTTTGCAGACTGAACAGCATCATTAATGTCATTCTTATTTCCAAGACTTATAGTAGAAAGTACCTCTTCTGTTGAAGGAGAAATAGTTTTAAGCGATTTCTTTGAATTCGATGATTGAAATTTACCATCAATAAATATTCCATATTTTTTTTGAATATTGACGATAGAACTTGATTCAATTGATTCAGCATAATCCCATTTGTTCATAAATTACCCTCTTGGAAAATAGTAGCTTGACTGATAAGCATTAGTTTTTAATTTCTTAATTTGTTTAAGAACATCATCTACAAGGCTTGACGCTCCAAATCGAAAATAATCGGGATTTAACCACTCGCTTCCTAATTCTTCATTAACAATAACTAAATACCTAATAGCATCTTTGGAATCTCGTATTCCTCCTGCTACTTTTATTCCAGCTTTGAAATCAGTGGCTTCCTTATAGTCCCACACCGCTTTTGCCATTAGATAGCATGCTTCTCTGGATGAGCCATTAGAAATTTTTCCTGTCGAAGTTTTTATAAAATCTGATCCTGCAGCTAAGGATATTAAACTTGCTTTTTTTATATTCTCATATGTTCTAAGTTCACCAACTTCTAATATTGTTTTTAAGTGCACTGATTTACATAGTTGTTTCAAAGCTACAATTTCATCAAACATTTTTCGATAGTCGCCTTCAAAAAATGCCTTCCTATTAATTACAATATCTATTTCATCTGCTCCCTGGTCAATTGCAAATTGTGTATCAAGAAGTTTAGATTCGATTGAAGCCTGCCCGCTTGGGAAATATGATGAAACTGACGCAACTTTGACATTTGAGTTTTTAGTCATTTCCTTTGCTTTTCCTACCAGTGATGGATAAACACACACAGCAGCAACACTGGGGACTTCATTGTTACTAGGATCCGGATTGATTGCTTTAGCTGTCATCTGCCCAATCTTTCCTTCAGTGTCTTCACCTTCAAGAGTTGTTAGGTCACACATAGATATGATGTAATTTAAAGCTTGTAATTTAGACTCTTTCTTTATGCTTCGTGTAGAAAGAGAGGCTACCCTCTCCTTGAGGCCAACTTCGTCAACTCTCAAATTATCTATAAGTTCAACTGTATTTGACCAAGTAAGTTGGTTTTTGGATTCTTTTGTTAAAGACATAGTTCTATGGTAAATGCATTTTTAATTTTTTAACAGAGGTAATTTAATCTAAGGCAGAAACTTTAGTTTCTACTGAAGTATCTTTCTTGTCTGTTATTTCAGCTATTCCTCCAAATACAGTAAACATCTTATGCCAGGAATCTTCTTTAGTTAAAAGTTTTACAGCTAATTCAGATCCAGTTTGCTCAACATGTTTTTCTAGTAAAGTTTTTAAGTCCAAACTATCTATCTCATTTAAAGCATGAGATGTTGGAGCAGATTTAGAAATATATTGATTAAAACTTTTTTGTGTATTTAAGACTATAACTTTCCCACCTGTCATGCCAGCTCCGAAATTAAAACCTATTTCACCAAGNATCACCAAAGTTCCNCCTGTCATATACTCAGCTGCATGAGCACTACATCCTTCAACAACAGCTATTGCTCCACTATTCCTTACACCAAATCTTTGGCCGACCCTACCCGAGATAAACAACTGACCTCCAGTGGCTCCGTAAAGTAATGCATTCCCTGCAGCGTGATAAGCACCCTGCATTTTTTTACCTTGTGGAATAATAGTAATGCTTCCACCACCCATTCCTTTACCAACATAATCGTTGGCACTTCCTGTAAGTTTCAAATTAATTCCATCTCTTATAAATGCACCAAAACTTTGGCCAGCTGATCCAGATAGACTTATTAAAGATGGAAATTTTTCAATTTGATTATTTAATTTGTTAATTGAAATCTCACCTGAAAGTCTCGCCCCTATACTTCTATCTTCATTTGATATTGGATATTGTAAAAAAGAAGACTTTTTAGCATTTAATGATTTTATAACTTCAGAAGTAATTCTTCTGGATAACCTACCTTCGTCATGCCTTATAAATCCTGGATGTTTTTTTTCTGAAACAGCATTAACTAAAAGTTTGTGCAAACTGCTTGGAAGATTATTATCTAATACTTTTAAACCTAAAAGGTCTGCATGACCAATCAAATCATCTAACTTATCAACATTGAATAGCTTTAAATAATTTTGGACATCCTCTGCAAGGAAAGTAAACAATTGCATTACTTGCTCTGGAGCTCCATTAAATTTAGCTCTAAGGTTTTCATCTTGAGTAGCAATACCAACTGGACATGTATTTTCATGACACTGTCGAACCATTTTGCAACCTAAAGCTAATAAAGGTAGTGTTCCAAAGCCAAATCTGTCAGCACCTAAAGTACTTGCGATAATTACATCTTTGGCAGAACGAAGGCCTCCATCAACCTCAAGCAATACTTTATCTCTCATGTTATTAATTACCAGAGCTTGATGAGTTTCACTAAGACCTAACTCCCAAGGTGAACCGGCATGTTTAATACTTGTCCATGGACTTGCACCTGTACCACCATCACTACCAGCAATTGTAATAATATCAGCCCCGGCTTTTGCAACACCCACCGCAATCGTTCCAACGCCAGGTTCTGAAACTAATTTAACATTTACTGGATTTGATGGATTAAATGTTTTTAAATCGTATATGAGCTGAGCTAAATCTTCAATTGAGTAAATATCATGATGAGGTGGTGGTGAAATAAGGGTAATTCCCTCACTTGTATGTCTTAGTTTTGCAATATGACTATCAACTTTAAACCCAGGAAGCTGTCCGCCTTCTCCAGGTTTGGAACCCTGTGCCATTTTGATCTGAAACTCATCGGCAGATGCAAGATAATCCGGTGTAACTCCAAATCTACCTGAAGCAATTTGTTTAATTTTTGAATTTTTTTCAGTATCATATCTTATCGGATCTTCTCCGCCTTCACCTGAGCCAGACTTTCCGCCTAATCTATTCATGGCTATTGCTAAAGCCTGATGAGCTTCTTCTGATAACGCGCCTAGTGACATAGATGAAACAGTAAATTTTTTGAATATCTCTTCGAGAGAGGATGTTTCATTTTTATTTTCGTAACCCTGGGTTGTATCAGGAAGTGTGAATAAATCACGAATCTGAACATCTGGCCTATCCTCTAATGTCTCTAGATAATTTAACCATATCTCTCTATCTCCAGATCTAACTGCTTTTTGTAATCTTAAAACAGTAGCCGGTGAGGTTACGTGAGGCTCTGCATTCTTTTTATACTTATAAAAACCGCCAAGGTCTACTGATGCCTCATCTGAACAAATTTTTATTTGTTCTCCCAAAGCTTCGTATCCGATTCCTTCAGTCCTACTTTTAGAATATTTGAATGCATTTGTGATTACACTCTTATCAAGTCCAATAATCTCAAAAAGTTCTGAACCTCTGTATGAAGAAACTGTGCATATACCCATTTTTGACATTATTTTCAATAACCCTTTGTTAAGAGTCTTTGTATAATTTTCTTGTGCTTCAGACACTGATATACCTAAGTCAGGTGTGTTTTCAGCTAATTTTCTCACATTTTCTAGTGCTAAATATGGCCAAACTGCAGATGCTCCATAACTAATATGACAGGCTAAATCATGCGCGTCTCTAATTTCACCGGAGGCAACAATTAATGATGCTTTAAGTCGAATCCCCTTATCAATTAAATAATGATGGAGTGTACCAACGACTAGCAATGAAGGTAAAACACTGCTTCCTTTTACCAAATCTTTGTCTGACAAAATAATTAATGACTTATTTTTTTCAGTGATAGATTTTTCTACTTTTTCACATATCTTTTTTAACGCCGACTCAATGTCTATCTCTTCTTTATTAAAACAAAAACTTATTACTTGAGACTTTTTTCCCAAAAACTCGCTGGAGATTAATTTATCATAGGTACCACCACTTAAAATTGGACTCTTAAGAGATATTAAATTAGCTTGTTGTGAGGTCTCTTTAAGTATTGATCCCCTTTTGCCTAAATATGTTTTAGTAGACATAACAAAGCGCTCTCTAATTGGGTCGATTGGTGGATTTGTTACCTGAGCAAAAAGCTGATGGAAAAACCTACTTAATCTAGGTTTGTTGCTGCTTAGTACTCCTAACGGAGAATCATTGCCCATTGAACCAGTAGGCACTTCACCTTTTAGCATAGGAAGGAGCATTAATCTTTCTTCTTCAGGTGTGTAGTCAAAGTACTTTGAGAGTAGTTCAATATCTATTGACGTATCTTCTGAATTGCTAAATTTAGTGTCAACGATGAGTGGCTTAGAATTTACCCACTCCTTATAGGGATTTTTTTTACTTAATTTCTGAATAACTTCTTTTTCATCTAGAAGTTCATCATCTTTAATTCTGTATCTGATTGTTTGTCCTGGCTCTAATTGAGCTGTTTTATAAGCCCCAGCCTCAACTGATGGACAAATACCAACTTCAGATGCAGCAAGTATATATCGATCTGAAACCATCCATCTCATTGGCCTTAATCCGCTTCTATCTAAACCTGCAATTATATCTAAACCATCAGAAGCAACTATTGCAGCAGGTCCATCCCAAGGTTCTGATAAAAATGAATGATATTGATAAAACGCTTTTTCATCTTCAGTAAATCTTGGATTGTTTTCCCACGCTGAAGGCATAAGCATTTCTTGGGCATGAGCTAATGTTCTACCTGACTGTACTAAGAGCTCTACTGCATTATCTAATTGACCAGAATCAGAAATATTTTCATCTATAAATGGTTTTAAAGTACTTATGTCATCTTTCCAGAAATTAGATGTTGCATCAACTTCACGTGCTTGCATCCAAGAATAATTTGATGTTATTGTATTAATCTCTCCATTATGAGCAAGCATNCGAAGAGGCTGTGCTTTATCCCAAGTTGAAGAGGTATTAGTTGAGAATCTCTGATGAAAAATTCCAAATCTTGTTTTGAATAATGGATTCCTAAGATCCCAATAAAAATCTGAAGCTTGGGTCGCNGTAAATAGTCCTTTATATACCACTGTTCTTGATGAGCANGAATTAATATGAATATTCAGAAACTTATGATTAGAAATTTCTTTTTCTAATGATTTTCTNAATAAATAAAGAGTTTTNTCAAANNTTTTCTCATTTTTCTCTTTNGATGAAATTACAGCTTGAAAAATAGCTGGCTTAGATTGCTTAGCTANTGTACCCAAAATTTCTTTATCTGTAGGTACTTTTCGCCAATATAAAAGATTAATATTGAATCCTTCAAATTTATTTTGAATAATTTCTTTTGACTCATTGACTTCCTTGGGGTCAAAAAAACAAGATATTAANCCTATTTTTTCTTCTTTATCAAGGGTTATGCCTCTTTCCTTAAGTTCAGCATTAATTAATTCATAGGGTATTTCTGTTAATACTCCTGCCCCATCACCAGTNCCATCAGCAAACTTTGCTCCTCTGTGATCCAAGTTTGAAAGACATTCTAATATTTTTAGTGTCATCCCATGTGTCGGAGGAAGCCCTCTAGAGGCTATAAANCCGACTCCACATGAATCTTTCTCTTCGAAATTNAATCCCATAAGTTCCTTTATATTACTACAAAAGTAATCACTATTAAATAGAAAATCAGCCGGGTCACATTAAGGGGGAAACCTTGATATGTTTGACTGATTTTCTAATACTTAGTATTTAATTGTGTTATTTTTTAAGAATAAAATCTCCGTATGCTGTTGTTCCATGTTCTGAGACATCAAGACCAGCGACCTCTTCCTCTTTAGATACTCGTAGGCCAAGGGTCGAGTCAATAACNTTTANCACACCATAAGAGGTTAAGTATGCCCATGAACCTATTGCAANCATTCCAATCAACTGTGGAATAATTAGTGAAGTTCCNCCATAAAAAAGNCCCTCACTGGTGTCAAATATACTAACTGCAAGNACACCCCATGCTCCACATATTCCATGAACAGANACTGCNCCAACNGCATCNTCAANACCTTTTCGTTCTANAANNTTTATNGATGCTACAACTAANATTCCAGANATAGCTCCAATAATNACNGCACCTAAATTNTTAACGTTTGCACANCCTGCTGTGATNCCNACTAATCCTGCTAGTGCTCCGTTTANGGTCATCCCTACATTTGGCTTACCAGCNATCATTGATGTATACATTGCTGCTACAGAAGCNGCAGATGCTGATAATGTGGTTGTNACAGCAATTGCTGCTAAATCAACATCTACAGCTGCTANAGCNGAGCCAACATTAAATCCATACCAACCAAACCANAGAATAAAAACACCAAGTGCTGCAGCAACCATNGAACTTCCTGGNATAGGAAGAGGATTGCCTTCATTGTCAAATTTACCTATTCGGGGTCCTACAACTTGTATACCTGCAAGTGCTGCAAATCCACCAACCATGTGTACAACGCCTGAGCCCGCAAAATCTACAAATCCTAAATCAGTTAGCCAACCTTGGCCACTCCATACCCAATGAGTTACTATTGGATAGATTAGGCCACAAATAAATGGTTGAAAGAGTAGATAAGAAGTAAATTTTGTCCTCTCAGCAACTGAGCCAGAGACAATAGTAGCTGCAGTAGCCGCAAAAACTACCTGAAAGAAGTAAGTACTGGAGTCACCCTCTAAGAAGAAATTTCCATATGCAATGAAACCACCCAATGTAGAGCCTCCATAAGCAAATGCAAATCCAAATGCCCAATATGTCAGTGCTCCTACAGAAAAATCCATAAAGTTTTTCATAACTATGTTCACAGAGTTTTTTGATCTAGTGAAGCCAGTTTCTACAAGCATGAAGCCTGGTTGCATAAACATAACTAATATTCCAGCAATCAAAACCCACAGACTGTCTATGTAAGTGACTAATTCCATTTTTTTCTCCTTGTTAAATTAAATATTTATAAATAATGTAGTCCACAATTTTTATTACCTAACGTTCCAGAAGTTAAATGATTATTACAGAAATGTTTCTTATTTGTTACGGAATGGGCCATATTTTTTCTTGTAGATAAACTCTAAATCTCAGATAAATTAAGAACATTCCAACGAGAAACCAAAAGTAGCTAATCTTATTAGTAATATGTCAAAAAATATATTAGTTGCAGTGGCATGGCCCTATGCAAGTGGGTCTAGGCACTTAGGTCACATAGGCGGTGCATATCTGCCTGCAGACATTTTTGCGAGATATCACAGAGTCATTGGAAACAGTGTATTAATGGTTTCTGGTAGTGATGCGCATGGTACGCCAATTACTGTTCGTGCGGACGAAGAAGGATTAGAACCAATTGATATCGTAAACAAATATCACAATGAATTTCTAGGTTATTGGGACAAACTTTCAATATCTTGGGATAACTACACAACAACTATGACAAATAATCATAAAGAGGTTGTCCATGATATTTTTCTAAAATTGCTTGAAAAAGGATTTATTGATAAACAAAAAACACTTCAAGCGTTTGATCCTATAGATAATAAGTTTTTACCTGACAGGTATGTAGAGGGAAAATGTCCTAAATGCGAATATACAGAAGCACGGGGGGATCAATGTGATAAGTGTAGTTCTACACTTGACCCAGAAGAATTGATAAATCCTGTGAGCAAATTATCTGGTAATCCTGCAGAGTTTAAAGAAACTGAACACTTTTTTTTAAAACTCAGTCTGCTTGGTAAAGAACTCTCTCCTTGGTTGGAAACAAAAGATAAGTGGCGGCCACATGTAATTAATTGGGCTAAATCTTTTGTTGAAGAGGGGTTAAAAGATAGAGCTATTACACGAGACCTTGAGTGGGGAATAGATATTCCGGTGGATGATTTAGGTGATGAAAAGAAAATTTATGTATGGTTTGAAGCAGTTATAGGCTACCTCTCTGCATCTATCGAGTGGGCTAAAAATAGTGGAGATGAAGATGCCTGGAAACAATGGTGGCTTGAAAAAGATGCAGAGACTTATTACTTTATTGGAAAGGATAATGTTCCTTTTCATTCTGTAATCTGGCCTGCAATATTAGCTGGATATGGAAACCTCAACTTGCCAACAAATGTNCCAGCAAATCAATATATTTTAATAAAAGGACAAAAAGCATCAGCGAGTAGAGGTGTTGGTAAAAGCCTGGCAGATTATTTATCTGAGTGGCAACCTGANGCATTAAGNTACACATTAGCCTCAGTACTTCCAGAGCAGTCAGACTCTGANCTCACTGAAGAAGAAATGATTNGAAGAAATAATGAAGAGCTNGTAGCTACATGGGGNAATTTAGTTCAAAGAGTATTCACCCAAATTAAAAATAATCAAGATGTAATAAGTAATCCATCTGAGATACAACAAGTAGATGAAAATTTNTTGANCGAAGCAGAGAAGGCATTTANAGATATTGGTAAACANATAGAAGCTGTTGAACTAAAAACTGCGCTCCAAGAATCTATGAGATTTGTTTCGAAAGTTAATGTTTATTTAAATGAAACTGAACCATGGAAGACTGTTAAAGAGGACCAAAATCGAGCTGGAAGAATACTCTATACAGCTCTCCAAGCAATTGATGCATGTGGAAATTTACTATATCCATTTATGCCCAACACGAGTAGAAAAGTTACAGAGGCTATACCCAAAGAAACTCACAATGAATGGGCTTTAAACGACATAAAAATAGGTGCCGAATTAATTCAAATTGGGCACCTATTTAAAAAGTTTGATTAAACTTTTGATTCTTTAAATATAGAATCTATTTCATCTATCAAAGCAAGCAACTCTTCTCCGACTTTAGGATCTTCAGTTTTTTTTGCTTCACCAGCTTTTTTAGTTGCATTCCAGAATAAATCATGAAGATTTGGGAATCTCTCAAGATGTTCTGGCTTGAAATAATCAGTCCATAGAACCCATAGGTGATGCTTCACTTCTTCAGCTCTTTCTTCTTTGATGGTTACACATCTTTGCTTGAAGCTTTCATCATCAGAATCCTGATACTTTTTTGAAGCATTTAATACTGATTCAGCCTCAATACGTGCTTGGGCTGGATCGTATACTCCACAAGGCAAGTCACAATGTGCATATGCAACTCTTGTTGGTTTCAATAATTTCATAAATCTCCTTAATTAACTACTATTAACCTTAGTAAGATAACAAATTATGATTAAAAACATATTAAAGATACTTAATATAAAGACAATTATTGCCTTTATTGTCTATCTAGTTTTTCGCAATGATAATAAGTCATTCAGGGCTTATGAAATCAAAGAAGAAAGTATGAAACCTGCTCTACTTCCTAATGAATATGTACTTGCTGCAAAATTGAAAGATTCTCCACTTAGAGGAGATATTGTTATTTTCAATAATTCTGAAAAGAATATTGATGTAGTCAAAAGAGTTATTGGTCTTCCCGGAGAGGAAATTGAATCACAAGAGGGGTCCATCTTAATAAATTCAGAAGTTATTAGCGATCCATGGGCCAAAAGTTTTGTTGATGATTTTGTTAAAGTAAATTTGGGACCGGATGAGATATTTGTTTTAGGTGACCAAAGAACTATCTCTTCAAGTGATTCAAGAACTATGGGTCCTATAAAATTTTCTGATTGTTGGAAACTCAAAGTAAGGTACTGGCCATATTATAGGTTCAAAACATATGAGTAATTTATTATGTAGTTGGTGTAAAAGCTCAATGGCATATCTACATGGACATGCAGCGTGTATTAATAATAACTGTGCAATGTATGGACTCAACCAGGCAGAATGCTGCTCAGGTGAAAGTGCAGAAAATTGTGAAGGAACACAACAAAATGAAATCGCATTATCTCCCGAAAGATTAAACTAGGCCTATGGAAGAACCAAAACTAGAAGTTCAAAATAAAACGGTAGAAAGTATACCTGCTGTCACTATCAGATTTGCTGGTGACTCTGGAGATGGTATGCAACTTGTTGGTACACGATTTACAGATACTTCTGCTTTATTNGGAAATGANTTGGCTACACTTCCAGCTTTCCCTGCAGAAATAAGAGCTCCTCAAGGAACAATTGCTGGNGTATCTTCATTCCAGGTTCAAATTGCTGATTTTGACATCCTTACCCCTGGAGATAACCCAGAAGTTTTAGTTGCGATGAATCCAGCTGCTTTGAAGGCACATTTACATGATCTAGCACCTAACGGAATGCTTATTATTAATGAAGATGCCTTCGAAGAAAAAAATATTACAAAAGCCGGATACAAAGTTGACCCTAGAGAATCAGGAGAGCTTGATGGATATCGTGTGTTTCAAGTCCCGATGGAGAAGCTCACCAAAGAAGCTTTAAAAGATTCTGAAATTAAAGGGCGAGCGGTTCTTAGATCTAAAAATATGATTGCTTTAGGACTTATCTCCTGGGTATTTAATAGACCACTAGAAGATACTATAAATTGGATTAATGCAAAATTTGAGAAACTTCCAGAAGTTGCAGAAGCAAATGTAAAGACTTTAAAAGTTGGTTACAACTTTGGTATTACCGTTGAAGCTTTTCACCATACATACGTTGTTGAGAAAGCNGCACTACCAACTGGAGAATACACAAATATAAATGGGAATATCGGATTAAGTTGGGGTCTAATAGCAGGAGCAAAACTATCCAATCTTGAATTGTTTTATGGAAGTTATCCAATCACGCCGGCATCAGACATACTTCATGAATTATCAAAGCATAAAAATTTCAATGTAATAACTTTTCAAGCAGAAGATGAGATAGCAGCGGCTGCGGCAACTGTTGGTGCATCATTTACTGGAAAGCTTGCCGTGACAGGTACAAGTGGTCCAGGATTAGCCCTTAAAAGTGAAACTATTTCACTAGCACTTTCTGCAGAGCTCCCTATGGTTATTGTGAANGTACAACGTGGAGGTCCATCAACTGGTCTTCCGACAAAACCTGAACAATCCGATTTATTATTTGCCCTATATGGAAGGCACGGTGAATCTCCCCTACCTGTACTTGCTTCACGTTCACCTTCCCATGCTTTTTATACTGCTATTGAGGCAAGTAGAATAGCTCTCAAATACATGACACCAGTAATACTTCTTTCAGACAACTATGTTGCTACTGGTTCAGAGCCTTGGAAGCTACCAGATATCTCTNACTTACCCTCTCTTACTAACAACTTAACAACAAAAAATAACTCTAAAGATGGCTTTCTACCTTTCCACAGAGATATGGCTACTTTTGCACGACCTTGGGCAGTTCCTGGAGTGCCAGGTTTAGAGCACCGAATTGGCGGACTTGAAAAAGAAGAAGGTACCGGAAATGTTTCATATGATAGTGCTAACCATCAATACATGACAGATATGAGGGCATGGAAAATTGCTAATATTGCTAATGACATTGAACCTTTAGAACTTAATGGTGATGAAAAAGCTGACACACTTGTTTTAGGTTGGGGTTCAACCTATGGCGGAATAACACAAGCAGTAAATAGACTCAATGAAAAAGGTGTCAAAGTTGCAAGTGCTCATTTAACATTTATAAATCCATTTCCAGATAACTTAGGTGAAATCCTATCAAAGTTTGAAAGAATTATAATTCCAGAATTGAACACAGGACAGTTAATAAAACTCATTAGAGAAAGATTCTTGATTGACGCAAAAGGNATTAANAAAGTTGCAGGCGAACCTTTCACTGCACAAGAATTAGAAGAAAAAATAGAGGAAAAAATAAATGAGTAAAGTTCCAGTTAATTACAAGAGAACGGACATGCAAAGCGACCAAGAAGTCAAGTGGTGTCCTGGTTGTGGTGATTATACGATATTAGCCTCTGTTCAGAGCTTTATGGCTGAACTTGGTATAAGTAAAGAAAAGATTGTATTTGTTTCAGGTATTGGTTGTGCTGCTAGATTTCCATATTATATGAATACTTACGGATTGCATACAATACACGGGCGAGCACCTGCAGTTGCAACAGGTGTTACTGTTTCAAATCCTGACTTATCAGTTTGGGTTGTTTCTGGAGATGGAGATTCACTTTCAATAGGTGGAAATCATTTAATCCATGCATTAAGAAAAAACGTAAATATAAAAATACTTATGTTCAATAACCAGATTTATGGACTTACCAAGGGACAATACTCTCCTACAAGTGAAGAAGGTAAGAAAACTAAATCATCACCATTCGGTTCAGTAGAGCTTCCTTTTAATCCGATGAGTGTAGCTTTGGGTGCTGAAGCATCATTTGTTGCACGTTCAGTGGATATGGATAGGGACTTAACAGCACAGGTGTTACAAGAAGCATCAACCCACAAAGGATCTGCTTTTGTAGAAATCTATCAAAACTGTAATGTCTTTAATGACAAAGCCTTCGAACAATTAACTTCAAAAGAGGGTCGAGTTGCCAATAGAATAAACCTTGTTCATGGAGAAAAAGTAATTTTTGGTGCTGAGGATGAGTTTGCAGTCACTATTGAAAATGGAGAAGCTAAAGTTGTAAAAAGAACAGACATTGATGATTCACAAATCTATGTACACGACATAACAAGGGAAAATCCATCTATTGCATTCTCTCTTTCTAGACTATCTCATGGACCATATGGTCCAACGCCTATGGGAGTCTTTAGAAAAGTTGAAAGAGAAACTTATAATGAAGACGTTATGAAACAAATAGATTTTGCAAAAGATTCAAAGGGTGATGGCGAGTTAGATAAATTAGTTAGATCCCTTGGAACTTGGGACGTTAGTTAATTTCTACTTTATTTCTAATTGCTTTTAAATCTGTCTCGTTATACAATTTTCCATCTTTGTATCTGGTTTTTAACAAATTAGTTTGACTTAGTTTTTCAAGATCTATAACTTCAAGTTCATCATTTTTTACTATTGCAAAACGACCTCTTCTTGAATTTTTTGTTTGATCGCTTGATGGTTCTTTAAAAACATCTTTCCATATGATTCCATCATGAATTGCTGAAACTTTCATAGCAAAAGAATAAGTGTCTCTGTCAAGCTTTTGTAGCAAGGCTCCTCCCATACCAAAAGTAATATTGGCAGCAGAATAATTATTTTCTTTCATAGAAAATAATATATTTTCAATTGAATTTTTATCTACTCCATCACCTTGTATCACTCTTATATAAGAAGGAAGCTCTTTATACCCTTTTGAATTTAATGTATAACCAAAATTTTCCTCACTAGATAAAGTGTCGAGTAATTCAATTATTGTATCTGGAAGCTTTCCAGAATCAGGTCGAACAACAAAAGTTCCTTTTGAATTGATAATCTTTTCTTTTAATTCACTAGATATAATTTTAGTTGCAGTTTCAAAAGTGTCGTAAGAATCTATAACGCTAGCGATTACTTTACCTTCAAGTAAAAATTGATTAATGATATTTTCATGTGCTTTGTTTTCATTATCTTTTCCCCAGGCAGTTATTGTTGAGTGTTCC
>NHIM01000009.1 GCA_002169845.1 Acidimicrobiaceae bacterium TMED189 | reverse complement strand
AAGTAATAATCCCCATCAACACCAGTAACACCTTGTGGGTCGCCAATACCGTACAGAATTGTTGCACCAGCTGGACCAATCGGACCCAACGGCCCTACTGCTCCTGCAGCTCCTGCAGGCCCAGGACCGCCAGCAGTACCCGCATTAGAAACTACTTGCCAATACGTGCTACCTGAAGAAGGAGTGTTACCTGAATTGGCTGACCTACATACATATGACCCGTTGCTGTATTCAACAACGTCGCCAACAGAATACGACACGCCAGAAGACCACGTTCCCTGATAACGGAAACCATCAGCATAGGAAATGAGGTTGGTTCCTCCGCCTACATCATTGATGTACGTCGTCCCTGTTGCCATTATTCAAGAGCCCCCATACGATCATCGAGGTCTTGCACTGCTTTAACTAGCATCGCAAGCATCGACTTATCTCGATACACAATCGGATCACCAGACCAGTCATACATAGTCGCTTCTGGTACAGCTTCATGTACTTCTTCAGCAATAAAACCTAATTCTGGAACTTGAGTTTCGTAGTTCATTCCTGACTGAGTTGCTACTTCTTCGTTCCAACGAAATGCGCGAGGTTTCAACGCTCGAAGTTTTGTCCAGTTTTCTTCAGTTCCAAGATCTTCTACATCTTCTTTGAAACGGATAGACGAAGATTGAATACCAAGTTGTTCAGTTCCAGTTGTAGTAATAACTGCGGTGGTTCCTGACAATGTAGGCCATCCACCTTGGCTCGCTCCTGCTGAAGCTTTATAGGCACGCAAATCTAATTTCTCAGAACCCACAACGCCTGACTCAGAGATTTGCAACATTTTGTTGCTATTGTGAACAAATTGGAACCCTGGAAGGCTTGACCCGTCAAGATTGTCTTTCCACTCGATGTAATCTTCGCTCACATAGTAGTCATTACCCATATAAATCTTGGCAGAATCGAATCTAGTTTGAACTCGAAGCTCGCCACCAATATCTACGTTGGCCCCAACATTCAACCATTGACAATCAATACGAGTACCTAAACCCAGCCCGTAATCGCTTGACGTTCCAGGCACGCTCTCGTTTTTGTTGGAATAACCAATAATGTCGCCACGAATCGCAATCGAACCATTAACTACAAGACGGTATTCGGACTCGGGTCGGGCTTCCGCCGCTCCAGCGTATCCTTCGCCAGCACGACGAGAGTACACCGAATAACGATGGGCTTCAGTGAAGTAGTTGCCAGCATCTGCTGCAGGGGCAGCTATGTCGGCACCGTTAGAAAGCCAGTGGACGTTATTGCCAGGTCCAGCAACGCCTCCTGGCGCTGAGGTGCTTAAGAAGTTTGCTCGATAAGCAAGATCTTTTAAGAAGCTTCCAGCGGTTTCAGCGTTGATGTCAGTACCAGTACTCAAACCAATAACGCTATGTTGCGTGCTGTTCAGATACAGGTGGTTTGTTGCTCCAAGAGAAACAGTTCCCGTACAAGTAATAGCCCCACTAGTCAACGTTCCCGTAGCACTAGGATCAACTGCTCTCAACAACCCTGGATAACTAGCAAGGTTACCTGGATCTCCGTTAATAAAGTTCTTTACTCTATTCCAGTTATCGTTATGCTTCGAAGCTTCAATAGCTTGACCTGCCGTTGCTTCATGCGGATAAGCAAAATCGACCATTAACGCAGTCTCCTCTGTAAATATGTAAACGCCATAGCATTCACTTCCCAAGCCTCATCGTTGGTAGTGGGACCATCAATCTTCACTTGTATAGCTTTAGCCGTTCCGAGTGTCGGTAAACGTTCAATGTTTGTGACGGTAGTGTTCGGTTCCCCAGCCCATGTGCTTGCATTAGAAGCTGGACCCCATATTCCAGAACCAGTTGTTCCTGACGAATTCTGCCAAGTAGCAGGTGCCGTTGATTCTGTTTGAACACCAAAAAGCATTTCTTTCGTGTAATCAGAACTGTTGTAATCAACATATAGTTTTGCGTTCAAAGCAACCGTGTTGTCTGAACTCACAACAACTCGAGGTTTCCCCCAACGTTTTCTAACAATCGGGTTACCACCCACAAGCCAACTTGAGGTGTATGAGCTGTCTATATGAGAAGCAACAGAACCATAAAAATCTGATTCTAAATTTTGTTCTAAATGAATAACGCGACCTGAGTTTTCTTCGCAACCTGCCAAAAGCTTTTGCGAATCGTTAGGTGGAGCAAATGTCAACAAAACATTTGCATCAATATCTGTCATCGTCCAAGCGCCCGATGAACCTAACGTCGGATCATAAATTAATACTCGACGTTTAGCGTTATTCCCGCTTGTGTCATCCCAATCAACAGAAACGTATAAACGGTTCTTAAACCAAGCAAGCTGTGGTGCAGTGTTGAACTGCAACCTGCCATCATCAATTGCTGGCTGCAATTTTTCGAACACCCACACAAACTGTTGCCCATTGTACATCCATACGCCTTGACGGTCGTACCAGAAAAACACTCCATACGGAGTAGACACAGGGGAAGACAAGGAAATAGATCCAACGTCTTGAGTTAAAGGAACTACTTGAAATGAATCAGAAGTGTGACCGTATAAGGCGTGAACACTATTAGTTTTGAATATAAGAAGTCTGTCAGCAAAAGGAAGCAAAGCTGAAATTTCGTCGCCCCGTTCCCCTACGTTGACATCAACGTAATCGTAATCTTGCCAAGATTCTGGGTCGTCTAGTTTTGACCAACGAACACGATTCGAATGAGCTGTTGAACTTTCGGTAGTATGACCAACCCACGCAAAGTTATTCCAATGACATGTGTATTTAGCTATAGGGTAATTTCCTGCTGAACCATTGACATTTGACGCAAGGTTTGAAGCAGTTGTTCCATCGTAAACAAACGACGCAGCATCTCCCGAAACTCCATAAAACTTGTTATTAGTTGTTTGCCCATACAAACGATCACCGTTTGCTACTGACACACCTGAAAGCGCAGTAAAATCACCTGTAGCAGACTCGGCAACAGTAGTTCCATGAGAACAAATAACTCGAGAAGTGCCTCCATCAGGAGTAAACTGTGCCAACCCAGTAACATCTTGATTCAACGTCGTTCCGTTACGAGCGTTTACACCAAGACGCATTTTGATGCCGCCTCGAGGGTCCACATCAACATTTAACATCGCAGGACTCTCTGAAGGTGCAAGATTGAACTGGTCAGAACGCAAGTTCAGACCACCACTAAAATCTTGAAGCATTTCTAGTTTGTAACCAGACTTAGACTTAGCCATTCATTACTCCCAGCTATACCGTAAACGGCCTGGAAGATAAGATTCTGCTATCCATCGAGAACTTCTACGTCCATTTAACCGTAAAGGTTGTGGAGCAGGAGAATCAAGATGACGGGCTCGAAGGTTATCAAGCTCAGAAAGAAACAAAGATTTGTAGGCAGCAGCCATATCCAAATCTTCTTGTTGATCGTATGCTCGAGAAACACCATAGTTTGCAATCAGAATGTGAAATGGTTCTGGAAAATCGCTAGGAGCTACACCGTCAGCTGTGCCAAAGCCAAAAGCTGAAGGATTTTTGTATCCTCGCACATAAATGGTTTCTGCCCCAGAAGGTTTAGGGTACAAACGAACGCTGTCTGCCCAGTAACTCCAATAGTAAGCGTCGCCGCTACCAGCAGAATCAATAGGGTAGGACACATCTGCTGCGTCGCGTCCTAAGAACGTAAGAACTATGTCGTCAGTGCGAAGAGCAGCTATTTCTCGCAAACCATTAGTAATGGCATCGGGAGTTGCGGCAATTGACGTTAAAGAATAATCTTGAACTCCACTTTGTGTAGTGAAAGTTGTGCTGGCTTCATACCAAGGCCAACGTTTTTCGCTGTAAACAATTTGGTCGTAGCCTTCACCAAGAAAACGATTAAGCGTGGCGTCATCAATGTCAGAACTGTCAATCTCGACAACGCTCCTGATGTATGAGCGCATTTGCTCAATAAACACACTTACTCCTTGGTCATATCAGAATGAAAAGTACACAAATCGGTTCCTGTAAGCGGTTTGGCTTTGCAAGCCGCTCCGCTTTTAGTTAAGGCAAGACAAGGAGCCGCTAAAACTTCTTCTTCGCCTGCATAAGCAGGAACTTGAGTTACCTTGCGTCCGCCGACGTACTCAACGGTTAATCCTTGAGCATCGTTTGTTGGTTGTCCGTAAGGTCGAGCGTTGCTGCTGTATCCAACTTGAAGTGACCGACTCATCTGTTTCCTAACTATTAGGGGGGCAGAAGCCGAAGCTTCCACCCCCCACCGTATAGCTAATTATCAGGTGACACCCTCTAGGTAACCTTGACGGTCCCTATTTGAGCAAGTCAACTGTCCATAGCAAAGGATCTGTGAGTACACAGCATCCTTGTCATTTGGTCGCACAAACGGAGTTGGCTTGAACCAGGTATCCGAGTGACGTACCAGTTGCAGGTACTTCGTGTTCAACATGTAGACAACACCATCGGTGGTGGCTGCATCGAAGGTCCACGGAGCGCCTTTATACATTAGATTCTGGAATCCTGCGTCCGCCATGTCCGTATCGGTGTAGCGGATGTTGCTGGTTAACAGAGCCTCATAGCTTTCATAGTCATCTGCTTTTGAGATGATTATGGTGGGCTGGTCGTTGCCGACGCTTACGCTGTTGTAGCGTGTCGCCAGTTTCGCCAGAGTCAAAGCACCAGTTGTGGTTGTCGCTTGCGACTTCCAGAACGCGTTGCCTGTTGCTGACGGGTCAATTCCACCAAGAGTGTTAGCTGTAAGAGCGGAGTCGTTAACGATGTTTTCGAGTCCGTTCCAGTCAGTTGCTTTAGTGGTTCCATCACCGTGGAACATGGTGTTCATGTTCTCGATAATGGATTCTTGTGTCTGGAAGATTTTGCCTTCGAGGAGGTCAATGATTTGAGCCTCTCCGTTATTTTGGGCTTCTTCAAGACCGTTTATTGTGACAGTAGAAGCGTACTGACCCCAGCTGTATTCTGCAGCTGTGATGCCTGTTTGGGCAGTAATGTCAATAGTTTCTGTTCCCGCATATGATTTAGCGGTATCGTTCGCTTTATAGATGATTGGAACAACAATCTTTGCGCCACCGCTAACTGTTCTCATAGTTTGACCGTTGGTCAAAGCATAGAAAAGTGGGCGAGCAGAGAAAATGTTGTCAGTCAGCCTAGGAACGTAGTTATTGAGAGTCGTAGTTAGAATCTCATCAAAACTGGTGTTACCAGCCATTTACATTCTCCTAAAAGGTTAAGTGCTTAGTTCTTGTTTTGCTCGTTCAAACGCTTCGCGAATGCTTGAAGGTGGAGAAGATGTAGGAGATTGTTCAGTTCCAACCTGAGTTGAGCCCCCAGGGGTGACTACAGCTGCATCACGTTTTTTCTCAGTAATCTCTTGTTCAGCTTGTAATTTAGATAAAGCATCTTGAGTCTGATCAAAACGCCAGTGCTTAAAAGCAGCCTCGAGGTTACCGATTCTGTGTTTAAGCGCATGGCCTAACAGCTCGTCAGTGTCGAATTCTCCGTATTCCTCCTGTAAAACATTTACTTGTCGTTCAAGGTCTTGTTTCCGTTGTGCTGCTTCTTGTAATTCAATCTTTTGTTCTAATGCTGCAATTCTGGCGACACTAGGATCAACGTCTTCCCAGTCATCTATGTTGGATTCCGTTTGAGTTGGATTGTCCACACCAAATGATTTCGAAAGAGCTTGGATTGTGCCTGCAGGATCTTCCTGCACGGCATTCATTAAAGCTTCAGCTTGTCTTAAACGGTCACGTTCCTCGGCTACTGCTTGCGTTTTGNGGGTATAATCTGCTCCACGCTGATAGCCATTTTGAAGTTCTTCAAGGGTAACCTGTTGTTCGTCGCCATCAATTTTGACGGTGTATAGATCACCAGGTTCCTCTAAAACTTCTATGGAAGCCTCGGGATTGTCCACAACATCTGTGGATTCCATTTGAACTTCATTTTCTTCGGGCACTAGCCCCTCCTAGGAGTCTGCGACAGTTGCTCCTATAAGAATATACCTATGTCCCACTACAAAGAAGGGAGTTCTACGCCCATTTGTCCTTGAAGTTGCGCTAATAGTTCTGGAGGNATTCCNCCAGTGGGCGCAAATGCGCCGCCGCCACTTAAAGAAGCGTCCATTGCTGAAGGATCTGAAGGCATCGGTGCTGCACCAGCAGATGCTGGAGGAGCAACCTGATCTTCAACTGCCATAGTTTGAGGATCTGGCTGCTGTACCAAGAATTTTTCAGGATCTTTGATTCCGAAACCTTGCTCCAGCACATGAACTGCTAGCGCTTGGGGGTCGATAACCGTTCCAACAAGCGGAGCTATTGCGTTCATCAAGCTTACAGCTTGCTGTTTCCGAATTGTATCGTTCATAGGCTGAGTTGACCCAGCTTGCACCGAAAAATCATATTCTCCGAGAATGTCTTCTCGGCTGTACTCAAGAAATACATCTTCGCCGCCTGGAGTGCTTACTCGAGCTAACTCTGAACCTGTCATAAACTGTTGCATCAGTTGTATGACTCGACGGGCACATCTGGAAATACAAATTTCGACAATAGCTAGTTTGTCTGCAGCGCGAGCATTCTGAGCATCTGCAATAATGGATGCTTCAGTTGCTGTTCTACGAATCTCAGGCATTGCGCCACGGGCATATTCTGAAATACCTGAAACTGTGTTTATGTCTGCTTCAATCGTATTCGAATAATTGTATATTTCTGGACTTACGGGGATTTGAGGCATTGGAACAACAACTTCTTGAAGCGGCCTGTTCTCGTCCACAACTGGTACGAGTCGACCATCTTGGTCAGATTCCAAAGCTTCTCGGCCTTCTGGCCCGAAAGAACGTTCGTGGTAAAGATATTTCCTGGCATACCGTTTTCTGTCGTTCATGAGCTGGCTTCGAGTTTTATCTAATTCCAGCTGCAAACTTTCGATGCTTTCAAGATCTCCTATCGGATAGAAGTGATCTGGAACGTCATAGTTCCTTAGCATCACAAACGGCTGCCCATAAGCGTAAGGCATTGGAGTTGGGTCTACGAGAAATTCTTCTGCTCCGTCTGCGTAAACAGCCAAAGTATTTGACGCCACATCGTAGTATTCCCAAATAACTACTTGCTCAGGAAGGTATTGATCTTTGTTGTCGTATTGCGGATACGATTCAGGGGCACTGCTAGGTGCAAGGTTTTTGCGAGCAGAAGATTTGTAACGTTTGTCGTTTTCTGCTTCTTTTAATGGTCGAAGAATTCTTTGTGCTATCCAGTTTGCATCATCTACTGATGTGGCAGATGGATCAACAAAAACATCAAATGGAGATATTCGTTCGATAAAAGGCTGATCTTCCACTACCCGAGCAATAGTTTGTGGAATATTTGCTGCTATTTCATCGTTGGTAAGTAGATCTCCTGCAAGATCAGGGTTTTCCATAGCAAATACGTCAGACTCAAAAACTGCTTGGTTCATGAGTCGATCACGTTCGCTATCAGAAAGACTTTGTTCTTGTTCTATAAATTTCCAGCCAATTTTAACCCAGCCATGACCAAAGATCAGAAAGTCTTTAACAGCGTTCCGAAAAGGCGTCCGAAAATCATGGTGTTTCCAAAGGTAGTTAACAACTGCTTCAACGAAACTTGCTGTATCTGCATTAGCTGGATCGTTTGCCTGAACAACTATTTTTGGATAGTTAACAGCAACGCTTGGCGCTATTACGTTAACTGTCGAAAACGCTAGATTGACTGCAATTAGATCTTGCTGATTAGAAGTTGTTTCAGGCCAATGCTTACCTCGGTAAAGATCAATTAGNCGACGCCATAAATCTTCGTAGCCTTCTTGACTTCGCCAATTCTGACATTGGCCAATCTTTTCTATGTAATCTTCAAGTTTTTCTTGGCGAGATCTACGAGCCATATTAGAACTGTGCTTTCTCAGGCAATTTTTCTATATTTCTACCAGATTGCTGATATTCAGAAACAACCTTATTCTCACGTTCGCGCTTCGTTAACCCTTGCTCATCTCGAGGAAGTATTGACTGAAAGCCTTGGCCAGTAGAAATAGTAATTGACTTTAGGCGAAGCCTACGTTCGTAGAGTTCTTGAAGTTCCGTATAAGGAACTTGCCCACGACGTTGAATAACGTAGTGGGTGAACTCTTCAAAGCTGGCCTCATCAGGGAGGACAGCCATGCTTTAACCAGCGTTGTGACCGCGTAGATTAGGCTGNNTGCCAGGTTCTACTTTACCAGTGGTCCCATGNTGATTTTTGGGAGTTTCACGAATGCNAGTTTCNCCGTAACCACCAGTTTGGTTNGCGTANTTGCCNGCNTCCATNCGTTGTTTAGNAGACTGNNNNCCTNCTGNTTCCCAAATNGGATTAGCCGAAACGCTCGACCCACGCTCCATTTTCCCATTTTTGCCCTTTGCCCCGTCGACAGTGCCGCCAGGTGTATGAGCGATATTTCGTGCCATTACAGCCCTTCCTTATAGAACATGCTCTATAGATTGTTTACCGTGTCCCACGGATAGTATTTGTTCCAATTGTAGCTTCAGAAGTTTCTTGAACGTTGCCATTAGCTAAACGAGAAAACCAATTCCAAGTCCAATAATCGTTTACTTCTGTCACATATTCTGGTTCGTAAGCGTATTTACGCATTTGGTTAGCTAATGCTAAAGCCATTACTCGATCATCGTATGGAGAGCCTGACATAGACCCGCGATCATTTTTTACATAAGTTCGNAGTTCNGCAATAGTGTGACGATCATTAATCATTAGCTCTTGGTTTCTCATTGCGGAACCCAAGTCGTCTATTAAAAGTGGTTTTGATGTCCTAGTTGTCTTCCAACCATATTCTTGGCTGATTCTATTGTTTACGTTATTTAATTGACGTTTTCTAAAAAGCGTTGGGTATCCAAGGTGTCTCAGCTCAGTGATAGTTGTTAATCCGTGNTTGTTTGATTCGACGCAAGACAAAGCAGANTTAAACCATAAACCTACTGAATAAACTTCTTCTGCTAAAAGATCAGGCGCTATGTGTCCATGCCAAATAGCTGCCTGATTTCCTGTTCCCACATTAATAACTTGAATAACACTGTAATCGCCGTGCCCTAGACCTTCAGCTGTGTCAACACCTATAACGTAAGCGTTATTTAATTGTGGACGTTCCCAAACTTCTAAGCTCATACTTTGAACTCAATTTGTTTGCCGCTTCGCCACATATAACCTTGTTCTCCGTAAGACACATGCTTGGCCATTTCTTCAAGAATATCTAAATCAAATACAGGGTTGCCTGATTTAACAAACGCTTCTTCAGGAGTTGTCGGATATTCTTGTGCCAGCTGCCAAGGCAACATTGACTCAATTTTTTCTTGATACCAAGAATCGCCTCTGTCTTCAGTAGCAGACCACGGATAAAACATAGGCTCAAATTTGTTTGACCCTGTAGAAGCTCCAACCCACAAATGATGAAAAAAGTTTCCTGAACCGTTAGCTGTGCTTAAACCAATTATTCGGCCACCTACGTCTGCGACAGGCTCGATGCTTGCCCAGGATTCTTCTGGGTTCGGTAAGAATGCCCATTCGTCAACCACGATGAGTGTGGCCGATTCGCCACGGGCAGGATCGGACGCCGACGGCATCGATGTAATCTGCGATCCGTTATCGAAACCCATTCGCTGTTGGTGTTCCACCAAGGACTTAGGTCCACGTTCTACCATCCATTTCGGTAAATGTTGAAAACCGTACCTACTTTTACGAAGTAACAATACGGCTTCCCTCTCAGTTCGAGAGAGATCAATAATGTTTTGGTCTGGATGAAAAAACGCCAGCCAAAACTGGTGAGCAGCAACAAGGGTGCTCCACCCAATTTGTCTCGCTTTTAATGTAAGCGAATATCTGTGAGATGCCCAATGCTCAGTAGCTTCTTTCTGAGCTTGACGTAACCCAAATAAAATACGACCATGAGCAGGATGAGCAATGTGCCAATAATTTTGNAAAAAATATTGCTCATTTCGCTGACACTTCCTCCATTCAGCTTCTTGTCGTAATTCGGCTAATCTTGTACCCATGCTCACCAACCATTACTGGTATATCCCAGGGGCGCTAACCCCACAGCAGTGCGACGAGGTTCAACACTTAGCTGCTGAAAAAACTGTAGTCGAAGGGATTCATTTCGGAGCGGAAGAAAACCATCGAAGCTCCCAAATTTCATGGATTTTCGACGAATCACCAAACGATNTAATTGGCGCTTGGATACGACAAGCCAACAAAGAAGCAGGCTGGCAATATGAGCTGGAAATAGCAGAAGCACTTCAATACACCAAATACCAAGTTGACCAATTCTACGACTGGCACATTGACGGACACTGCGACCATCACGCTGCCCGAAAACTCGTAGCACAAGCCCCCAACCCAATTCCATTAAACGTAACACCATTCCCCGAATTCCAAGGCACTGTCAGAAAACTTTCAGCAACAGTGAACTTTTCTCACCCCCAAGAATACCAAGGAGGCGAACTTCAACTTCGCTGTTACGACCAAATGCACATCTTTAACGACGTTCCTCGAGGTTCCATAGTTGTCTTTCCAAGTTTTATAGAACACCAAGTAACNCCAATAACATCAGGAGAACGACACAGCGGAGTCGTATGGTACAACNGACCCCCAATCCGTTAAGCCTCAATAAAAATACACTCCCCAGGACACTCTTCAGCAGACTCAATCACCGCTTCCAAATGCTCTTCCCCAAAATTAGCGAGCCCCAAAGCGCCGCCAGGATCGTCAAACACACGACCATCTTCTTGAACATAAGCAAGCCCATCATCTTTCATGGTAAACACATCGGGACAGATCTCAGCGCACAAACCATCACCAGTGCAAAGATCTTGGTCAATCCAAACTTTCATCAGTTACCACTTAGTTTTATCAGCCCAATACGCAGCAGAACACTTGCCTCTGGCAATGTTCTTTGCGTGACGAGCCTTAAAAGACTTTTGACGAGCTTTCTCTTTAGCTGTCTTAGGGTTCTTACCAGCCCCAGACACACCCTGCTGACCAAAACGAATAGTCTTCCCGTTCTCACAACCCTTCCCTTTAGCCACAACAACATGCGACTTAGTAGGATGATTAGGTGTTCGCTTAGGTTTGTTATAACCAGAAACACCAGCACGCTTTAATCGAGGATCAGGTTTCTTAGCCATCTAACAATTCAAATCTTTCCTTAAAGACTCCCACACAGACCACTGAGCCTCAGTCCACGTATGCTCAATCGTGTTATACAACTGAGAACACTGCGGACCATAACCAGGAACCAAATCCGTCCGAACAGAAGGCTCAGAATCCCCACCACTTGGCCACAACATTATAAAAGCACTAATAGCACCAGCAATAGCCACGCCAATACCCGCAGCAGCCTTCGAGATCTTTTTAAGGGCCTCGGCCCAAACAACAGATCGCTCAGCAACATCTTCGATACTCATCCCATCCCCCTATTGACAAGAATCACACACCTCAACATCATCTAACCCACACTCCAAAGGTTCGTCATCCAAAAACGGATCAACCAACAAGTCAGGCCGTTCCCCCATAGCTTCCATCTGCATCCACATNCCGTCATCATGTAAATCTTGCAACTCAGTCACCCTGCAATTCCCCCACAAGCTGCTCCAGCTCCGCCGCAAGTTCCGCATCCGACATACCAGACGCATCACGCTCATCATCAACCACAACACGCCGCTTAGGCGTGAACTTATCTATGTACTGCAAATACAACGTCGCAGCCTTCACATCACCATCAGCAGCCTGCTTAAAAAGCGCATCCACAACAGCCTGTGTTCGTTCAGGGTGAACATTTAACTCAGCTGCCCTACGGTCCCACTCACGAATAAAACGAGAATCAGCTTTCCAACGACGAACAGTACGCTCATTCACGCCATTCTCAACAGCCCATTCCTTCTGAGTCCCAGGCTCACGAACCTCCGACAACAACCAATCCAAAAACTCGGACCAATCCGACGGCATCACCTTTTCACCAGAGTCAGGGTCAGTTACCCAACCACGACCACCACCATTCTGCGGCATTACTACCTCCTACAAAAAGAAACAAACGTCCCAAACCCAATGGGACACCATCTACTATATATAGAAGAGGGGGGGAGAGGAGAACTGCCCCAAGCAGTTCTCCTCTCCCCCACCCGCCCCCTCATTGTATTGCCTACACAAGGATACGCAAGGAAATACATCAAAGAANTGAGAAGGCGAAACGAAAACTTTCCCCGCAACGACTATTGATATCTATACATACGTGCGGGAACCTGGCCCAGGGGGGGCCTGTGTACCCCCGTCTGCGTTTGCGTGCGTCGAGCTGTCGCTGTCAAGTCGCTCGCTGTTTCCGAACGTCTGTTCGATCGTCCAGGTGCGCGCATTCGCTCGCGTTCGTAGGCACATGCGTGGCGTAGCGGGAGGCAATCGGCGCTAGTCCTTTCCTATTCGTCCGCGGACGTGCGCTTTCGGCGCGTAACCGTTCGCCTACATGTTTAGTTAATAGTCCTTGACAACTATGTTCGATTAATGGTTCAATAGTCCTATGCGCCAATCGATCCGAAGCGCTACGGCTTCTAGAATGATTCTAGATCCGTGTACCTTGACAATCGAATAACGCTGGAAGACTACGAAGATCGCCTTTTGGCGTTGTTCGGTTCTCACTAACTATTGAGGGAGAATGCTATGTCGAAAGATGTAGAGTCTGAAATGCAAGATACCGAAACCTACCGTCCATCCTATGAGGTTGCGATAGGGGAAGTGGTAACGCTTAATACCGAACGCTTGGCGATTGGTAGAACTGCTTCTGATAAGGCTTGGGAATTCGCGAATAGAGTCTTTGACGCTTTCCAAGAATTTGGGAAGACAAATAGTCCATTTGCGCAGGTTGACAAGACACGAAAGTTTCATGCCCAACTAGTCCTAGCTAGCAATATAAGTGGCGCTCTTGATGAGTGGCCAGAAGATAGCAGTAAGGCGGCTTCTACCGTTCAATATTGCCAGAAGCTAATTAGGGCCGCGGCGCTTATGGCGGCTGATTCTATGGCAGAATTTCGTGGTGAAATTCTGCTATCGGAAGCTATAACAATGTCTAGCTTTTGTACGAAAGCGAAACAAGCCGACACGGTGCGAAACTTAATCACTAGTAGGCATACCGCTGGTGATTGGCGGGACAATGGTGGCAAGAATGCTAATGCGATTAAGATTGCCGCTAGGGATATTCTAGGGTTGTCGAATCCTAGGCCGCCTAGTGGTAATGATGGCGATGGTAATGATGGCGATGGTAATGATGGCGGGAATGGCGATAGTCAGAATGCTTCTAAGGAATCTGAAGAAGCTTCTAACATCGCAACTCTCATTAAAGCTACCGAATTGATGACCGTTTATAATGGTCTAACTAAGTCGGGGAAAGTCAAACTATCGGCAGAACTTACTGAAGCCGTCGCCAATCTGACGGAAGCAGTCTTGGATAATATTTCAGACGTGCCAGACTTCTTAGATCAACAGGAAATGATCAAAGAATTAACCGAATAAACGAATACGAGAGTGCCACCCGAGAGGGTGGCATTTTCGCGTTTCTTTATTTTTGTGGTCGGCCTGAATTTGGCTCAATCTTTTTTTTTAGGTCTGAATTTCTAGAATCGTTCTAGATGTGATGGAGGAGGTAAATGGGATGAGGGACGGAACTTGGTTGTGTTTGGCCTGGATTTCTGCGAACTGTTTTGTGTTTGGGTTTGTTCAGCTCTATGTGTTCTTTGTCGATTGGATGCGATGGAGAAGAAATTCCAGGTTGCGAGGTCCAGCCTATTGGGATGCGATGTTGGCAAATGAAAGGAATCAAGGATGAGTGAAACGTTTACTAGATGGACGTTCGGTAACGAGTTGGTGCCCGATGAACGGTCACCCAACTATAAGCAGGAGATGCATGACTGGAACGCCTGCCAGATATGCGATGAGTTCACTGTTACGGGTGATCGAGTGTATGAGTGGATACCTGAGGAGTCGAAGTCTGTTCGGATGTGTTCGCCTTGTTGGCATGAATGGCGGGATGGACGACTGAACATGGATCGGTTATTGGATAACGCACTAATCGTTGTTGCGTTACTGAATGAAAGGAAAGACAATGACTGAAGATGAGATAAATAAGATGATGGGCTCTTGGCCTGTTGGTGCCACGGTCAAGGAGACTCGAGGCATGACTGCTGAAGAAGCTGAACGAGCTGGATGGGAGCACCCTTCGGATTGGATGGATGTGATGGTCATTGAATTCGATGATGGTGGCATTTTGTATCCGTCGCGTGATGGTGAGGGTAATAGTGGTGGCGTCCTTTTCGGAGAGTGCAAGCTGCTGCCTGGGAGCAGTCTGTCCTTCTATCCTGTTCGTGGGAACGCTAACGTCTAGAACCATTCTAGAAGTTAAGGTGTACTTGACAACAGTATCAAAACCAAGGTAGTTTTTAATACCTCACGAAGGGAGAACTAGATGGGGTATCACGTTAATCTCGTAAGCAGCAACGCTGTCATACGGGCTAAAAACATATCGAAGGCCGACAAGGCCATTCGAGCGCTCAATTTCGATAACAGTTTGAAATGGGCAGGAAGGCGTGGGGGAGACAGTAAGTTTGAGGAGCTTAAATGCTCTGGTCAACCTCATGAGGACACATGGTTCGGCTGGATGCCGTGGAACTACCACGACAAGTCTGTCTGCCCAGACCTAGGGTCCATTCTTGAGTGGATGCAGTTCGACACTCATCTCCATGATGGGACTAAGGAGTGCTGCATCTGGCACTACCAAGAGGACCTGTGGCCTGAAACCAAAGATGGCAAACAACCAAAACCCAAAACTTGTTTCTACGGTGCGGGCACTTTGTCTTTCGATCACTTCGAAGGCAAGATTGGCTCCGAGCATCTGCTCTTTCGTAATGCTTTAGCTCCTTACATTGAGGCCACCGACCCTAAGAAACTTCCTTATATGGAGTGGATTGGTGAAGATGACGCTCACTGGCGTTGGATCTTCAAGGACAAGAAGCTCTACAGCCAAGAAGCCAGAGTGGTCTGGGATGAGGGCCTAGTAGACCACGACTAGATCTCCTTCAACTGTGAAGGGGTAAAACGGGAGGAAAGGTATGGAACCTCCTTCTAGGCAGGAATTCATTCAATCAGTCAGAGATGTCATGGAAGCCGCTGATGTTGTTAGTGAGGCTGCCGCTGCTTTCCGAGAGAAAGCGGCCGCACTTATTATCGATGTGGCTTTCGGACGGGTCGATGTGCCTGACGCTGATTGGTTTGATGAAGACCGTGCATAGCTAAGGGGCACTCGGTCTAGAACGATTCTAGATCGAGTACCCCGAAGGTGTGCATGAGTACACCATTACAATTGAATAGGAGAATACCAATGGTAAGAACCTTCGACGGAGGCGAATACCCCGCAATGGGTACCGCTGACCGAGAAACCTCTACCAACGTGGTTGATGCCGCACTTGATGCAGGTGCTTTGTTTGAGGTGAAGTCCGAACCACTTTCCCTATCTGATGGAACTATTCCATTGATTAAATCGGGGAAGTATAAGGACCAACCTAGGCGAAACATTCTTTCCAGAGAGCATGGAGGAGTCGATGGCGAAGATGTGTTCCTAAATGTGGTTCACCCTTCTCATCCAGATTCTGGCTATAAGCAGCTCTGTGAAACTGCTGAGGCTTTATTTCCAGGCACATGCACTGGATTCAAATGTCTCGATGAGGGCAGAAGAATCATCTTCACTCAACAGATAGGAGAAGAAGTTGATTTAGGAGGTGGGGATTTCATTGCCCCTAATCTGATGTGGGGTGCATCGCTGGATTCATCATGGCCTTCGTTGGGCATGCATTACCTCTATAGGTTGTGGTGCATGAACCAAGAACGTCTTGCTGATGTGATGTTTAAGGTGAAGCGAACCACTCGGCATGATCAGATCCTGTTGGAGCGGTCTACGATTCTGGCTGACTCAATGGGTGTCTTGCAACACTTCATTAAGCATGCCACGTTCCTGAGGCAGATTAAGGTATCGAATTCTGAGTTTGAGAGAATGTTGGCTAACGTTGTCCCGAAACCAGAAGAACGTTTCAATGATGAGGGAGATCCGATTCCCAACACTCGAGCTATCAACGCATGGGAGAAGAAGCGGTCTGCAATTCGGTACTACTACAAGGAAGAGCAGGATGGTCCAGCACCTGGCACTGCGTGGGCAGTGTGGAACGCTGTCCAATCAGCTGAGAGCCATGACCTGACCAAGTCTTCTAACCCTGAGAAGCAGGTAATTAACCAAGTTGACCAGCTGCGGAGTCTTGCTTATCCGATAACCAACGCATTCCAAGATAGGTTAAGTGACCTTGACAACAGCAGGATGGTTGCTTTAGTCTAGAACGATTCTAGAAAGGGAGAGAGCATATGCTCACAATAGTAACTGAACCAAGATTAACGGGAGATCGTAAGGTGTCCCCGCTTATCGGCAAGAAAGGGAAAGGAGAGAATGAGGGAACCGTTCGAGTTAAGAACAGTTTCGGTTTGCCCGCTATCAAATCTTGTTATGGGTCAACCGATTGGTGCGAAGAAGTTTGTTATGCGTTGGCGTTACAGAAAGCATGGAAAACAGTTGACAATTTCTTGGCAGGCAACTGGCAAGCAGTCGAACCACACTTAACTGACGCTGATGCTTTAACAAGTCTGTTAACTCCTCTTGTTGAGGAAGTCATAGCACAATACGTTAAGCGAGAGATCCCACCAGAAGAGTGGGTGTTTCGATGGTTCTGGAACGGCGACCTGCCTACAGAGCAGTTCGCTACGGCAATCAGACGGATAGCAGTACGCTACCCAGAAGTTCAATTCTGGATGTATACCCGTTCGTTCTCGTTCGTTCACAGACTGAAGGGACCAGACAACCTGGCGGTCTACCTGTCAATCGACCCTGACAACGTGAAAGCGGCCGTCAAGACGGAGCGAAAGCATCCGTGGGTGCACTTAGCTTTCTGTGCTGACACTTGGGAAGACACTGAAGAGTTGGCTGCCGAATTCCCGCATCGACGTAAGGGCCCTAAATGCCCTGAGCTGACTGGCAAAGTCCCGTTAGTTGTGTGGGGTGAAGATCGTTTAGGTCGTGGTGCTTGCGTTGAGTGTGGCATGTGCATCAAGGGGACCAACAACGTTCGTTTCGCATCGAAAGGACATAAATGAAATTAGGGAGTTTTTGTTCAGGATATGGGGGCTTAGACCTAGCAGTTGAGTTGTTCTACAACGCTGAAACAGTTTGGTGGAGCGATATAGACAAAGCATCGCAAGAAGTAATGGCGACCAGGTTTCCTAAGGCCAAGCCTGTAGGGGATCTAACCAAGCTAAACCCTCACGATCTAGAACCAGTCAACATTGTGGCTGCAGGATTTCCCTGCCAGCCCTTCAGCACAGCTGGACTACGGAAAGGAAATGATGACGAAAGAGCAATCTTTCAGTGGATCGGAGATGCCTGCAGCATCCTTCGACCAGACCGAATTGTGTTGGAAAACGTTCAAGGAATCCTTACTAAAGGAGGACCCAGCGTTATTGCAACGCTTACCGCAATGGGGTACGACTGTAGGTGGGGACTTGTTCGAGCATCAGACGCATACGCACCTCATCGCCGTGCGCGATGGATCTGCGTTGCCTACCCTGCCGACACCGACAGCTCAAGCAGCCAAGCATGGGGCGACCCCAGATGTGACAGCGAACGCCTTCGGGAAAAACTTATGGGACATCCCACACTTGCTGCCAACTCCAGTCGTAAACGACATGGGAGACGACAAGACGGTGGAGTGGTGGGAGAACTGGATAGCAGAACAGAAAGGGAAGGGACGAAACGGGAATGGTCACGGGAAGAGTCTGAGCATCGAGATGCGTCTACTCCCAACTCCAACCTCAAGGGATCACAAGGACACAGGCAACATGGACTACGAGCGGCAAGCGAAGAGAAGGATCTTGCCTGGGGTGATTATCTCGGAGCTATTCGAAGATGGGAAGCCGCTAGCGGACGAGTAGCCCCTTCCCCTGTGCTCAATGGAAGACTTTCCGAATACTTTGTTGAGTGGATGATGGGATTGCCATTCGGTTGGGTCACAGAGGTCCACGAGAAACGCACTCCAGCTTTACGCATCCTCGGCAATGGGGTTGTCCCCCAACAAGTGTTACTTGGGTTGCACCTGTTAGAGCCCCACCAGTTCTGCAAATGTCATTCATTGAGATATTGCCCTTTGTCATGGGCTAAGGGGGTGAAAGATGAGTTATCAAGACAGTTTCACAATTAGATGGGAGAAAGGAGATTTCCATAAACACGGCACCATAGCCATGTACGCAGTAGGCGAATGCAGATGCGATGCCTGCACCGACAGATGGTTTGCATGGACGCCCAACAACACAAGTAAAGAACAGGCGCAAGTTATGCGTCAAATGACTGGCCAAGCCAAGATAAGGAAAAGATAAATGTCTGAAGAATTAAGTGAAGAACAACGAGATCTCAGTTTCTTTGATGCTGTAGTCGACTCGATCTCTTTGCAGAGATCAGTAGCTACTGCATTGTTGATGTCTGCTGAAGATTTGGAGAAAAAACTTACGCAATTAGTTCAAAGTAAATTTCCAGAAGCAGGGATAGAAGAAACTTTTCTTACTGTTGTTCCGAATTCAGATGAGGAAACCACTTAATGCCCAAAGGAGTAAAACCTAGCTGGTTGCCAGTGTGTGATGGCGTGTGCGACGGAGTTCGCAAGAATCGTTGCCACGAATGCTGGAAGTACTACAGAAAACATGCGGCAGGAGGACACGCTTCTCGTGGCCCTGTTTTTTCACCACAACCAACACTTATAGATCAAATTCGTCTTAATCCTCATTTGGATTGGACCGAGAGACAGAGAGACATAGCAGGAATCGAATGAGCACTGATTACAGACTTAGACACCACGTTGCATATTTAGGCGCAGGCTTGAAAGTTGGAGGCTACGCCGTAATGCAAGGAAATAAATATAAAGGTTTTTTTCGTAAGAAAGAAGAAGCCGAAAATGCAATAGCAAATTGGGAAGACAATGAAGGGAACAAAAATGAGTACTGAAGCTAACCACATTGAGGCATTAAAACGTCTTGATAATAACGTGACTCGGATAGAGGCGTTAATGAAGTTTGCTTTATGGGAGCGAAGGCACGCATTCTTGGACGCTGTCCATGAAGAAGGCCCACGTAGTGTTGCTAGCGTCGCTAGGGAAATTAACCTTTCTCGAGTTCGAGGTCATGATCTTGTGACTCAAGCTAGACGTGAACGACTTCTTAACGAGAGTCCGCCTTACTTGTCTTTCAGACCTAACGGGGCACCTAATTTGTTAGACACTCTTATAGATGAGATGTCTCGTTGAAATGGATTATTTTATGGCTGCTCATTGACGCTGGATCAGCTCAAGTTGACTACCCACCTCAACAAGAGGTGGTCCAGGCGGCAGCCATATATCCGTGGGATCAAGTTCGCAGTCTGTCGATAGCTTGGTGCGAAAGTTACCATTCACCGACAGCTGTCAACTCCAAGAGTGACGATCATGGGGCTTGGCAAGTATCTCGACCATATTGGGAAGAGATATTCCGAGGTCGCACCTGGGATAGACGCTACACAGCTGAAGGATCAGCTGCTATGGCGTGGCATATTTTCAGTTGGGGAGAGAAACGCTTTGGTGACGGATGGCAGTTGTGGACTTGTGGAAGGTACAAGTAAATGGCAATCGTAATACCAGACAAATGTTTACGATGTGACGAACCGTGGACTGAAGAGAATCCTTATCTAGCCAGAGGACTACATGGACGTTGCTATCGCACTACTTATAATAGGGGCGAGTTGGACTTGTATCCATCGACACGATACAAAATCCCTTACCAACCTCGTCAAAGAAACGTGGGAGCAAGGATCGAGGTCGAATGCAAAACCCCAAGCTGCACCAGAACCGCCATGCGAACCAAAGGGTGGGGAACGCAAACATTTAGGTGTGAACGTTGTAGATATGCCAAAGTGAAAACTGGGTTCTACGATGAGACATTATTGAATGGGTATGACCTCATGTTGCCACCTAAGGAACGTGTCGAGTACTGGCTTAACCCAAATAATCTAAAAAACTTTCGAGGCAAACTTGTTCCGTTTGTGCAACCTGGCGGTCCTGAAGGCGACTGTTTGATTTGGCAGCGGCAAAAGCATGGCAATCCTGCTCAAATGGCTGCGAGCCAAGTTTACGCAAAATGTCACTGGTATGGAAAGAATGAACGAGTCCACAGAGTTGTTGCTTCTGTGATGTTTAACATTCCTTTGGAAGAACTTTTGGTAGTGGATCACTTATGTGAAGTGAAATCGTGTGTAAACCCCGACCATTTACATCCCTGCACTCTGGCTGAGAATACCGCTGGACGTATAAAAACGAAACGGTTGGAAACTAAAATCGTTCACCTTGAAGAAGAGGTCAAACGATTGACAGTCCTCTTAACTAAGAAGGTCAGCTAATCGACCTAGAGGGAAAAGAATTTTAGTGTCTCACCCCTATGGAAGAATAAGTGAATGGAGTATCCAACACTTCTGTTTATGTATTTCTATAATGGGGTTCCACCCCTTCAAAGGGTGGAACCCCCCAAATAAATTGTGGGTCGCCTTTGTCTCTCTCCCTGCAGAGGCGGCCCACTTGGGGAGAAAATGATTGAAATCAGATTACGTCAGAGCTGGATTAACACATTCTTGAATTGTCCCGAACAGGCAAGACAAGAAAGATACAAGTTAGTTGAGCAAAAAGAATCATCAGACCTTCTTCGAGGTAACGCTGTTCATGCTGCAATTGAATTTGCTGGCGGGTCACCAAGTGTTGTCGAACTAGAAGATCTGCATCAGCTAGCGGAAGATTATGTGCGTACTTATTCTTCGGAAGTTGAAGTTTGGCGACACGAGTACGACAAACTTTTAGACACCGTGATGGCAAATCTTTCGGTTTGGTATTCAGAGCTATATATTTTAGGAGCGACTCGAGCCGAAGATCCTTTGTTACCTGCGGCTAGTGTTGAAGAGCCCTTTCAAAAATCTTTAGGGATCAGAGGTAACGTAAATCTTATTCTTACTGGAACGGCAGACTGGGTTGCAGAAGACGGTGTAATCTGGGATTGGAAGAATCCAAGTCGATTCTACGAACCTTGGGAGAAAAAACGTTGGGATATTCAATCTCACGCATACTGTTATGCGTTAGACAAAACAGAATTCAAACTGTGCGTGTTGGCAAATGGTCAACTGCAAATAATTTCAATTAATAGACCAAAAGAATGGCGTGACGCATTCGTTGAGTTGTGTTGGTCAATGGTTCCGACCATAATGTCGGACGCAGAAACATGGCCTCAGAACTGGTCTGGGTGGCATTGCTCACCCAAGTGGTGTCCTGTCTGGCAGGCAGGCAAATGCCGAGGGGAACACCTCGGAGAAAATCCCTGGTAGGGAGAAAGGTAAGAGATGACTGACACAGCAAAGGTGACAGTTAGCTTCACACAGAAAGTAAGTGAGGCTCCATATGAAACAGCGGACTATACGCTCACTATTGAGAGGACAGTCCCTGAATCAATGGGCGACGAAGGTATCATTGCAGAAGCTTCGGGCCTATTTGAGCAAGTGAAATCAGAAGTCCTTAAACAATCAGGTCAGGAAATAGATTTATCTCCTAACGGGGTTGTGATGCGACGCCTGAAAAGCGGCGTTTCCAGGGCTTCAGATAATAAAGCAAGCACCCCCCAGGCGGCGGCTCCGAGTTCAGCGCCAGCTGAACCCGCAGGAGCCTTTGCCCAAGCTTCACCCGTAGCAGTTTCAGCACCTGCACCCGCAGGTCCTACAGCTGGAGCTGGACGTGTTTATGCCCGTAATGACTTTTGTATGGGCAAGTCCGCTGAGTTGCAGCAGGCAGCATTTAACCTGCTGGCTTTCCAACCAGCGGCTTGGGCTGACAACGCAGGCGGCACCATCAAGGTGTACGAGGTGAAAGAAAGTGGTGACTACTCGCCACAGATCAGCAAGAACGGCAAAGAAATGCCGAACTTCTCTGTGTCGAAAGATGCTTTGGTTCACATTGGAATAAACACAGCGCGCGACGTGGGTATCTGGATTAAACCAGCAGACTCTAACGTTCCGTTGAAAGTGTGGGACCAAGCAGGTGGACAAACCCAAGCGGATGCAATCGAGTGGGACTGGACTTCACGTCGAGCAGAGCTACACCAAGGGGGATAAATGACGGGCGATGGACCAGTCGCCCTCAGTTCTGAGGATGTTGATGCTCTCTTAGAGAGCGTTGACATCCCAGAAGGGGAGACTCAATACAAATTCTTTCGACCAACTGCTGCGGCAGTGGAACGATGGGTCGAATACGCCAAAGGAAGCCATGACTGCTTCTATCTTGGCTTAACCGATATTGATCAGAAGATGAGAGGCGTATGGCCTAGCGACGTACTCGTCGTAACAGGTCGAGCACACAGCGGAAAATCGGCTGTACTTCTGTCATCAATGGCAAGAAATCTTTTAGAAGATCCAAATTTTTATGGAGTTATTTACACTCCAGATGAACCAGAAATATTGGTGATCTCTAAACTATATGCGCTTCTCTACCAGCGAAATTTAGCTGAAGTAGAACAGGCATTACGTGTACAAGACGAAGCCATCATGAATGAAATCGAAGAAGCTAAACACGGTTTCCTCGATCGAGTCAAAATCTTTCCTAGCGCTATGTCTTTCCGAGACATGTCCGAAGCTATGAGGGAATGCGAAGACTATTGGCAGCAAAAGCCACGCTTTGTCATGGTCGACTTCTTGGAGCAACTTCCAGGCGCATCAGGATACGAAGGTGTTTCAACCGTACTTAAAGGATTGAAAGACTGGGCTGAAACAGAGAATCTTCCTGTTGGGTTAGTTCACCAGTCAGGCAAAGGCTCTACTCGAGGTACATCTAGAGGAATGGACGACGGAAAATTCAATGCCGATGAATATGCAATCTTGCAGCTCAATGTCTTTAGACGGAGAGATGACCCAAAACTTTCAGAAGCAGAACGCCGCATCCATTCAGTCACAGTGTCCCTTGATCTTTGCAAGAACAAAAGACCTCCTTGCCATGTCACACAGCCACCTATTGACTATTTCATGGACCCGCATTGTGGACTTGTGCGAGAATATTTACAGAGCGATATTCCAGAGGACGACAGATGGGTTCAATAAACACAACTGTAGAACAGTTTGCCCAACTTCACTTTGGTGGACATTTAGCTGATGTTTCGTTTCGGGTAAATCCTTTCCGAGAAGAAGACAAAACATACGCTACTTGCGAAGACCCCGCCTACACGCAAAGAATTGTCGAACATTTAGATGGTTCTGGCGAAGGAAAAACCCTTGGGGTTTATCCGCTCTGGAAAATGAACGGAGTTTGGATGGTCAATTGGGTTGCCGTTGATTTAGACGAAGGCAAAACCTCAGACGTTCATGCAGACAACCTACAAAAAATACTTTCAGCAAAAGGAATCAAGTCATTCAAGGAAACTTCTAAGAGCAAGGGGTATCACGTCTGGGTGTATTTCGATCAGCCCATAGCAGCTTCTATAGGCCGCAAAGGGATGATTGGGGCATGTCGAGTCGTGGATGTACCAATCAAAGAGGTATATCCGAAACAAGTAATTCTTACTGAAGAAAAGATTGGGAACTGTCTGCGCCTTCCTTACCCTCATAGCAGGGCTATGGGAAGACATGAAGTGTTTATTCCAGACGTTACTCCTTCTAAATTTTATGACGTAGAATCATTTGTGAAAGCTGCCTGGGCTAGCCGAGTTTCTTTACCTGTGTTCAGAGAACTTGTTCGTTTGTATGAGGCGACTCAACCTAAAGCCCCCCAGTATTCAGGAGGCGGTAGGAGTGACGGCGAGTTTTACGGGACAGCCAGAAAGATCTGGGATCAAACTATTTTCGAAGATCGTTCAGCTGCCATGTTTGCATTCGCAGGGAGCCTATTGTGGCAAGGTTACTCGATTGATGCCACAATTGATTGGGTGAGGAAGCTTGATGATCGTTTAGGCAAGTATGTTGACCGTGTCGAACGTGAAAAATACTTACGAGATTTAGTGGAATCAGCGTCAACTCGAGTGGAACCGCGTGAAGAAACTTAGCTATAAGTTCACTGTCCCTGGCCGACCGAAAGTGAAAGGGCGTCCCCGTTTCTCTAAGAAAGGGTACGCCTACACTTCGGAAAGCACTCGAGCTTACGAAAAAGCTGTTGCAGAAGCTTATAACGGGCCAAAGTTTGAAGGCCCAATCAAAGTGAGCGTAGTGCTAAACGACAAACGAGCACACATAACAATCACTGAGATGGATCAGGAGAAAAGCAAACTCCGAGGAGATACTACTAACTACCTTAAAGCTATCGAAGACGGATTGAACGGAATAGCTTACGATGATGATATCCAGATTCACGAAATCGTAGGTAAAAAGACATGACTGTTACAGCTCCACGGGCATTCTCAGATAAACCGTTCGCAGAACGATTTGAGTCAATGGGCGATGAAGCTGAAGGAATGTTTGAACATTTCAATCAAAACTGGGCACGGCTAGGTCACAACAGACCTAAAAACTCAAACGGAACTGACTTCAAATTACATAAACTTGCGTTGTCATTACGTTACATGCCCGACTACATGCAAGAAATTCCGACTCGTCTTGTCGAAGTTCAAGGCATAGCTAGCAGGCCTCTCAAAATAAAGATTGAGAAAATTGTTGCTCTTGAACAATGGAACAACCTAGGAACACCAGTGTGGTTTTGGGTGTGGTCAACTACACGCCAAACCTACGCTGAACTTCCTTGGCCTGAAATGATGAAAATAATTAACAAAGAAGATGTTCAGTTCGGCAAATACCCTGAAGGTAAAGCTTACATATCTATAAGCTCCAAACTTTTACCTTGGGTCAATGGATGACCAAGACCAGGGAGAATGGGTAGAACAACTATTTGAAACTCTGAAAGGTTTCAAATTCCCTTCGTTGAAACCACAACGACCGTGGGCTGAGATAATAACAAAAAGATCTCAAAGCAGGGGCTTACATTTCGATGGGCCCAAACGCGCTCTTTACGGCGAACATGAACACCATTCTTGGCATAAACCAGTTCCAGAAAACATTTATGAAGCAACAATGTCAACTGCGCCGAATCAGACAGTCCCCTTGTCTTACGAAGAAAGAGAATTTCGCAGAGAAGAACTGATCATAGCAGTCCAAGAAGTGTTCTTATCTTTAACAGACGACGAGCAGTGGTTATACCAAATGCTCGTCGACTGGGGTTTAACTCTACGGTCATTAGCTCAGCTAAGCGGCATCCCTAAAACTAGTTTGGCACGAATACGCGACCAACTAGCTCATAAACTAAGAGATGGATTACTCGAACAAGAAGTAGTCAGAGAATACTTATCTAAGTAAGTCCTTCATCGTGAGAGTTTACGCAAGCTTGCAGGAAATCGCTGAGCCCTTGAAGCCAATGCAATATTGCTCCTAAAGCGACAATGTTTCCATCTTTAGCTTCGCCCCAAGCGTTTAAGATTGAATCTAGCTCGTCAGGGTTAAAAACAAAAAGAACAGCAAGATCTTCTTCAACCCATTGAGCATGAGTCCCGTCCTGAATATCGAGTAAACCGACAGAATCTCGAATTGATTCTTCTAACTCATCCTCTAGAGCAAGACCTTGAGCTGCCATAAAGTCAGCCCAATTATCTTCAAACGCTTCTTCTTCCACAGTTACCTGCCAAGACGTGCCTTAGCTAACGTTTTCAATGCCGCAATAGCAGCCGCAGCAAAAGCAGTAGCTGCAGCTTTCAGGCTTGATACGTCAGTTACGACTACTACAGCTAACGCTGATTCCACACCTGTCCAAACTGATCTTTCAATCCAGTCTGTCCATGAGAACTTCGTTTTAACTGTCTCTTCAGTCACTTCTTGCCTTTCTAATATTTCACTGGGCGACGAGCACGTTTGCGGCTTTTCTTTGGTTTTGAATATGCCGCTTTTTTAGGTGGTTTTTTCATTTGCCGAGTGGTCGTCCGCCATGTGCTTGATTGCCAAGTGGAGTGGATCGTAAGTAAGCAGCATCACTTTTTGCTTTAGCAGCCATGTCAGCCATGTTGTCAACCGACGACGAATCGTATGGTTGTTCATCCGCATTGCCAAAAGTGTCGCCAAACGACCCGTACCCTTTTCCTTTAGCCATTCTGGTACCTCCTATAGAGAGCTATCCGTGGCCCAGCTAGCTAAACAACACATCCCATGTATTGCCACCAACTACGCCATCAACTTTGAGAAACGAAGCGTATCTAACCTGGAACATTTTCACTGCCCGTTTCGTGTTGTATCCGTAAATACCGTCTATCCCCCCAGGCTCAAAGCCAAGATCTTTCAATCTTTGCTGAACAGCCCTCACAGCCTCCCCACGGCTTCTCTTACGTTTCGAAAGGGGGCTAGCTAGAACAATGTTCTTTAAGCCCTCCAAATGAGCGCTCACGCCGTCCCAGTCGACATTAACTGGATCTTCGACCCTTTCAGGCATTCCAGACTTCAACCAGTCATACAACCAGTTCCCTGGACAAGTCGAATTACCTACATCTCGATGCCCTTTAACCCACAACTTGTTGTCATAACGATGCTGAATATCAGCAATCAGCCACTTAATAGACTTCAAAGCAGCCTCAGGAACTTTTACATCCCCCCAGCCCGTGAAACAAATCGACTCAGTACGAGAATTCCAACCCTTAGTAGCACCAGAAACGACACTAGGGCCTCGCCCCGCATAGATAACTCCCTCTTCGTCAACTAACCAATTATAAGCAATAGCGTTCCAACCCCGAGAATCCATATGGAAACGCTCATACGCCTTCACAGCTGTCACGCCCTTAGGGGCGTTCTTCACACCACTGTGATGCAAGACAATTCCTTGAACACGCCATTTCTTTAATGGAGTGAACCTTCGTTTAGGAGGACGGGCATCCCATCCAGCTCTAGAAATAATTGTGGGAGACATATACAAATTCTACTCCGATCCCACACCTTCAATGTCTCTAAAGTCTTGAATGTCTTTAGAGAACTCTTCTCGCATCTTATACAACTTACTTCTTTGCGAAGAAGGATCATTAGTTCGCAACCCAAGCCCCAAAAACGTTGAAAAGAACGTCGTCAACCAACGATCCTGTTTATCTTTTTCTGAAGGCAACACTTTACGAGATCTACCTAACACAGGCATAAACTGCTCAACCGCATAAGCGTAAGTATCTTTCATCGCCCACTGACCTTTAGAATTCTTTTTAGCTAAACCCAAAGAACCCAAAACAGGCATAGCAAAATTCCAGGTCGCTGGAACTTCTCCGTATCTCCCTGTCATCTTGATATCTGCAAACGATTTCTTTAACGCCCACATCTCAATAGGCAACTTGTAGAACGGCATAATGTTTTCCACAATTGCTCGAGGAGGAACAGTAGCGCTAGGAAAATCTTTCAAATACTTAGACAAGTCTTTGAAAGGAAGATCTGGAAGCGCATACATTCGGTAACCGCTTGAAGTAAACGGCAACCTCACACCCATATTCTCCGCAAAGTAATCAGGCACAAGTCCCTCAACTGGAGAATGTATTTCTAATTCACCTTTAACTTGACTAATTCGATTCCAAGCAGCTGGCTTCTTGCCGATAGATTCAACTAGCACAGGCAAAATGTTTTTCTGCCAAGTCCAGAACGGCACAAACTGCTTGATTCTGACATCACCTTTAGTTAAATCTGAATAATCGAAATGATATTTCCTAACTTGGAACCAAGCATCATCAAGAGTTGAGCCACTCATCATTGCATGATGCGCTAAAGCACCACGCATCATAAACTCAGCGTCTGTGTTTACTGAACGCACAAACGCAAATGGCTTAAATTCTGCTTGAAGGGGATTCCATGTACCCCCAACTGTACGGCCACGAAACCCGCGACCTGACCCAAACCCAGCTGAGTCCACAGCAGAAACAACTTCGGACGCAGCTTGCCCACCCTCGCCTAAACCAGCTTCAAACCATTGCTTAAACATTCTCATCTCATAATTGCTGACAGATTCTTTCAAACCTCTCAGCTTCAGAGACTTTCCTGAACCAATGATTTCATCTAGCGCAGCGACTTCGTCAATGCCCCGTTCGTCAGAAACCTTACGGACCTGACGACGGATCTCACTAACTCTTCGATGGTAAGACATGGGAACCCCATTGATTTGGTTATTAACCCACATGCCTCCATACATGTTCCTCAAAATAAAACCAGGTGTGCTAACAGCTTGAGCTTTCCACCAGTTCACAAACTTCGAATAGCGTCGACCAAACAATCGCATCGCTTGAACGTCTTGAGTTTTTGCTGCCGCCTGCATGGCATCAACAAACAACTCTAAAGATTCATCAGACACAGAACCTGGAAGCGACAAACCACTCAACAAATTCCGACTTTTGTCACTGATCTTACTTCGATTCAAAGACCGCCCTAATCCAGTCATGTTCATCAAATAATCGTTAACAGCGTCATCGAAATAAAAACCAACCGCATTCAAACCACGTCCAGTGCGATCAGAGTTCAATAAATTAATTGCTTCGAGCTGCGTTTCAGTAGCTTCCAACCCTCGGGCTAAACCACCAGGAGCAACAATGGCATCAATATCTGCCATTCCCTCAAGAATGATTCGTTGCTGTTCAATAATATCGAACTGCAACTCCATGATCTCTTGAGCAGTAGCACTTTGTTTAGCAGTAATAGTCGCAAGCTTTGACTGAATCTCTGCTTGCAAAGGCAACAACTGATCTGTTTCTAACTCTTCAAACTGAGCTTTCAAAACAGCTTCCTGTTCCAAAAGCTCTTCATACTTCAATCGAGCCTTAGACTTGTTAATAGCGTTCGGTGAACCAAGACCTTTAGCTATCTGCTCTTCTAACGCCGCCCGCTTAGCAGCTAACTCAACAAGTTTTGCATCAAACTCAGCTCTAATCTTCGGAGTTACCTCACCCGCAGCATTCATAAACTCACTGATTTTAGTTTTTGCAGCGTACCCAACTTCTAACTCAAGACGCTTCAACTTTCCGACTTCGTCAATGTAATGACGGAACAACGGATCGCTATCCAAAAGCTCTTTCCACTGAACACCAAACATATCTAACTGCTCAACAGTATGAACATCTGCAAGCTGAGCCAAAGCTTCAGCCGCTTGAGCAGTCGGATCATTATCTAATATGTTGCGAACAAGACGTTGATTAGTTTCCCTCAACCCCTCCTCCAACATACGCAACTGCTCATCAAGGGAATTCAACGCTGCTTGCACCTCACCAAACACCGCAGGATCACCTGACTGAGCAATAACTGCTTTTATAGTCGACTGCAAACGACGAATATCACTAATCTCAGAACCTAAAACATGAACCCGTTCAGAAGCTTGTTCCAAAGCAGAAGCTGCAGTTTCACGATTCTTCAACGCTTTCTTCAACGCAGGAGTAGGAGTTTTCAACTCCATGCCCTTCAACAACTCTCTCGCAGCTGCACTTAGATTCGCAGCATTACCTGTTTCTAAAGCCGCAACAGCTTCCGCAACATCATCCACCAATCCTTGTATTTCCGACATCTGTTCTATTACGCCAGCTTCTTCAACCTGACGAGAAACCTGAGACTTGACAGTCCCACCCCCAGTTTGCAACCTCGGAAATTCAGTCTCAGCCAGCTGCTCAGTCATCTCAGCAGCTGAACCCCTTAAACCAAGCTCAGCTGGAGTTTTCGTATAATTCTCAACATCCGACGCATAACGAGTTGCTTGCCGACGAGCATCGTCAAGCTTATCGCCAGAACGTTGTTGCGCCCGTTGAGCCCGATGAATCGTATCCCAAACACCTTCACCCATTCGTCGCTGAATGCGACCATTAACTCCCTGGATGACAACTCCAGCGTCACGCATCCCATCAACAACAGCTTGAGAACGAATATGTTTTGTCATCGTCCCTAAATAACGAGCAATCCCTGCTCGAGCATCATCGCTAAAGAAAGTTTTCCACCCATCAGCGCCCATCGCTTCCTTACCCATATTCTCCATTTGAGTAAGAACACTGCCCGCTTCATCAACGTTCTGCAACGGACCACCAAAGTAACGATTAGAAACCTTATTGCCGTTCTCTAACGTAATCTCTACACCTTCGTCTAACGCAAGCTCAAACGCTTCATCAATATTATCTCCCTGCTGTAAACCTAAAGAATCAACAACATTTCGATCAGTAATCTCTCCAGCTTCACGCAACCGACGCATCCCTGCAGGCGTCGCATACTTTCGTGCTTTCAAAGAACTACCAGCAAGACCTTCAGCTGTCGCAAAATCAAACACATCATCATTAGAGTTCACATAACGAGAACCCTCAGCATTCAAATATCTCGCAACATAATACTCATCCTTAATTAAAGGAAGCTGAGACAACGACAATTCGGTGTTGAAAGCTTCCCCAGCTTCCTGCCACCAAGCTTGAGCATCAGCATGAGCTGCAGCCCAAGCCTCATCATCAACAAACCTTGGATCAATTGCTCCAAGAAACGCAGAACCAGGAGGCTCTTCCGCAGCCCGCATCAACACATCAAAATCAATGCCCTCTTTAGAAGCATTTTTAGAAAGAGAACGTAACCCAAGCATCCGCTGATTCTCCCAACGCATACTTTTAACAGTCGCCTGATTAGTGATACGAGACAAATACAAACCAGCCTCAACCGCAGCAGGATCATCGGATCTAATCATCCGATTGATCTCCGAACGACTTGACAAAACATCTCCCATGCTTTGCCCAATTTTTGTTTTAGCTGCAGCACCCAACATTTTCCCAGGCAAAGAAGCAACAAACGCTACAGAAGCAGCCTTACCTAACCCAGGAATACGCAACAAAGGGATTTCCACTGCCATACCTGCAGCAACTTGAGCGGCTCGAGCAGACGGACTACCAGAAGGAATCTTGGCAGCCTGCTTATTCATCTTTCTCAACTGAGCCAACCGACTCGCAATCAACTTCCGAGCTTTAGGGTTGTTCAAATCAAAAAGACGTTCACCCTTAATCCAACGGTAACTACCCCCAGGACCAACATTTACCTGAGCTAACTGATCTACACGCTTCGCATCAAGCCACTTCCCAACCTTTGAGTTAGGAGCAAGACGACGTAAAGGACGTTCAATAACTCTGCGACCCAACTTCCCTGTCCCAGGAATCGTAAAACGCATCCCAGTAGAAATCCCGATATCAGCCAAATTATCTCCAGCTGACAACACTGACCTTGTCTTCCTCACCCTGTCAGCGGCAGCTGTAAGCTCCGCAGCTTTCGAAGCATTAGTCGTTGCTTTAGCCGCACCCTGCAAAGCTTTCACAACATCGTCAGCTTTAGCAGCGCGAGCAGCAAGCCCAGCTCCAGCCATATAAGTCAAAGGATCAAGAGCAATGTCTAAACCAAGACCTACAACAAAATCCAGAGGACCTGGAAGATCAACATCCCAATCGCGAAGAACTTCGCCCATCATGATGTTGTCGTTTGTTTGATTCCACCATTCCCCTACCGAGAAACTGTTATCAGAATCAAATATGTCGCCTATTTCTTTAATACCAGAAACAATCCCAGCACGAGGCTTATCGATAAGCCGCAAGACATCGCCGAGAATAGGAACATCGAACCCATTTCCATCCTCACCAGCCTGAGAAGGCGAAGCAGCAAGATCTCCCAAAGGAAGTACCAAAGGCTCCTTCTGATTTACAAGTCCTTCAATAACAAAATTAGGAGTTTTAGGTTTACGACGTTTAGTGAACTGTCCCTGAGAAGGATTAAACCCTAAATTAGCCATAAATTTAACCTCGAGGCATGGCGTTCTTATTTAAGATAGTTGCAATCTTTGACAACGCTTCGATCTGTTCCATTGATAAGAATTGTTCAACCCCTAGTTCGCCAGCAGACTCAGCTCCAATATCAAATAGCTGAGGAGCTTCTGGCTTATCGTCAATTTGACCCAACCGTTTCAACAACTGGTCAACAGTCAAATTCAATGTTTGACCGATATCAGCATCAGTGTAAGGAATCAAAGGCTGATCCCCAGCACCCGACGCTACATCCATAGCATCACCTAACACTGTCTCCAAAATCCCTGCCAAAGACGCAGCTTCACCCATTCCAGGTGACAGACCATACAATTCTTGACCCAACGCATCAGCAAGCTGCGCTGTCTGCGTTGCTTGGGCCCGAGCCTTAGCCTCTGCCCCAGCAGCATCGTCAACACTAATCTGACGTTGCAGAACAGCATCTTCAATAGCCATCAAAGAATCTTCATACTGATCCTGAGCATCAAACATAGCTTTCGCTGTCTCCGTATTTAACCGACGGACCTCAGCGTTAGCGCCTTGCAAAGCATCTGAACCTACTTTGTCCCACGCCAATTGTCCTATGACGGACAATCTGTTAGCAAAATTTACTCCCGTATCAAACGTTCCCTGCAAGAACCCAGCTTCAGTAGCGCCGACAGCGTCAATCCAAGCATCAGGATTCAAACCAAGTTCAGTAGCTTTAGCTTCAGCTGCACGAACCTGATCGGCGTACAACGACTGCATGCCGCCAACCGACTTTTCGTGCTGCGTCGCATAAAACGCTTCCATTGCCAAACGGTCAGCGTTGGAACGAGCATGCTGCCCTTTCCAAGTTTCCATGTCGGCAACAATTTCATTGCCTCGACGCGTTTGCTCGTCTTGCCAAAATTGGTTACTTCTATCAAACTTATTTTTGTAATCGCCCCTACGATCCTCCGCCCAAGCATTGATAGTGCTCATCGGATCGTAACCGCCACCAGCATTGGCAGAACCAGTGTCCCCAGTCAACGCAGCTATCTCGTCAGAGATACCCAAACGAGCAGCCCAATCAAGAATATCCGAATCATATTGCTGGTCGGTGGGAGGGCCACCACCAGGAACAAAACTAGGAGCTTCCTGAGAAGAATAACCAGGTTGGTTCTTAATCATAGCTTGCTGTTCAAGCATCCGAAGCATTTCAGCTTCAGCTGCACCAGCTTTACTAGCTTGTAAAGCTCCTTTGAGGTTTCTTTCAGCGTCACCCAATGCAGTTGACTCTCTGGCATTAGCAATTGTTTGCAATCGTGCGTCTTTATCAGCTTTATCAGCTTTCATCTTCGTACTGTGCAAAGATTCAGGAGCGTAATCGCCTGCAATAAATTTACCTATATAAGGTGCAGCTTCACTAAAAGCAGTTAAAGAACCAGTTAAAGGATTACTTTTTATAGCCTTACCAACGCCACCCGAAACTTCATCCCACCAGTCGTCCAAAAGGCCCATTTCAAACTCCTCTAACGTTCGCAGAAGCCGCTACAGAACTTAAGAAACTTTTCAAAGCATCTCGATCAACAAATCGTTGACTAGATTGTTCTGCTCCCAATCCCTGCTGAAGCAACAAATCTTGCAACCTTCGGCTTGTTTTATTCGTCCAATCACCACGGCTGCGTAACGCTTCGCCAAGGAATCTACCCATACCAGCATTACGAACACCACTGTTCGTCATACCTCTACGCTGCATAGCATCTTCTATCGCAGCAATTCCCTTATCTTCAGCTCTGTCTATACGACCTAAGCCACGCACATAATCTTGAGTAGTGCGATCACCCATCAACCCAAGCTTTGCTATCAAATCCATTAACTGCAAACGGTTATCAAACGCTGCACTAGTACCAAACGATTTCGTACCTGGCAACTCACCTAACGGATTGAACGCATTTTGATTGTTGTTCTCTATAACAACCTTCTCTTGCGAATTGGAATTATTATTATAAGTATTCGGAGCCATGTTCGACGCAGCTGTTGCCAAAGCTCGAGCTGGCGTCCCCGTCAAATCATTAATGGCATCATTCAAACTTTGGCCTGCAGCAGAAGACTGGTTAGACCAATTTCTTTGGTTTTGATTTGTCAACGATTCCAAAGGATTTTGAATTGTATTAGAAATACGTTTGTTGAAGAGTTGACTAGCAATTTCTCCTTGATTAAATCTATCGAGATTAATCCTTGCGTCCCCAATATTAGGAGAATCAAAATCATCTAAAGTACTATTGATACCTTGATTAAACGCGTCTGTCATCGACACTGATTTGACTTTATTATTTGCCTTAGTGCGATTTGTCATATAAGGCTCAATTAGTGAGTAAGACATTTAAGCTCCTATATTTATTCCTCAGTCGTCCCACAACAACAGTCGCAGGTACAAGTAGCTTCCTCAAGCTGCTTAATGTGAACTCGCATCAAAGCAAGTTCCCATTCCATCTGTCCACGCTCACTTAAAGAAGCAATAACTTCTTCGATACCTACGTCAGCACTCATACTGCTGGCGCTGGATTTTCAACGTCTTCCGCACCATCAGGAGCAGGAGCACCTACAAGAGCCGTAACCTCATCTTCACTCAACCCAAGATCAAGAAGTTTCTGACGGCCAGCCACAGCATCAGCTTGCTTTTGAGCCATAATAGCTTGCTGTTCTTCGGCAACAGCTTGCATGTCATCGCGAATAGCGTATTCTTCTTCAGTTAGCTCACGTTCTGTTGTTTCACCAGTAGCGCAATCATGGATCATGCACATGACGGGTGGTTCTCTTAAAGACATACTTATTCCTTACTCATTTGCTTGATAGTTCCCGTTCATTCCTCTAAATAAAAAGAAATCTCCAATAAAGTTGTAACCAGAGCCAATAGTTATGGTGTCTATATACGGGCCTGCGCTACAACCGCCAGCCCCGATACACCAAGCACCCCAATCAGGCGTAGGACCGCTAGCAGAATTGTCGGCTTGTTGGTCAGTCACTATGCCAAGGTGGTAATGCCACGGGTAGTAGCCAGCTTGGTCTGGGAAATGGTTTTCAAACCACCCAGTGCACCATGCTCCACGGCGACGTGAGGTGGAAGCAACGCTGTTCCCATCAAGATCGGTTACAGCGGTACCCCAGTTATAGCTACTGAACTGCGATCCCATAGACCCATAACCAAGTTGTTGGTTACCAGTGGAATAACCGTAGTCGCGAGAAGTACCCACAGCAGAGTTAGGAGTCATCGTTGTGTTGCTAGTAGCGCTCGCATAATCATATACAAAGTCGTTTGAACTTTGGTAATTACCGTGGAAATAGAAGTTACTGCTACCCAAAGAGTTTGCGCTAGTTTGAAACTGTACTTTGAAATGAATACGAAAAACAGGAGCATTCGGGTAATCCAGCAGGGTCGTGTTACCAGCTTGGTTAGTAGCGTATTGACTGTTGTTACTAGAAAAGGTTACTGAAGAAACTGCGTTGTTCGCTTGAAGATGTGTTTCAAGAACCCACTGTTGATCGGCCATAATTAACTCCAGTCATTCCCTGTTTGAACGTCAGAGGTCCAACCTTCACCAAATACAGTCAAACTTGAAAACACACCCAAAGTTTTAGGTGTGCCAGCGCTATCCCAACCTGCCCCTATACGAATACTGTCCATAGGCGACATTGCTACTGCTGCTGAAGCAGAATTTTGGGCATCGAGCTTTGTTTCTCCAGCCCAACCAGAACAAGAATAACTTGTACCTTGGTAATTCGATGCTGGACTCGTTCCGCTGCCTTTCCACAGAATTTGTTTGGACTGATTATTCCCAGGCATCACACATATGCCTTCTAACGTGAAACGCTCAGATGAGTCAACGTTGCCGCTGTGGTAATACTGGCGACCGATTTCACAATAAGGAGTCACCGAATAACTATGAGCCGCTACACCTACGCTGTGTTGCCAGTTAGCTGAATTTGAAGCCTGCCAACATTGGTGGTTCCTGTACTTAGCGGCAGAAGCGTTAGGGCCAGCAGTCCAAGCGCCTTGGAACTGGATACTTACCCCTTGCTGCCATTGATTTGAAGCAACATTGGTGGTTCCACCACCAGAATGGTCAATCATTCCGTTAAAAACGAAACGCAGCACCGCAAAGTCTGTATTAATACCACTAAGTTGCAGATAATTTGTTGACGAGTTGGTTGTTTCAACACTGCCCAAAGTGTAGAACTTGCTTTTAACAGTCATTATTTAGGCCTCCTGCCGAAGACCGTGAAACCCTGGTAGCTGGTAGATCCGTTACCGTATCCATTCGTAACTATAATAGAGTCGATGGGGGCACTCGATGTCAAAGATCCGCCGCCTTGGTGGCAAGTCACATAACTTGTAGCAGATCCATTTGTGTATCCACCATAACCATGCCAACTCTTAATATTAGAGCTACTACCAACATTTGATATATACAATTTGAACATATGACCGTAGCTGCTGTAACCAGAGGGATAGTTGTAATAGCTGTTCTGATTGTTTGTGCCTTGGCTTGACCCAGATGAATAGCCAGCGTAATAGTACGACGAGTTCATTTGGCTAGACATCGACGTCTGCCCAGCGCTTTCAAAGTAGAAACCCCAGTTAGTAGTCCAAGTTGATTGGTTACTTGACTTAAACCAGATTTCCATATCGTGGTACTTTTGCATAGCAACCATATTTAAATTCGAAATCCGATATTGGCCGCTGCCGTTACCGTAAGTAATTATTTCACCAATACCTTTAGGGTTCAGGACTTCCGTAGCGGCAATGGGTCCAAGGCTCATTCGAGCCGCAGTCGTCGTACCAGCCATTAACTTAGAAGTCCTGCCGCAATCCAACTATCAGTCGCACACTTCGTTAAAACAGCCTGACCGTACTGACCAGTAATCGCCAACGCACTGTTGTACGAGTAGATATATACACCAGAACCCTGGACAAGCGTCGTTTGACCTGCACCATATTGGACAACGTTGATCGTTGTTCCAATCGCATAGTTGACGCTCGAAGATGGCGGCACCGTCACAGTGTTCGCCGCAGCGTTCGTCATCTTAACGAGCTTGCCAGCGTCACCAGCAGCCAACGTATAAGCAGTACCTGTCTGCTCATTAATCGTGAATACGTCAGTACCAGCTAGCTCTGCATAACTCAAAGAGTTCCATGCAGTAGCGCCGTCACCAATCTTGTATTTGTATCCATCAGTTTCTAACCCAAGCTCACCAAGAGCTAACGTAGGGTTAGCGGTAGTCCAGTTGCTGCTGGAGTCTCGTCGAAGTTGTATTTGTACAGCCATTATATTCCTTGTGCGTTACCACCAGTAGCCGTAGCCCCGATGCCTCCATAGTTAGTTGCCGCTTCGCCCCCGTCAAGGTTATTGACAGAAGTACCGTGAGGACCTGTCGGTCCCGTGGGTCCACGTAGCCCACCATAAGCCAGTGAACTCCAAGCTGTAGCCCCATCACCTATTTTCAAAGCTTGAGGTTGTTCACCGCCGCCAGCGTCAGTTTGGATAGCCATTTCCCCGTCAGCTAAAACAGGGTCAGCAGCTACCCAAGCTGCATATGTTCCTCGGCGGAATTGAATCTGAATAGGCACTACGTTGGCCCTCCTGCGTCAATAGGTGTGACGCCTCCATAATCTCCATTAGCGTTAGAGGCAGG
>NHIM01000002.1 GCA_002169845.1 Acidimicrobiaceae bacterium TMED189 | reverse complement strand
TCAGATACTGTTAGTAACCGTCTATCAGTTTGATTTGGATTGTTATTTCTTTGATTCAACTATTTAAGATTATCCAAGATTTCATTATATAAAACATATATTTTCTTTATGTTGGCGGAGGTGGACGGGAATCGAACCCGCCAAAGACTTTTACACCTTTCACCAGTTTTGAAGACCGGGGAGCCCACCAGGCGCTCATTCACCTCCATTCTTAAGACTAATTGTATAAAAAATTATATATAGAATAGAATTACCTTATATGGAAAATTTTTCAACTTTATTTATGAGGCTTAAAAAAGAAAGAGGTCTATCTAATAAACAAATTGCATCCTTCACTGGGGCAAATCTAAAAGAGGTTAAAAAATGGGATGCAGGAACCAGTTTTCCCACTGATAAAAAAATTATTATTGCCCTAGAAGGACTCCTTGGTAAAGAGGTTATGGAAACACTAGAAGATTTGACAAGTTACGAACAAAGAAGTCCAAGTTCTGAAAATATTGAAGATTCATTATTTACAGTTGATAGAGATAAAAAAGTAGAGTTGAAATCTGGTTTTTTTAATAGATTTAAGTCCGATAAAGATCAATCAAAAGAAATTATCCAACCTGAGCTCTTTACGTATGAAAATATCACCGACACACAAGATCTTGAAGATTTTGATATTCAAAACCAAAGANATAACCTCGAAACTGCACTAGATGAACAACCATATATTGGGGATTCAAAGCAATTAGGATTTTACTTTTCNCGAAATGCCAAAACAGCATTAANCCTTGTCTTTATAACAATTTTAATTTCAAGAGGATTTCAACTATTTCTAGACTCTATCAAGATTATTATTGATAATTTATTGTGACTCTTTCCAAATTATCTAAGACAGGATTAGNACTTTCAATTTTTTCAATTATTGCTGGTGCAGTGGTTAGAGCCACTGGCTCTGGAGATGGATGTGGATCCTCGTGGCCAAGCTGTAACGGACGAGTTATTCCATCTTTAAACTCTGCTTCTGAGCAAATTGAGTTTTCACACAGAGCAATCAGTGGCCTATTGTTAATCGTAACTCTTGCAATATTTATAAAATCTTTTGANCCTTCAGTTACTAGTACTCAAAAAAAAGTTATCAACTATCTGACTTTTTTTGTACTCCTTGAGGCTCTAATAGGGGCAGTAATAGTTTTATACGAATGGGTGGGAATGAACAGCTCTGGGCCAAGAGTTGCTGCAGTCCCTCTTCATTTAGTGAATACTTTTGGACTTCTTGCTATGTACACAATAATTTTTAAACTAACAAAAAATCCAGAAATTAAGATAAGCAGCATCATAGATAGAAACTTTAAAATAATAACGTTTCTCTTTGTATTGACTGGGGCAACAGGCTCAATCGCGGCGCTTGCGGATGTTTTGTTTCCAAGTGAGTCATTTATAGCTGGTTTAGTTGAAGACTTTGATAGTACTTCAGAGCTACTCACAAGGCTAAGACTTCTACACCCAATTGCATCCACAATTCTTTCATTTGTTTTATTTAGAGAGTCAAGAAGACTTGAGGAGAACTTTAATATAAGGACAAGTCAAATAAGAATCCTAGTTATAGTCGGTGTAACTTTAGGTGTCCTCAATGTTCTTATAAATATAAATATTTTCTTCAGTGTAGTACATTTACTAGTTGCAGATTTACTTTGGATTACATATATATACATAAGTATGGAAAAAACTCGAGATAAGTCTATAACTACCAAATAATTCATGTATCGATTAGGTTTATATCAAAAATATGTTTATCCTTACATTTCTGTAACTAGAAATGATAATTAAAGGTCAAATTACTGATGGTAACTAAAACAATACCGGCAAAGCCAAAAAAATCAAAGATTGAAGAGCAGGTGGCTGTAGACGAAGATAGCTTAACACCTGAGCAAGAGGCGGCTGCTAAAGAAAAGGCTAAATCTCTTGTTAAAAAACTTGCTGATGATAAAGGNAANTTAACAACAGATCTTGTTAGCCAATATNTAACNGCNATNGGAAANTTTGACTTATTAACTGCTGAACAAGAAGTAGAACTTGCTCAAAAAATTGAATCTGGAGANAAAGCTTCTATAAAGCTAGGTAAAAAACANTTNAAAGATAANAAAGGNGAAATTAGGCTTAAGAGAGANAGAAAAAAAGGAGCAGAGGCAAAAGANGCNTTNCTNACAGCTAACCTTAGNCTTGTNGTAGCTAATGCTAGAAGATANGCAAACACATCAGGTATCGATTTCTTAGACCTCATTCAAGAAGGTAACTTGGGTTTAATAAGGGCTGTTGAAAAGTTTGACTGGAGAAAAGGGTTCAAGTTTTCTACCTATGCCACATGGTGGATTAGGCAGGCAATTACTCGAGCAATTGCTGATAAATCCAGAACTGTAAGAATTCCAGTACATCTTCACGACACTATGGCAGCTGTTAGAGCAGCTCAAGCACAACTTAAAGCTGAATTGGGTAGAGATCCTAAGCCTCAAGAGATAGCTAAAGAAGCTGGAGTTGGAGTAGATAAGGTTGAATTAGCCTTAAGCGTAGCTGACACTGTATCACTAGAACAACCTGTAGGTGAAGATGGGGCACAACTTGGAGATTTTATTCAAGACGAGGATGCAAGTGATCCGTCATTAATTGTTCAAGACTTAGATGTTGCTGAGAGCTTAAGAGATAGTATCAGCAGACTTCCAGAAAGAGAAGGAAGAATACTTGCATTAAGGTATGGATTTTATGATGGTGTACCTAGAACCCTAGAAGAAATTGGTGAAGAGTTTGATTTAACTCGAGAGAGAATTAGACAGTTAGAAAAACTAGCACTTTGCCGTCTTCGACACCCTTCATTTGGAATCAGAGAACAAGACTTAGTTTAAATCATATAAAGAGTTTCTAACTTTCTAAAACAATTGTTAATCTATTAACATGTTTGATTTACTCAACATCGCTATTGATTCCGCAATCAGTTCTGGTGCAAGGTATTCAGATGCAAGAATACTAGTTTCAAAGTCCAGAAGTATTGCAGCGAAAAATGGTGAGGTAGAGAATTTTAATGAGTCTGAAAAAATTGGCCTAGGTATAAGAGCTTTAGTAGGATCTTCCTGGGGGTTTTATTCAACCTACGACCTATCAAAAGAATCACTAATCTCCTCTGGTAAAAAAGCATTTGAAATAGCTAAAGCATCTGGAGCTGTCTCAGGCAAAGAAACTCCTTTTGCAGATGTTCCAGCTGTTAAAGATGAATATACAACCCCTCATGAGGAAAACCCATTCACGGTATCATCAACGGAACAAATAGATCTTTTAGTGAATTCTACAGAACAAATGAAAAAATTGGGAAGCTCAAGATCTTCGGGACGACTTGATTTCTGGGATACAGAAAAATGGTTTTGCTCAAGTCAAGGCCATGAAATTTTTCAAAATATAATTGAGTCTGGTGGTGGCATATCTTCCTTATCAGTTGGAGACGGCGAAACGCAGATAAGATCTTATCCACAATCCTTTGGCGAATACAGAACTGGTGGATGGGAAGTTATAAAGTCATTTGAATTTGGAAACCATACACAAAGATTAGCCGAAGAATCACAGCGGCTATTAGTTGCTCCACAATGTCCTGAAGGAACGATGGATCTTATTTTAGAAGGCAGTCAATTAGCTTTACAAATTCACGAGTCAGTAGGACACGCAATTGAGTTGGATAGAATTCTAGGTTGGGAGGCTGCTTATGCTGGCACATCTCATTTAGAGTTAGATAAATTAAATAAGCATAAATATGGATCAGAGTTAATGAATATAGTTGCTGACGCAACTCTTCCTGGTGCATTAGCAACATTTAAGTATGACGATGAAGGAACTCCAGCACAACGCGTTGACATCGTTAAAGAGGGAATTTGGACAGGAGTTTTGTCAGGAAGAGACAGTGCAGCGATTGCAGGAGTGAAGCCAGGAGGGATGGTAAGAGCAGATGGGTTTGCAAGACTGCCAATGGTGAGAATGACAAATGTAGGACTGTTACCGGGCGAGTCTTCTTTAGAGCAAATTATTGAATCTACAGACAATGGAATTTATATGGAGACAAACAGATCATGGTCAATAGATGATTTGAGATTAAATTTCCAGTTTGGGTGTGAGGCAGGCTGGATAGTAAAAAATGGGAAAATAATAGATATGGTTAAGAATCCAACCTACACAGGAATAACACCTGAATTTTGGGGAAACATGGACATGCTTGCCAATGAAGATGAGTGGGTATTTTGGGGCACTCCAAATTGTGGAAAAGGTCAACCTAGTCAAATTGGTCATACTGGGCACCCTGCTTCACCTGCCAGATTTAAAAATACAAGAATTGGGGTTAGAGGTTGAATATCTGGAGAGAGTTGCTCGGTGATTTACAACACCATATTCCAAATAGTGTTGAATGTGAAATAAAGATGATGCACTCCAAAAGTGCATTAACTAGGTTCGCAAATTCACATATACATCAGAATGTTGACGAAGAGTCCGCCGATGTTTTTTTGACAATACATAAAGATGGTAAAACTATTTCAAGGTCAAAAAATATTACAGGAATTAAGAATTCAAAGGAATTTGTAAAAGAAGCTCTTGAATCATTAGAGCAAAGTCCTAATGACACAACTTGGGCAGGACTTACTGGTAAGACAGAGTCCTATGAAGGCTTTCAAGAAAAGCATGAAGCAAATCCAGAGGAAAGAGCAAATTTAGTAAGAGATTTTGTTAACGAAGGTAAAGATATGAATGCTGCTGGATATTGTTCAACATATTTAAATAATTTTTTTATTTGGAACACAAATGGATTAAATTCATCCGATACCTCATCAAGTGCATTTATTGATGGAATATTTAGAACAGATACTTCCGCTGGTTCATCCCATAGGGGAGCTGTGAATATAAACAATTTAGATGCCTCAGAAACAGGAAAAGAAGCAGCAAAGTTAGCGGTTGATAGCCAAAATCCAATAGATATTGATCCTGGAAAGTATGAAGTAATTCTTGGTCATGAAGCTGTAAGTACTATCTTGGTATTCCTATCTGTTTATGGGCTTAATGCAAAAAGTAAGATTGATGGAATGAGTCCGATTTTGCTTAATGAAAATCAATTTGATGAAAAAATTAATTTGTTCGACACACCTGAAGATGATGAATCTATTGGATTTAAAATTGATGCATCTGGTGCAAAGAAATATAATTTAGAAATTATCAAAAATGGTGTGCCAAAAACTTATTTTCACACTAGAAGGACATCTAAAGAGTTGAATATGGAAAATACACACCATGAATTTTTTGGAGCTGACGACTATTTTGGAGGAATAGGTACAAACTTGAACCTTAATAATGGCGAGACAAGTCAGAATGACATGATTTCTAGTGTTAAGAAAGGAATTTATATTAATGAATTTTGGTACTGCAGAGTATTAGACCCAATAACACAGGTTGTGACAGGTTTAAATAGAAATGGTTCATTTTTGATTGAAAATGGAAAAATTACAAAACCAATTGGTCGACTTAGATTCACTCAAAGTTTTATAACATCTTTAAGTCAGGGAAATGTAATTTCTGTAGGAGATAAATCTAGATATGCTGACTCTGAATTTGGAGAAGGGATGTTAAAAGTACCCAAATTACATCTAAAAGAATTTAACTTTACAGGCGGTGTTTCTGGTTAATTTTGAATATTTTGAGGGCAGTAAACCCTTGATAATACCGCACCGAGGTGGGTCTAATATTGTGCCAGAAAATACAAAACATGGACTCGAATTCATAACAAAAGAAGGTTTTACCCATTTTGAAACAGATTTAAGAATGTCTAAAGATGGAGAAATATTTCTACATCATGATGACTCCTTTGATAGAACAACTGATGTAAAAGGCAAGGTGAAAGATTTCAATTGGAATGATATCTCTAAAATAAATGCAGGATTCCAGTTCTACAAGCAAAAAGGTCTTAATAACATGCAAACAAGTTTTATACGCTTAGCTGATGCACTTGAGTTCAACAAAGATTTGAAATTTAATTTAGATCTAAAACAATCTGGTATGGCGGCACACATTGCTGAAATTATATTCTCACTTAAAGCAGAAAAGAGAGTTTTAGTATCGTCTTTTAGCCCAAAAAGGCTTGACGAATTTTTGAATGTAACAAAAGGAAAAATAATATCATCAGGAACATTTAGGGAAAATGCTATCGCAAAGTTTTTGCCGAAGAAAGTTAGGAGTCTTAAAGTTCAAGCCCTACAGTCTCCATATAACTGGAAGGGCCTTCAGATTCATTCAAAAAAGTTATGGGAATTTTGCAAGTTAAACAACCTTCAACTTCATATATGGACTGTAAACACAACAGAAAAATTTCAACATTGCCTTGATATTGGTTGTGACGGAGTGATAACAGATGAACCAATAATGCTTAGAAATTACTTAAATTCAAAAAGTTAAATTGTATTATTTTTAATAAATTTCTTCGCTTCTGAAAATATATGTTTTTTTCTATCTGGGTCAAGCCTTTCCAGTGAGCGAGTCAAAAGTGATAATCTAGGATTTGATTTGTAGAAGTCTATATTATTTTCTGTGAAACTCCAATAAAGTCCATCTAAAGTATCGCACCAGTCGCCTCTTTTATAATTACTCATCTTGAGAATATAGTTGGAACCGCAAGTATAAGGCTTTGTTGACATCAGTCCACCATCTGCATAGGTTGCCATACCAAATACATTTGGAACCATAACCCATTCTGAAGAATCAATATACATTTCCATAAACCACTTGTAAATTTCTTTTGGATCAATACCACAAAGATTCATGATATTACTTATCACCATAAGTCTTGGTATATGGTGTATGTATCCATCCTTAAGTGTGGTCTTGATGCAGTCATCAAGTGGGACAATTCCTGTTGTTCCGTCGTACCATGACGAGGTTAGCTTTTTTTTGTTACTCCAATAGTTACTGTTTAACTGATTNANACCCTCTTCCTGATAGATACCCCTAACAAATTCTCTCCAGCCAATAATTTGACGAATGAAGCCTTCAAGTGAATTTAAGGGAATAGAGTTTTTTTCTGCGTATTTAATAGCTTTATCGACAACTTCTTTTGGTGTAATTAAACCAATATTCAGAAATGGACTAATACAACTGTGGAATAAAAAGTTTTGGTCTTGCTGCATTGCATCTTCATATCTTCCAAAATTCTCAAATCTAATATTTAAAAACTCNTTAAGTTGTTTTACTGCACCTTTNCGATTTACAGGAAACCATATTNTTTCNAAACTGCCTGGATGATCATGAAACTTTGTAGNTATTAAATTGCTAATACTTTCATGATGGATTGATTTCTNCGGCAANGNTANTTCGGGAATAACTGTATTTTTAGGAATTTTTTTTCTATTCTCCTCATCAAAAGACCATTTTCCNCCAACAGGCTTGTTTTCTTTGTCCATTAATATTCCAAGTTCTTTTCTAGCTTTTTGGTAAAAAGATGCCATCCTATATACTTTTTTCCCNTTAGCCATAGTTNTAAACTTATCTCTATCAAATATGAACATGGGAGTTTTGTGTATCTCTATATCAATATTGGCTTTTGAGANAGTATCAATAAAANNTTTTTCAAAAGACTTATCTTCAATTTCAAAAATATTAATTTTTTTAATGTTTTTTGAAGTGAGAAATTTAANCAAAAAAGATGCATAGTCATCTGAGTCNNTTCGTTCATCNAGTTTGTAATANTTAGTCTTTATTGATTTTTCTATAAGTGCATCGTTATATTCACGCATTGCGGCAAGAAATAAATAAATTTTTGATTTGTGGTATTTNAAAGTAGTACATAATCCATGATCTTCAGCCATATATACTTCATNGCAACCATTTTTAATCAAATAGTCTGGTTCAAATAGCTGATTTCCTAGTATTACAAAAAAATTACTCTTCATCTATCTATAACTTAGTTAACATTAAAAATAATAAGAAAGTACATTTTAATGTAAACATNAGGGGGGGAAACAATGAACTTAGAATTACTCAATAGAGGATTTATTCCAGAAGAAATTTGCTTAAAGCTCCCTGACACATTTTCAGATGTCGAGAAGCTGGCATTAGAACTACCAAAAGTCCTGGCTAATGAACAAATTGAAGCGAGAGTTTTACAACTTGAAGTTGAGAAGAATGTAGAGGATTTAACAGTGCCTCAACTAGAGAGGGCAATGCTTGTCTACTCTTATATCGGCCATGCNTTCATGTGGGGAAAAAAGAATGATTTAAACGTAATACCATCTCAGATTGCTAAAACATGGCACAAAATTTCATTAAAATTAGAGAGACCACCTATTCTTTCATATGCATCCTATGCACTGAACAATTGGAAAATCCTTGATTCTTCCACACCATTTGATTTAGAAAATATAGTTATAGTACAGAATTTCTTGGGTGGCGTAGATGAAGACTGGTTCATCATGATTCATGTAGCGATAGAATACGAGGCAAAAGAAATATTATCATCATTAAACAAATATTTTTTTGACTCAGGTNATGATACAAATCTTGAACACGCCTTANAAAGTATAAAAAAGATTAATCATATTATGAATCGAATGCCTGAAAAGTGTGACCCATTCATTTACTACAACCGTGTAAGACCTTATATCTTTGGATGGAAGAACAATCCAACAACACCCGAAGGAGTTATTTATGAAGGGGTTGAGGAATATAATGGAAAGCCTCAAATATTTAGAGGGGAGACTGGGGCTCAAAGTTCAATTGTTCCAATGCTCGATGCTTTATTAGGAGTTACTCACTCTGATGACCCATTAAAGGAATATCTAGATGAAATGAGGTTATATATGCCGAAGGAACACCGAGATTTATTGAATGATTTAGATTCTTGGTCACAAACTGAGAGAAGTTCGTTAGTTGATTCTATAAATGATGAAGATAAAAATTTAATTGATGAAATTATTAAAGAGGTACATATATTTAGAAATAAGCATTTGGAGTATGCGAGAATATACATATATGAGCAGTCATTAACTAATGATTCGAATTCGAATATTGTTGGAACTGGAGGTACGCCCTTCATGAAATATCTTGATAAACANCTTCAGGAGACAGTCCCATCAAATGATTAAAAAACTTGGCATTCCCAAAGAAGTAAAAAAAGATGAGGGAAGAGTTTCTTTAATACCTGAACATATAACTCAATTTACNGGTTTAGCGGATATTTTCGTTGAAACAAATGCTGGGCTTGGTTCAGGCTTCACCGATGAAGATTATCAATCTGCAGGTGCAAAAATTGTACCCACTGCACATGAGCTCTATGATATTTCAGAGATTATTTGCAAAGTAAAAGAGCCTCAAGAGCAAGAATTTGAGCTCCTCAATTCTTCACATGTAATATTTGGTTATCTCCACTTGGCCTCAAATCTCTCATTAACAAAAATGTTAATAGAAAAAAAGCTAACAGCTATTGCAACTGAAATGATAATGGATGAAGATGAGTATCCACTGTTAATACCAATGTCAAAAATTGCTGGCAACCTGGCAGTGCAAAAAGGCATGCAATTTTTAGAGTATTCCTCTGCAGGCAAGGGTTTGCTTTTATCTTCAATTTCAGATGAAAGAAATTCAAAAGTTACAGTCATTGGTTGTGGAGAAGTTGGTAAAAGCTCTATTCATAAGTCCATTCAAATTGGTGCATTCGTAACCGCAATTGATGTAAATGAGAACATTTTGAAGGAATTAAAAAATAAATATGGTGAGAATATTTCCACACATATAAGTGGAAGCGATGAAGCTACTGAGGCAATTAGAACTGCAGATTTAGTAGTTGGTGCAGTCTTATTACCCGGAAGGAAGCCACCCATTGTAGTTACACAAGAAGATATNAATCAGATGGAAAAAGGATCAGTGATTGTCGACGTAGCTATTGACCAGGGTGGTTGTGTTGAAGGAGTAACTCCAAACACACATAGCGAACCATTTGAAATTAGAAATGGTGTAATTGTCTCTGCTATTGCAAANCTCCCAGGTGCAGTACCTAAAACTTCNTCNATTGAGTTATCAACAAATCTGCAAAAATATNTAGACAATCTCNTGATTGAAAATTGGTTTGAGGAATACAGTAAAAGTGAAAATCTAAAACCATCTTTACAGATACACAGTGGCCTTTTGCTTTCAGAAGAGGTTGCTGAAAGCTTAAGTTTATCTTTATCTAAACTAGTTTAGGCTTCCAGNGCTTTCTTGATTGACTAAAGTTTTCTATTTGATCTAAATATCCAAGAGTGATGTCAATTTTGTCTAGACCTTCTATGATTCTTTTTTGAGAAAAATCATCTAAACTAAATGAAAAACTAATGTCTNCACAAACAACTGTCTTATCTTCAATCGAAATTTGAATTATCGTTTCTGAATCTGTATCGATTTTACTGAATAAACCTTCTACATTTTCTTGATTAGTCTCAATAGGCACAAGACCTATATTTATTGAATTTAATCTAAAAATATCTGCAAATTTTGTTGAAATNATGGCCTCGAAACCCCAGTCTTGNAGACCCCANGGGGCNTGTTCTCTAGATGANCCNGTCCCAAAATTATCNCCTGCTACTAAAACTTTTGCGCCCTTATAGAGGCCGTTATTCAATGGAAAATCTGGATCTTTCTTCCAGTCGTAGAATAAATACTCTCCATAGCCAGATCGTTCAACACGCTTAAGGAACTGTTTTGGCATTATTTGATCTGTATCAACATTAGACATATTTAGNGGGAGCATGGTTGATTTTATTATTTTNAGTTTNTTCATTTTATATTTCTCNTATATCTACAAATTTTCCATGCAATGCTGCGGCNGCAGCCATTTTTGGACTNACTAAATGGGTACGACCTCCTACACCNTGNCTACCTTCATAGTTNCTATTTGACGTAGAAGCACATCTTTCTCCTGGACTTAAAATGTCAGGATTCA
>NHIM01000008.1 GCA_002169845.1 Acidimicrobiaceae bacterium TMED189 | reverse complement strand
CAGATACTGCGACAGAGGAAGTTGCTGAAGTCGTTGTTGAGGAAGAATCATTAGATTCACCTGCTACAACTGCAGCACCTGCAGCAGAACCAGAGGGATTAAAAGTTGGTATCGTTCTTGGCGCATTAGGCGACCTTTCTTTCATGGACTCTGCTAAAAGAGGCTACGACAAAGCTGTAGCTGAACTTGGCATTCAAGGAGACTATGTAGAAACAGAACCTAGCGAAAGAGCAGCTGCTATCCAAAACTTTCTAGCTGATGGAAAAGAAATGATCATTACGATCGGTTTCTCAGAAGCAGAAATTACAAAAGAAGCAGCGATAGCTAACCCAGATGTACAATTTGCGATTGTCGATATGGTTGTAACAGCGGATAATGGTGACTTATTGCCTAACGTTCAAAACCTTATTTTCAAAGAACATGAGGGTTCATTTGAGGTTGGATATATAGCTGGAAAACTTTCCAAAACTGGTCATGTAGCTTTCATGGGCGGTATGGACGTTCCAATTATCAGAAAATTTCAAACTGGTTGGGAAGAAGGCGCTAGATACGCTAATCCTGATATAAAAGTATGTGATGGTTATGCCGGAAGCTGGGGAGATCCTGCTAAAGGTAAAGAAATTGCATTAGCTTGTTTTGAACAAGGTGCGGATATTATATTTGCAGCTGGTGGTTCAACTGGTAACGGAGCATATGAAGCTGCAGAAGAAACAGGAAACTTTGCAATAGGTGTTGACTCAAATCAAGACTTTATGCATCCTGGAACAATGATCACATCAATGATGAAAAACGTAGACTACTCAGTTTACGCAGCAATCAGTGACAGAGTAGACGCAGGAATGGTAATGAGTTCAATAAACTCATACGGTTCTGCTGAAAACGGTGTTGGACCAACATGGTTGGTTGATGGAAGTTCATTATTTGCTGACGAAGGACCTGCTGATATGGCAGCCCAAGTCGCAGCTTTGACTGCTGAAGTTGCAGAAGTTAGAGCAAAAATCATTTCTGGTGAAATTGTTGTTACTGACGTAACAGCTGGTGGCTAATAAACNATTCACTAGTTAAAATTTAATTTAGCCCGACGTAAGTCGGGCTAAATTATTAAGATAATATATAATAAAAATCAAAAATATGAATAAAGAATCAGCAATACATTTAAAAAATATCACAAAATCTTACCCCGGCGTTATTGCCAACAAAAATGTAGAATTNCAAGTCAACAAAGGNGAAATACATGCTTTAGTNGGAGAAAATGGTGCAGGNAAATCNACCTTAATGAAAATTCTNTATGGAATTGAGCAACCNGATGAAGGAGAAATTTTTATTAATGANGAAAAACATATTATTAACAAGGTAGAAACTGCAATAAANCTNGGCATAGGNATGGTNCATCAAGAATTTACACTCGTCCCAAGTTTTACTGCTCCAGAAAATATTGGCCTAGGGCANGAGCCNAGNAANAGNAAGGGNCTNATAGATTGGAAAGGGCTAAANAAGTTNGTTGTTGAGATAGCTGAAAAATATGGTTTTAAAGTAGANNCTGGTTTGAAAATGATAGATGCTTCTGTAGGNGTGCAACAGAGAACAGANATATTAAAAACTCTATANAGGAACGCAAATATATTAATTTTAGATGAGCCGACTGCTGTTTTAACNCCTCAAGAAACAGANGAATTATTTAANGTTATTAGAACATTAGTAGATGAGGGTAAGACAGTTATTTTTATTACCCATAAGCTTAGAGAAGTAATGGAAATTGCTGACAGGGTAACAGTAATGAGAAATGGAGAGGTTCAGGGTGTTTCAGAAACAAAAAACACATCTATAACAGAATTNGCCTCGCAAATGGTTGGAAGGGAAGTTTTCCTCCAAGTCAAAAAAGAAGAAGCTCAGCCAAAAGAAGAAATTTTAAATGTACAAGATTTATGGGTCCATGATGCAAGGGGCCTTTTAGCTGTGAATGGGGTAAGCCTGAGTATAAATGCTGGTGAAATAGTTGGAATTGCTGGTGTTGAGGGGAACGGACAATCTGAGCTTGTAGAGGCTTTAACAGGGCTAAGAAAGGCAAGCAAAGGTACGGTTCACTACTTAGGTGAAGATATAGCTTCAAGTAGTCCAAAAAATATTAGAAGAAAAAAGGTTGCACACATTCCTGAAGACAGGACAAACACCGGATTGAATACTCAGTTGAGTATATGGGAAAACTTAATTGGAAATTCTTACTTTAGAAAACCACTCTCATCGAGGGGAATTTTTAACTTGAAGAAAATTGCTAAACATGCAAATAGTCTAAAAGAGGATTTTGACATCAGAGCCCCGAGTGTTTCTTTAAAAGTAAAGTCGCTATCAGGTGGTAACCAGCAAAAAGTTGTTGTCGCTAGAGAACTATCTGAAGACCCGACTTTGACAATTGCCTCACAGCCAACCAGAGGTGTAGACATTGGAAATATTGAAGCAATTCATGAACAATTAGTTCAAATGAGAGATGAAGGAGGGGCTGTGTTATTAGTCTCAGCAGAACTTGATGAGGTCATGGCTGTTGCGGACAGAGTTGCGGTCATGTATGAGGGACAAATTGTTAAATGGGTAAATCCTAAAGAAGTTGATCAAGCTCAAATGGGCCTCTATATGGCAGGAGTCAAAGAGTAATGGACAAGTTTTCGTTTAAGGATGTATTAGTAACTTTTGCAGGATTGTTTATAACAACTCTTGTGGCGTGGGTGCTAATTACAGCTACAGGAAATAATCCATCTGAAGTCGCTAAGTTTCTCTATGAAGGTGGGTTCAAAGGAACAAGGAATATAGCTAACTCTTTATATCAAGCCACACCACTAATTTTAACTGCTGTTGCGACTTTAGTTTCCTTTAGAGTTGGAATGTTCAACATAGGTATAAATGGTTCCATGTATGTTGGGGCACTTTATGCCGGGTGGGCTGGATATAGATTTGAAAATCTTGGACACTTCACACATGTGACCGTTTGTATTCTAATCGGAATGGGTGTAGGAGCTGCTTGGATGTTACTACCAGCACTACTAAGAGTTTATGCCGGAGTGAGTGAAATTATTTCTACAATTATATTAAATTTCGTTGCAGTATTATTTGTCTCTTATATGGCAAATGGACCATTCAGAGCTGATCCAATTGCTCCTTCAACAAAAAGAATACTTGAAACTGCAGAACTCAAGCAAATATTTCCAAATTCACAATTTAATACAGGGTTTTTCATAGCAGTTTTTGTCGCCATACTTGCTCACTTTATACTAAATAAAACTACATTTGGTTACGAACTACGTTCTGGAGGAGATGGACTAGTCGGCATGTATCCGTCTCGATTTAGTTCCTATCTAGGTATACCATCTGACAGATCAGCAATAATAGGTATGTTAATTTCTGGTGCTCTTGGTGGATTAGCTGGGGCAATAGAAGTTTTAGGAGCAGTAAGGTATTTCTTCCAAGAACTCGAATTCAATCAAGGTTTTGATGGAATTTTGATTGGTATACTTGGAAAGCTAGAGCCCATCGGGGCAATCGTAGCTTCACTATTTTATGGAGCAATAAAAAATGGTGGATTCTATGTTGATTATAAAACAGACGTAGCACGAGAAATAATCATAGTCTTAATTTCAATATTAATTTTCTTTGTAAGTGCTCAAAAAATAGTAAAAGGACTGGAAAAGTATCCATTAGTTAAAAAAATGGATAGTTTCTTTTCAAGAAAGAAGATGTAATGGAATGGATTGAAATCTTTGATATATCACTTATAAGAAGCCTCTTAAGATCTACAGCTCCAATTGCAATTGTAGGTATGGCCGCAGCTTTATGTTCGGCGGCTGGTGTATTAAACATCGGACTTGAGGGCAAAATGCTAAATGCTGCTTTTGCAGGTGTTTTTGCTAGTTATTACACAGAGAGTGTTTGGGCTGGTCTTGCTGCNGGACTTTTTGCTGGACTAATGACAGCAGTCTTGTTTGGGCTACTTTCATTTACTCTGGGTGCTGATGAAGTATTAGCTGGGCTAGCGATAAACATATTTTCACTTGCCGGCACTACTTATTTAATGCGGACAATTTGGGGACAAGCAGGTTTCTTCTCAGATCCAAGAATCGCCGGCTTTGAACCTATTCATATAACNTTTCTTGAAGGTTCATTTTTAGAGCCTTTTCTATCTGACTTTACCTACTCGGTATACCTAATGTTCTTTCTAGCTATAGCATTACATATCGTTTATTACCGAACAAGATTAGGGACAGCAATACGAGCAACTGGCGAAAATCCTGAAGCCGCAGAAGACGCAGGCATTAATACTGTAAGAATTAAATGGTTAGTAACAGTCTTCTCTGGAGTATTAGCTGGAATTTCAGGATTATTTCTTTCTCTNGAAAATTTGACGATGTTNACTGAAGGAATGTCAGCAGGTAAGGGGTATATNGGGCTTGTTGCATCATCTTTTGGAAATAACACNCCCTTAGGTACTTTCGGNGCAAGTGCATTTTTTGGATTAGGAGATGCAATCGGAATTCGCCTACAAGGTGTTTATGAACTTGACTCCCGACTAATACTAATGATTCCGTATGCTTTAACAGTTGTAGTCTTAATTTTGATTGGCATTAGGCAGAGACTTAAGGTTAGACCTGTCGCAATTCCTGAGTCCTAATTAATTGCATCATAAAATTTATTTAGCAAAATTTATTGTTGAAGACATAAATACAATCCACGAAGATTCAGCTTTAGTCGTTGAAAATTCTCGTATAAAAACGGTAAAGAAAAGATCTGAACTTACAATTGATGAACTACAAAATAGTGAAGATTTAGGGGAAGTAATCATTTCTCCNGGGTTTACAAATGCTCACTCACATGTTGCTTTAAACTCAGTAAAAGGATTGGGATATGGTAGTGCTAGTGCACTTTATGATGTGATGTGGGGAGTTGAACCTGCATTAGATGAAAACTCAGTCTATAAACTTTCTCTACTCGGAATGGTAGATGCAATAAGATCTGGGACAACAAGTATTAATGATCACTATTTTTTTGCAGACTCGGTTGCGAATGCAGCTTCTACAATTGGGATAAGAGGTTTTATAGGTCACACTGTCATGACTGAGTATGGTCCTTGGACCGGTGAAAAAGAAATCAGTAAGGCAAAAAAATTTGTAAAGGAATGGGAAAAATCTGTAACAGTACACCCTGTTGTTGCTCCCCATGAAACTTCAACTGTCAGTCCAGAAATATTGGTTGAACTTTATAACTTTGCAAAAGAATCAGACACAGCGGTCCACATTCACTTAGCCCAAACACAAAAAGAGATGGAATACATAAGGAAAAAATATAAAACAAGCCCAATTAAGCATGCAGCTAATCTTGAGATATTAGACAACAATGTAATTGCTGCCCACTGTAAAGTTATAGAAGAAGGAGATTTAGAAATCCTTTCAGAGACTAACTGCTTCCCAATTTTTTGCCCTACAACTCATGGTCTTTCAGGAAAGCCAATGGATACAAATTTTCTAACTAAAAATAATACAGAATGGGGAATTGGTACTGACTGTTCTGGGGGAAATGATGATTACGATATGCTCGAAGAAATGAGAGCTGCAATTTTAATTAACAATACTCATTCAAAAGGAAGATTAATTACTCCAAAAGAAATTTTTGATATTTCTACTAGATTGAACATCTCACGAATATCTTTAAATAAAATGAATGGAACGCTTACGGAAGGACAACCTGCTGATTTTATTTCAATTGAAATCAACAATTCAAGGATGCAGCCTTTACATGATGTAATTAATAACGTTGTTATGTGTGCTTCATCAAAAGAAATTAAAGATGTATTTGTAAATGGTATTGAGGTATTAAGGAATAATGAATTAGTAAGAATTGATGAAGAGAAGCTAATTTATGAGGGTAAAGAAACAATAAGTCAAATCTTTGATAAAACAGGTTTTACAGAAAGAATTCAGTCAGGTGACTTTAATTGAAAGATAAGGCCGTACTTCATGATCACTTAGATGGAGGATTAAGACCAAGTACCATCATAGATTTGGCTCATCAATTAAACATAAAACTTCCAACTACTGATAAACAACTTTTAGCTGATTGGTTTTTTGAAAATATTTCTTCCCAGCAAAATCAAGTATTTAATAAATTTGAATTAACAATATCAATTATGCAAGATGAAGAGTCTTTAGAGCGAGTAGCTTATGAGGCAGTTGAAGACTTGACGATAGATGGGATATCCCAGGGTGAATTAAGGTATGCACCATTACAGCATCTTAGGAAGGGATTGAAGCCACAAAATGTTATAGACTCTGTATCTAGAGGACTTCAGAGGGGGATGGATAAATTTGGAGGTAACTTTAATTCTATTTTGTGTGCAATGAGGCAAAATGAAGATTCCTCTGAGGTAGCAGATTTGGCAATTAGTAATTATTTAAATGGAGTTGTTGGTTTTGATTTAGCTGGTCCGGAGTATGGTTACCCACCATCAAAACATATTGAGGCGTGTATGAAAATACACAATAGTGATATTGGTCTTACAATTCACGCTGGAGAAGCTGCAAATTTCTCTTATATAGATGATGCTATTTTTAATTGTAAAGCGCAGAGAATTGGTCATGGCTGGCAAATTATTGACGGATGCACAGAGAATGATGGATTATTTGAGCCTAACACAAAAGCTGCTGAGTATATTCTCGAAGAAAAGATCCCGTTAGAAATCTGTATATCTTCAAATATTAAATCTGGTGCAAGTGATATAACTTTGGAAAGCCACCCAGTGATAAAACTATTTAATAGTGGATTTAATGTAACCCTAAATCCTGATAATCGTTTGATGGCCTCGACAACATTGTCTCAGGAGTACGAAATAGCAAAAAAAGATTTTGGTTTAACTGAAGATAAAGAGAATGAGATAATTCAAAATACTAAAAATTCATTATTTCAAAATAGTAATTTATAGTTAATTTTGAAACTAGTCTTGTAGTTTTAAAATAGTAGAGGCTAATAGAACGCTACCATTACGAATTGCTTCCTTTGCTTCTTTTGTAACNGTTGCATGAGCAAATTCTGGCTGGTGGTTAACAACACTTCCATCATCAGGGACAATCGCAAGAAATGCATGTAACGAAGGGAACTTCTTAGAGATATTTCCAAAATCAGTTGATCCATTTTTAGATTGATCAAAATGCTTATTAGTTTTCATGTCAATTCCAAGTTCTTTAGAGTAGTCCATAAAAATATCTGCTAATTTGCTATCTGTCACCAGATTTTCATAAGTCCCATTACCTTCTATGACGTTTACTTTACAACCTGTCGCTGTTGCTGCACTCTTAAAGCAATTTAAAATTTTTCTTTCAAGCACTTTTAGACCAGAGGTTTTTTGGGCCCGCATCATCCAACTTGAGCGGGTATAGTCTGGAATAATATTTGCTGATTCTCCTCCATTTGTAATAATTCCATGAATTTTTTCAGTAGGTAGTAGTTGTTGTCGAAGTGCACTTATAGAGTTATAAGCTAAAACCTGAGCATCGAGTGCATTTTTTCCAATATAAGGAGATCCAGATGCATGAGCGGCCTTACCTATAAATTCAATATCGATTTGCTTCACAGCAACCATGAGAGGGTCTACCTCATTTCTAGTAGCTGGATGAATCATTAAAACAGCTTTATTATTTTTAAATACACCCCTCTCAAGAAGTTTAATTTTCCCACCTCCGCCNCCATTTTTAAAAGAAAGAGGAAGAATTTCTTCCGCGGGACAACCTACAATTTGTATTGCATCAGATAGTTTGTCCATATTTTTAGAGAGAAGGTAAAAAGCACCAATGCCCATTGAAGAAATAATATTATGACCACAAGCTTGTCCAATTCCAGGTAGAGAATCATATTCAATACATATTGAGATAGTTTTTTGGCTAGATCCTTTTTTGTTAATCAAGCCTGTAAAGGCTGTTGGCATTTCAGAAACTTTTTTAAGTTTTGCAGAGGATATATTTTTTGAAATTAATTTTGTAATTTCTTTATGGGATTTAATTTCTTCATAACCAAGCTCAGGGTTTTTGTATAGAAACTCATTTAATGTAAAAATTTTATCCTCTACTTTAGAAAATTCATTCAATAGCTCTTTAGTTAGCAAAATTAACCTTTACCAAAGAATGTCAGTTCTTGAATCGCACACTCTTTAAAAGCATTAGAATTTCCAATGTCTTCACCCGAGTANGCNCTTAAAATATCAATTCTTAAAGTTGCTGTTGTTGAATTTATATCAATCCATTGTTGGCCATTATTATTCTGTAATTCTTTTTCAATCAAAATAGAGTTTTCATCTGTTGTAACCTGAATATCTCTGACTTTAAAATTTCTTTTAAANGANTTACTNCTTTCNAGGTTCTGAAANACTATAAATTCAAGATACATNGGATCACTGAAAGTAAACTCCANAAATCCATCNANNCATTCAAGTTCATTATCTTGCCATGATTTCAATGTTCCGTCATAGAGNTTCTCACANGAGTACTCATCATTAAGTTGNCTTGAGGATGTGCAAGAAATAGGGAACATTTTTTGGAGAACACTTTGTATAGTCGTTGAACTACTTGTACTTGTTGTTTGTTCAACAGCGGCAATTTCTTCAATTACATCATCTGCAATTCTAGAGTTATAAAAGAAGCTCGCTCCCGCAATAAGCGGAACAATAAGGGCTAGAAAAAATACTGCTCTAATCCCCGGCACTTCTTTCCTGTTTGGAAGATCAGCAGCACCGTAACTTGAGAGAGGTTTTATGAGAGGATTTCCACATTCCTTACAATTTTTTATAGATGGAAGATTAAGGGCNCCACAGTTAGGACACTTTATTTGGGGAACCCTATTCCTAACAGTAGNGGTATTGCTGGTTGGCTCTTTTTCTTCCATATCTTGAATTTTTAATCCCAGCCACTCACCACAGCTCGAACAAAATTCAAGATCTTTNTCAATGCTTGCTGAACAAGCTTTACATATTATGTTTTCCACTAAATACCTTAGAAACTAAATTAATAATAAAATAATACAGTAACATTCCAATAAATAAAATACTCAAATAATAAAAGAATAGATAAAAATATGAATAAAAATTACCTACTTCCAGGAGAACCGCTAAGAAAAGGTGTTGATTTAATAGCCGATAAAAAAAGTGGTGGACTTATCGTTATTGGTAGTTCAAATAAGTTAGAAAAAATCTCTAGTGGGGGTATTAATTTAAAAAATTGTTCTTACACACCAGAAATGCTTAGCGAACTAGCAAAGATGGATGGTGCAGTCATTGTAGATGAAAATGTTTCAACTATATTAAAAGCCAATGTTCACTTGAACCCATCTGACAATCTTCAAACTTCTGAAACAGGCACTAGACACAGAACTGCTGAGAGAGTCTCTGCTGAGACAAATCTCAAGGTAATAGCAGTATCAGAGGAATCATCTGCGATAAAAGTATTTCACAATATGAAAGTCATTGAACTTGAAGAACCTGCAATGATACTTGGAAGAGTAAACGAATCACTACAGTCTGTAGATAGAATGAGAAGACGTTTTGATGAGGTGTTGCTTCAGCTAGGAGAACTTGAAATGGAAGATACCATTACCAATCAACAAGTACTTACTGTAATTCAGAGAGGGGAGCTCTTAATACGATTAGCTAACCAGGTAAAAAATGAAGCTGAAAATTTAGGTGAAGAAGCTGGTATTGTCATGATTCAAATTGAATCTCTAGAATCAGGAGTCGAATATACCTTGTCTTTAGTCTTGAAAGACCATCTCCCATCTAAAAAATATAGAAATATCAAAAAAGCAAAGAGTGAGATCTCGAATATGACATATGAAGAATTAAATACAATTTCTCATCTTGGGGCAATATTGATGATGCAGCCGTTAGATGAAATTTCTACACCCAGAGGTTATAGAGTATTGGCAAGACTACCAGGGCTGCCAGATAACCTTCACGACCCTTTAATAAAGAAATTTAAAACCCTACCTAAGTTATTAGGAGCATCTACAGACAAGCTTTTTCAGGTTGACGGTATCGGTAGAAATAGGGCACAACAACTACGTGATTATTTCGATACTCTATTAAAAAATATTGGATTTTCTTATATAAATGGGCATTAGATAGCTCACAAAATATAGTATTGTTTAATTCTATGGCAACAAAAACAAAAAAAATTGAAGATAAATATAAACCTAATCAGTTTGTTGTTCACCCACATCATGGTGCAGCAAAAGTTGTTAGAAAAGTTAATAAAAATGTAGAAGTTTTCGTTGAAGGTGAACCAAAGTCAAAGAGAATTCAATACTTTGAGATAGAGGTATTACAAGATGGGCTTACAGTAATGGTTCCCGTTGACAGCGTAGACGAGGTTATAAGACCTGTAATTTCAAAAAGTGCAGTTTCACGAAAAGTTTTTCCTATATTTAAAGAAAAACCTGAAGAAGCTGGTACAAATTGGAGTCGTTGGTATAAAGTATTGACTGAGAAAATGACATCTGGAGATATAATTCAAGTCGCTGAAGTTGTAAGAGACCTCACNCATGCTCAGATTAATAAAGGAATATCTCCTGCTCTTAAAAGGATGTTAGCAAAAGCTAGAATCACCCTTGCAAGTGAAGTGGCTTGTGCATTGGGTGTGGATGAAGAAGCTGCAGTAGAAAAAATTAACCAGTATCTCCCTGAAGAAGATCCAGACGACGGTTTATAGACCAGATCAAGAATCTTTTATTAGACTGGAATTATAAATGTTTATTGGTACTGGTTGGGATATACACAAACACTCTAAATCTAAACCTCTAACTCTTGGTGGAGTAGTTTTTGATGAAGATGGTTTTGAAGCACATTCAGATGGAGATATACTCTTACACGCCCTAATTGATGCAATTTTAGGGGCAACCGGAAATAAAGATATTGGCTATTATTTTCCATCAAATCAGAACACACCTGACAATATACCAAGTTTTGAGATGCTTAATGAAATTCTTGACGAGATAAATTTTTCAAGATTTGTAATTAATAATATTGACATGACAATAATATCTCAAAAGATAAATATTTCTTCAAAAAGAGAGGTCATAGAAGCCAATATTTCGAAACTATTAAGTTTGGATGAAAATAAAATAAACCTAAAGGGTAAATCAGTAGATAAATTGGGAATTATTGGGAAAAACGAAGCATCAGCAGCATTGGTATCGATATCTCTGAGCAATGCTTAATCTATATAATTCTTTCACAAAATCTCTCGAGAAAGTAGAACTGTCATCAGATGATGTCAAAGTTTACCTCTGCGGACCAACAGTTCAATCTTCTCCACACATTGGCCACGGAAGGTCATCAGTAGTATTTGATTTTTTTATTAGATATTTAAAGTATTTAAACTACAACGTTTCATTTGCTAGGAACATTACTGATATTGATGACAAAATTATCATTAAATCCTCAGAGCAAAATATTGGATTTAAAGAGCTGGCTAATAAAATTTCAAAAGAGTTTGAGCAAGCTTATAGCAATTTAAATTGTCTTTCTCCTGACTTTGAGCCCAAAGCGACAGAATATATTGATGAAATAATAGTGTATATTAAGCAAATCCTTGATAAAGATATGGCCTATGTTTCTGAGTCTGGAGTATATTTTAATACCGCAGCTTTTACTGATTATCTAAAACTATCAGGAAGAAAGTTAGAGGAAGTTATCTCAGGAACAAGAGTCGACATTCAGGACGACAAGAAAGCACCAGAAGATTTTGCATTATGGAAATTTGCAAAAGAAGGTGAGCCATACTGGGAATCAACTTGGGGTAAAGGAAGACCTGGATGGCACATTGAATGCTCAGCTATGATAAATACAATACTTGGTGAAGAAATTGATTTTCACTGTGGTGGTAATGACTTAATATTCCCTCACCACGAAAATGAATTGGCACAGTCAAAAGCAGCTTATCCAAATAAAAATTTTGTCAAATATTGGCTCCATAATGGAATGATCAATCTATCAGGAAAAAAAATGTCGAAGTCTGAGGGTAATGTAAAAATTCTTAATGATTATATAGATGAATATGGTGGAGATGTAATGCGATTCTATTTCTTGAGAGCACAATACAGAAGTCCTCAAGAGTTCAGCGAAGACTTGCTAATTGAATCTCAAACTACCTTTAATAAAATAGCCGAATTTATCAAAGACACAAAACCAGGCCCCATTGACAAAAATCTTATCAACCTCTTTGAAGAATGTATGGGAGATGATTTAAATACACCGAAACTTATTGGTGAAATTTTTTTACAAATTAATAATTCAACAAAGCTTGATCATTTAATTCAAAATGATTTAAAGGCAACAATAAGATATATTTTTCATACTTTAGGCTTCACATTTTTAAAAGCAGAGACTGAACAACTATCCGATGAAAAGTTAGCTAATTACTTTGATAATTACGGAATTATTTTTGAATCCATAGAACAAGCTATGAATGAGTACATAATAATTAGGGAACAACATCGCACTAATGAAGAATATGAAATTGCAGATGTAATGCGCGACAGCCTTTTGAAAATTGGTATAAAAATTGAGGATGGGAAAAAAGATGACTGGTCTTGGAACAATAATTGAAGGCAAGAATGCAGTTCTATCTGTTTTAGACTCTGGGAGAGCAACAAAAGTAAGCTATATACTGCAAGAAAACAAATCAGAAAATTTTGATGCAATCTTAAATCTAGCTAAAAAAAATAAGGTTGAAATTGCTGTAGTTAACTCAAAAGAACAATGGCCTTACCATCCTAGGCACTCTATTGTCGCCCTTTGTAAACCAAAAAAAACCTATAAAGAAAAAGATTTAGAGAAATTCAAACATAAAAACTTCATTGTATGCGACCATATTCAGGATACAAATAATATTGGCGCTATAGCACGCAGCGCAGCCGCTTTTAACTTTGAAGTAATTGCCATACCCCTCAAAAGATCTGTAAAAATAACAGAAAGAACTTTCTCCATAGCAAGTGGTGGTTTGGAAAAAGTAGAGATTATTTTCTACAACTCAATTTTTTCATTAATTAAGAAATTTAATTCCATAGATGTCTGGACTATTGGCCTAGATATGAATGGTGAGATAGAAATAGATAATATAGATCTTAAATCACAAAAATACGCACTTTTTGTAGGTTCGGAAGAAAATGGACTTAGTAAAGAGATTCAAAAAAAATTAGATTTAATATCTCGTATTAATATGAATAATGATGTGGAGTCTTTAAATGTTTCTGTATCAGCCGCAGTGGCAATGCATCAATTATTTATTAAAAAATAAAATAACTCAAAATATATGTTTGCTATCATTTTAATATTCGCCGGAGTAGCTCAGTGGTAGAGCAACGCACTTGTAATGCGTAGGTCAGGGGTTCAACTCCCCTCTCCGGCTCTCAGTGAAAAACTACTATTCAACATTACGAGCAATTTTTCTTGTTGTTATTGGTTTGCACATTTCACTATATTTTTTTGGACTTTTAAGGCTTTCAATAATTTATGACTATCTTGATTACTGGCCACTAACACTTATTCCGATGATCTTGGTTTTTATCCCAAGATCTAAATTCATCACCGAAACTATAAAATTTTACTCATATGCCGTTTTGATTTCAATTGGCTTAATATTTTTACTTGCACACTTTACAAAGGCGTCTTTTCTTGGCACCTATTCCTATCAATCGTCCTTTGATAATTTAACTCTTAACGAAGTCGACAGCTATAAAGTCATAATTAATGAAAATAATTCGGTCAACTTAAAATCTGTTCAGGGAACTGGGTATAAGGTCGACATTATTAATAAACCAGGATCTTCTGGTTATCCAGAAGCAGTAGAAACTTTGAAAGGAGAACCTCGAGCAGTTATTTTCAGAGGAGTTGAAACCAGCTCACTTTTACGAGTAAAAGGTTGGGATTTAGAATTAGGAAGTAAGACAAAGTGGGAATTAGATATTTTTGCTATTGATTCAAACTACAGTCTCGATAATTTAGAACTAAGCAATGCTAGCTTGTCGGGTACTGGTGAAATCTATTTAGGTGAAAATCTTAAGCTAGAGAAGTTAATTCTTAATGGTGTTTATGAAATCACAGTATCAAAAAATTTACCGATTGTCGTTTCGGGTAATGCTCAAACTCCAACCGAGTGGATAAATGCTACTATTGGAACTCTTAATCAAGTAAATGAATCATACAGATTATTAGTTGAAATTATTGATGGTTCCGAAGTAATATTTAATGATGAATGAAAGAGCTTTATGGTTGATCAATTAGGAAACGGACTTCTTTTAGGGATAATAATTTCAGTTGCCTCAGTTGCCTTATCGCTACTTTATAGTGTGACTCGAATAGTAAATTTTGCCCACGGGGAAATTATTGCTCTTGGTGCCATAGTTACATTATTTTTTTCAAGCCCTGTGGATTCTCGAATAATATATTTAGATAGATTTTCTCCCCTAGGTATAGATTTTATTCTGTCAGCAATCATAGCCGTTTTCATATGCGGGGTGTTTGGGGGACTATTAGAAGTATTGTTATTTAGACCACTAAGAAAAGCTGAGGTGGGAAATATTGCAATTTTAGTAGTAACGATTGGTTTATCAATATTCTTAAGACATCTATATTTAATATTTGCTACCGGAAGAGTTCAAAACTTTCCATTGGAACTCGAGAGACGTCAAACCTATTGGTTTGTCGACATGACACCTAGAAATTTTAAAGTTTTAATCGCCGGATTAATTGTAATGATAATAGTTGGAATATTGTTAACATTTACTCGAATAGGAAAAGCCATGAGGGCAGTCAGAGACTCTGATGAACTAGCTAGTATTTCAGGAGTCAACTCCGATAATATCATTCTATTTACTTGGATTTCATCAAGTATGCTTGCTGGCCTTGCTGGTATTTTTCAAGCAACAATTAACGATGTTCGCTATAACATGGGTTTTTTGATTCTACTTCTTATATTTGCCGGAACAGTACTCGGAGGGATAGGTACTTCATTCGGAGCTATGGTAGGAGGATTACTTATCGGTATTTTTGTACAGGTTTCAGTTGCTTTACCTTTTATGGAGGGTCATACAGAGGCTAAAAATGGCGTAGCTTTAGCAATCATGATTTTAATATTGCTCTTTAGACCTCAGGGTATATTTGGCCAAAAAGAAAGAATTTCATGAAAATTTCAGGAAAGTGGATATTTACCTTATTACTGACAATATTTTCAGTTTCATTAGTTTTCTATCTAAACCCAGGTGGGCCGTTGCGAATTTTAGGTAATCTACTAACTTTCGCTGGTATATATGCGCTTGCTGCAATAGGTTTAAATGTACACTTTGGGATGACAGGATTATTGAATTTCGGTCATGCATCGTTTATGGGTGTAGGCGCATACGTAACTTTACTACTCATACCCCATGCTGCAGGGAGGGAAGGAGAGATTAGCGAAAATGGTTTACCCTTTCTCTCAGCATTATTAATAGGCATAGTCGCAGCTGCACTTTTTGGACTCCTGCTGGGTCTCCCAGCAATACGACTTAGAGGAGATTATTTAGCTATAGTCACAATTGCTGCTGCAGAAATTTTCAGACTTTTAGTAAGAGATTTAGAATCTATAACAGGTGGAGTGTATGGAATAATAAATTTTTCTTCAGCTCTGCAAAAATATAGACCACTTTTTTTTGATGAGTTTATAACCGAACTAGAGCTTGCTCCAGCTCAAATCTGGGTTGGTTTACTGTCTTGGGTCTCAATATTTTTTACATTAATAATTATAAAAAGATTAAACCAATCTCCATGGGGTAGAGCGCTGAGAGCTGTTAGAGAAGATGAAGATGCTGTTAGGGCTTTGGGTAAGAACGCTGTTTGGCTGAAATTACAAAGTTTTATGTTGGGAGCAGGTATAGCTGGTTTAGCGGGCGTCTTCTTAGCATTTAATTACGGTTCAGTGCAAACTACATTATTTGTACCACTCCTTACATTTTACGTATGGGCGATAATGATCTTAGGAGGAGTTGGAAGTCTTACAGGTCCAATCTTTGGTTCAATAATATTTTGGGCGATAATATCTGAAACTGATAAATTAGCAGCATTAATATTTGAAAATGCTGATGGGCAGCAATTAGCGGGTGTTAGATTTGCACTCGTAGGTTTACTTATTATGATTTTGATGATCTTTAGACCTAGTGGCTTACTAGGCAAGAAGGAAGAATTGTTGTTAAATGTCAAATAGTTTCATTCGTATAGATAATCTAAAAAAAACATTTGGAGGGTTAAAAGCTGTAGATGTAGAGCATCTTACATTTGAACAAAATGTCTTAACTTCAATAATTGGACCCAATGGGGCTGGAAAGACAACTTTGTTTGATTTAATTTCAGGATTTCAGGAAGAAGACGCTGGGGAAATCTTTTATAAAAATAAAAATATAACAAGGAGTCAGCCATATAAAATCTCAAGGCTTGGAATTGTAAGAACATTTCAGCTTACAAAGGTTTTTGACAGGATGACTGTATTAGAAAATCTAATGTTTTCTGGATCCAGTATAAAAAATGATTCCTTATTTAATTCAATTTTTAAAACCTCGAACAATAAAAAATATGAAAAATCTCTAAAAGATAAATCATTTCAAATCATGGAAGACTTAAATATTCATCAGATGGCTGATTCTTATGCTAGAGAACTTTCTGGTGGTCAAAAAAAACTATTAGAACTTGGCAGATCTTTGATAAAAAATCCTGAGGTACTAATGCTCGATGAACCTTTGGCAGGAGTCAATCCGAAACTTGCCGAGGACTTGCTTGAGATTATCCAAAATCTTTCCAAGAGCGGGATAACTATTTTAATGGTTGAACACAACATAGATGCCGTTATGAAAATTTCAGATAGAGTAGTTGTTTTAGCAGAGGGAAGTGTTATTGCTGATGGCCTACCACAAGATGTGAGATCTAATCCAAAAGTAATTGAAGCATACTTAGGTACGGTCAATGATTAAACCTGTTTTGGAATGTAACGGAATAGCAGCTGGATACGTAAAAGGCTTAAATATTTTACAGGGAATAGATCTTGTTGTATCAAAGGGGGAAGTTGTATCAATAATAGGGCCTAATGGTGCTGGAAAATCAACACTCTTGAAAGCAATAATGGGTTTAATTAATGTATCAGCTGGAAGATTCTATATAGAAGGTATTGAGAAAACTAACTTACCGACTCATAAAATTGTTAATGAAGGTGTAGGTTATGTACCCCAAGTAGCAAATGTCTTTCCTTCTCTCACAATTGAGGAAAATTTAGATATGGGAGCATGGTCATTAACTAAAAATAGAAAAGAAAGTATAGTAAAAATTTTTGAAGACTTTCCTTTGTTAGCTGAAAGAAAAAAAGAAAAAGCAGGAAACTTATCAGGAGGTCAAAGACAGATATTGGCACTTGCAAGAGCGTTGGTTACATCACCAGAAATTTTATTACTTGATGAGCCATCAGCAGGACTTTCACCTATAGCAATAGATGATGTATTTAAAACAATAAAAAAGATTAATAAAAATGGTGTGTCAATATTACTTGTTGAGCAAAATGCGAAAAGAGCATTAAAATTTAGTGACAGAGGATATGTTCTCGATCAGGGGCGCAATGCCTATCAAGGAAAGGGAACAGACTTACTTGATGATCCTCGTGTAGTTGATTTATATTTAGGAAAGTTATAAAAAAAAAGGCCTGTTTTCACAGGCCTTTTTCTAATTCTAAAGAAGAATTATGAACCGAAGTCTACTGATTTAAGAACAGGGTTTGTATCACCCTCAGTTGTCCAAATATCATATGTAGCTGCAGTTGGATCACCAGCGGCATCAAGATTGATGTCACCAGAAGCACCCATATAGTCCACATCTTCTCCTGCGGCAGCTAAGGCTATACATTCAACACCGATACATTGAGTACCACCTGAAGAAGCTTCAACTAATCCGGAAGCAATTTCGGGACCAGTTACACCATTTGCTGCTGCAGATATAGCCATCAACATGACTGCATCATAAGCTTGTGGAGCAAAGATGAATGTAGGCTCACCGTCAGCAGAAACTTCTGCGTAGGCAGCTTCAAATGCATCTTTAGCAGCACCAGCTGTTGCACCAGGAGCTGTACCCTTAAATCCATCAAGTGCAGTACCTAAACCACACAATGTCGCAAGGCCAGCATCTTTAACACCATCAGTCATATACCAAGGTGTGTCTAAGAGGCCTTGTTCGAAAGCAGGTTGTAAAACTCCACAACCAGTTTCTGGAAATAAGATTCCAACGATGGCTTCAGCTGAACCTTTACCAAGTGCTGTAACTTCTGAACTAAATTCAGTAGCATCAGTCGCATGGTAAACAATTGTTTTAACTGTATTGCCCTCAGTAGCTTCGAAAGCTGAAGCAGTAGCCTCAGCAAGACCCCTACCATAGGAGTCAGCTCTTGAGATTATTGAAATAGTCTTAACACCATCTTCTACTAGAAGTGCAGCTAAAACCTGCCCTTGTAATAGATCTGATGGAGCAGTTCTAGCGTAAAATCCTTTTTTATCCATTTTGGTAAATTGAGGACTTGTGTTTGATGGAGATACCATAACAACTTCAGCTGCAATTGCTGTGTCAAGTATAGCTAGTGAGGTACCACTACAAGCGGCTCCCATAACTCCTTGTGCACCTTGTGCAATAACATCATTTAAACTTGTTAGAGCTACAGCTCCATCACAACCGCTGTCACCATCAATTAAGGTAACATCGGCTCCATTAATACCGCCAGCTGCGTTGATTTGCTGTACAGCGAGTGCCGCACCTAGTGCAATACCAGGTCCTAGAGATGCTAAATCACCTGATAGTGGCATAAGAGATGCCAATACAAGCGGGTCAGCAGCAGGAGCAACTGTAGTAGCAGGAGCTTCAGTTGTCGCGGGAGCTTCAGTTACTACTGTCTCTTCCTCAACCACTTCATCAGCTGTACCACAAGCTGCAGCGAAAATCGCTAAAATCGCAATCAAAGCAATAGCTTTGCGATTCTTCATATAATTTCCTTTCAGTCACTGAAAATAAAAATTCCTACATAATTTGTAGGAATGTATTACAACAATAGCGTGTTTTTACTACTCTACAAATAGCATATTTAAATAATTTATACATAACATGACTGAAATACTTGAAAACATATTGAATACTCTAAATAATCAAGAATATGTAGATATTTTACTGTATTTATTCATTTTTTACTTTATATATTTTGGTTGGAAAAATGGCTCAATTATGATAGTTTTTTATATTTCAGCTCTGTTATTAGCTATTTTTTCGAGTTTTAGGTACTCGAGTGACGTTGGGTCCTATATAAGTAGTTGGCTTAATTCAGGAAGACAGTTGTCAGAACTTTTTGCAGGCGTGATTATCTTTACTGCAATCATTACAATTGCATCATTAATTCAAAATATTATTCTTTCTATAAAAGGTAAAAATGATGTTGGAAGCAAATTATTAGGTTCAGCACTTTCACTTTTATTAAGTAATTTAATATTGACTTTTGTTTTCACTATTGTCGCCTTGATGAACACAACTACTGTAGTAGAGGATTATCTTGAAAGTTCAGAGTTAGTTTCATTCTATACAGATGCTGATGGTGCCCCCCAACAGGCTCTCGAAGTTATTATTGGCAATGATTTATTAAAAGTTGTCTCAAGAATCAAAAATTTAACAGGTAAATCCTCAGTCGTTGTGGATGANTTTGGATGTTTAGAAATACCTAAAGTCTCAAAATCTCAATTAGCCGCTAGAAGTGCTGAGTCGAATGAAATGTTTGACATTGTCAACATTGAAAGAATAAATGAAAACGTTGACCCAATTGAGTTTTCTCAGCGACTTTCTGATATAGCCACAGCGTATGCTTTTTTAATGTATGAAGAGGGATTTTGGTGTCACAAGAATCCGATTAACGGTCAACAAGTTGGTGATAGANTAAGCGAAGTAGGACTNCCATATAAAACTGTTGCAGAAAATCTTGCGATCTCATCAACNCTAGTTTCAGGTCATGAAAGTTTAATGAGTTCTGAAACACATAGGAANACAATATTAGATGGCGAGTTTAAGAGAGTTGGGGTTGGAATAGTCTCAGGACCACTCGGCTTAATTATTGTTCAGATTTTTCAATGAGTTATTCACCGGTTCCTCTAATTAATGGATTGATTATTGATACACAGGAATATTTAACCTCACAGAAGATAACAGTNACAAAAGAAGAAAAAAATTTACTTAAAAGAACACTAGAAAATGAATTAACAAAAAGCCTAAGTTCTCAAACAAACACACCCACACAAATAGTAAATAATTTTTTATTAGAGAATTATGAATTATCACAAAAACTCACACCAAGGAGTTTTTCTGAAGAAACTTTTTTTCTAATAATGCAATGGGGTGTAAATAAGGCATCTAAGGTTAGAAAATAAAAGTGAATAAAGTTAAATCAGATATTTGGAATAACTCATATCCAATCTTTATCTGGTTAGTAACAGAACCAGTAGTTGGACTTATAGACTCTAAAATTGCCGGGCTAATAAGTGAAACATCTCTATCTGGAGTCGGGATTGGTGAAACAATTTATTTTGTCTTAGTCTGGGTATTTATCTTTTTGGCTTATGGAACAACTCCGCTTGTAGCTAAATTAAATACTCAAGAAAAATTTAAAAGTCTCAAGTATTTCNTAAATTANGGGCGGAATATGTCTGTATTACTTGGTGTGTTGGCAACTTTATTNATATTAGTATTTTCTAGTAGTTTGATAGAAACCTTTAAACCATCTTTTGAAGTTGGTGAGGAGGCCAACACCTACCTTTGGATAAGAAGTATTGGGATAACTTTTTATCTTGTAAATATGCATTCAACAGCTGTTCTTAGAGGCTTAAGGTATCCCAAAATAACTTTAAGAAGCGCTGTTCTAGTTTCAATACTTAATATTTCTTTTAGTTACCTATTTGCAATTGTATTTGATTACGGGATNGTGGGAATTGGCTTAGCNAGCACTATCTCTTTTTTGCTAACTTCTATATATTCATCATATATCCAAAGAGAAAAAACAAAATTATTAATACAATCAACTGAATCTATAGATAAAAAATATTTGAGAAAAAAGTTCTTTTCAGTTGGATCTCAGATTTTTTTAAGATCTATGTTTTTGACAGGNTTTATGACAGTATTAAGAAATCAAGCATCTTTGCTGTCCATGAAAGACATCGCTCTCCAGCATGTATTATTACAACTCTGGTCATTTGGATATGTAGCAATTGATTCAATAGCGATTGCGTCTCAAACTCTCATATCAGAACATATTTCAAAAGGGATTAAGTACTACAAGTCTCAGTTGTATTCTAACTTAATACAAATAACAGCATTTTTCTCATTACTCCTTGTGGTATTCAGTTATTTCTTTCTGGATGACTTGATAGTTTTTTTTGCCGGAGAATCTTTTTCTCAACTTAGTAATACCCAATTACGATTTTTGTTTTCAATAAGTTTGTTATTTGGAAGCTTTGCTTTTCTTTGGGATGGAGTATTACTTGGATTAGACAAAGTTTACGAATTTTCTCTCATAACTGTTTTATCNTCAATCATAGGAATTATATTATCCATTTACTTAGTTAACAGAGAGGCGTCATTAATTTCTTTGTGGTCTGCATTAGTAGTATCGNTAGTTGTAAGAGGTCTTATGGGTTATTTCTACCAGCGAACAGAATAAATTATTTTACCGCTTTTAAAACAGGCCTATCTAAATAGTAACTGAGTATTTGNAATTCTTGAGAGAGGTCAACGGACCTAATTTGTACATCAGGAGTATTTTTAAGCAATACGGGAGCGAAATTTAATATAGACCTTACACCACAGCTAATTAATTGATCAGCAACTGGTTGGGCATANTCACCAGGTGTTGCGATGATTCCAATTGCAACGTTGTACTTATCACAGACATTTTGTAGTTCCGTAGTTGGCTTTACAACCAATCCTGCAATTTGTTTATTTATCTTTTTTGGATCATCATCAAAAAGAGCTACTACACCAAAACCTCTTTCTTTAAAACCTCCATAATGTGCAAGTGCTGAACCAAGATTTCCAACACCAACTATTACAGCACTCCAGCCTTCTACTAGCCCAAGTTCTAACTGAATTTGATTTCTAAGTGTTGAAACATCATACCCAACACCCCTCGTACCCAATGTTCCTAGATAAGAGAGATCTCTCCTAACCTGCGCATCATTAACCTTTGCAAGTCCGGCTAAGTTTTTTGATGATATACCAATTTCATCCGAACCAACTTGTTCAAGACATTGTAGGTAAAGAGGAAGCCTCTTTACAGTTGCCGGTGGTATTTTGCTATTTTCTTTCACTAATGCACAATCTAATGAAGAAATTAATTTAACGTAAGCTGAGAAAGGAAATTTATTATAGATTGGTTGTATAAATTAACGTTTTATCCTTATTTGAGTTAACTTAATAATATCTAATGAAAAATTCAGAAACATACGATGTACTTATTGTTGGAGCAGGTCCAGCTGGAGCGAATACAGCTATTTCTTATAAAAAATTAAATCCTGAATTAAAAGTAGGAATCTTTGACAAAGCAATTTTTCCAAGAGATAAGTCTTGTGGTGACGCTATAGGTCCAGGTGTAATTAGTGCATTAAAGAGGTTTGGNAATGAACACATTCTAGAAGATGAACCCGANGTAATATCNACAACATTATATGGCCCAAAAAATATTGGCATTCAGAATTATATTCCTGAAGTACAGAACAAAGAAGATTCAGTAGTTTATGTGATACCAAGAGTGGATTTGGATAATAGAATTTTTAACCTAGCTAAATCTTTAGNGGTGGACTCTTTTGAGGGATATAGATATTCTGGATTTGAAANAAACCTAGATGAATCAATCAACGTNAGCTTTAAGAATTCGTCTGGAGAAAATGAAACTTTCAGNACAACNCTTCTTGTTGGTGCTGATGGNGCCAACTCAAGAGTCAGAAAAGACTTGAATCTCAATCAAAATAAAGATTGGCATAAAGCAATCGCCATTAGGGCATATATCGATAGTCCAAATTATTTAGATATTTTTAAAGAGAGATCCCTTATGTTTGAAATAAANGTATCGGCATTGAGAGGTTATGCTTGGGCTTTTCCTAGTAAAGATACTCTAATCAATATTGGAATAGGTATGCCCCTAAGTCTTTTTAAGAAAGAAGATAAAAATATTAATGATATGCTTAATGACTTTGTTCAAACCTTAGAAAGTAGGGGGGTGATAGTTGAAAATATCAGATTAGAAAAAAGCTATATGCTTCCCTTTGCATCATCTAGACCAAAATTAGCTCATGATAAAGTAGCTTTAGTTGGAGATGCGGGCTCAATGATTAATCCTATGAGTGGAGAAGGAATCTTCTATGGTATGGAATCTGGTTTTCTCCTTGCTGAAAATACCCATAATTTACTTCAAAATAATAAAGAAGAAATTAACAACGGTCTAAAGTCTTATCAAAAAAGTTTTAATAAGAGATTTTCAAAACACTATTTAAGCTGTGCTCTTGCGAGGCTAGTACTGCAAAGTCCTTTTATGACTCAGCGATTATTAGCTATTGCCTCAATCGATCAACACACTATAGATTTTGTAGTTGAGCTATTGTTTGATGAGGCTAGNCTCACTTTAAAGGAAGTATTTCTTTTAGGGACAAAATTTTTATGCCCACTCTGGCTACTTAGAATCATTAAAAACAAGTAATTAAGTATTAGACATTAATCNTGATTTCCTAGTAAAATAATAANTAACNTTGTGAAAANTTTCACAATTAAAGGAGAGACATGGTTNATTGGGNNCCTNTNTTAATAATGCTAATAATNGCNGTNGGCTTTGCCNTNGTTTCTCTTAGGNGNTAGTTATNTNTTNTCNCCAAAAAATCCAACTGCTGAAAAACTNGCACCNTANGANTGTGGNATNTTTCCNGAAGAAGANCCCTCNCAANGNTTNCCNGTNAAGTTTTANATGGTNGCAATGNTNTANATTGTNTTTGATATNGAAATAATTTTTCTACTTGCNTGGGCTACAAGATTTAATGANCTTGGGTGGTANGGNATNCTNGTCATTGCTATTTTTAGCTTTTTTGTACTCGAGACACTTTATTATGTATGGAAAAAAGGTGTTCTTGACTGGAATACCCCAAGAAGAAAACGATATTTTGAAAAGACATTATTTGAGCCTGGGCTCGAACCAGAAAAGGTAGCATAATGTATTCACCAGATAATATTTTTACAACAACGATTGATAAAGCAGTTAGATGGTCCAGAACACAGTCAATGTGGCCCGTAACTTTTGGTTTAGCTTGTTGTGCTATAGAAATGATGGCTGCCGGTTCAGCTAAATATGATCTAGCACGGTATGGTATGGAAGTATTTAGAGCCTCTCCTCGTCAAGCTGACTTAATGATTGTTGCTGGAAGAGTTTCACAAAAAATGGCTCCAGTATTGAGACAAGTATATGATCAGATGGCAGAGCCAAAATGGGTCATTGCCATGGGAGCATGCTCATCAACCGGCGGTATGTTTAACAATTACGCATTAGTACAGGGCGTAGATCATATCGTACCTGTAGATATTTATGTTCCGGGCTGTCCTCCAGGACCACAGTCATTAATGCATGGAATTTTAACTTTACATGACAAGATTATGGCCGGAGAAATTAATAGATGAATGAAGTACAAGAGATTGAGATTAACGAATACCACAAATATGTGAAGTCCTTATTCGATGAGGGATATGAGATGATGGTTGATCTCACTGCTGTTGACTGGTTTAGAAAAAAAGAACCTAGATTTGAAATAATCGTAAACCTTCTATCTCTTTCTAAGAATCTCAGAAAAACTATTAAAGTGCAAGTACAAGACGATACACTCACAATTCCTTCAATCACAGATATTTATCCTGGTGCAAATTTTTATGAAAGAGAAGTTTTTGACATGTTTGGAATAATTTTTGAAAATCATCCAGAGCTAACAAGAATTTTGATGCCAGATGATTGGATAGGACATCCTCTTAGAAAAGATTATGGATCTGGAAGGATTCCTGTACAGTTCAAAAACGCCCCGAGTGTGGATTAGTTATGGTTAAAAATAAAGAAAACTCGGAAGATTTAGATTTCTGGGCCACCAACTCTGAAGAAGGAGGTTGGAACATAGCATCTACTGATGAAGGTTCTCAAAAAATGAACGACGAGGAATCTGAGCAGCAAATAAAAATTCAAACAGGATCTGATGTAGTTGACGATTATTTTGTTGAAGAAGAAACTTCTGAAGATGAAAGAATGATAGTCAATATGGGACCTCAACATCCTTCAACACATGGAGTTTTAAGACTTCAAGTTGAACTAGAGGGTGAAGCAGTTCGAAGAGTAAAACCTATTATTGGATACCTACATACTGGTATGGAGAAAACTGGTGAAGAACTTACTTATCTCCAGGGACCAACCAATACAACCAGAATGGATTATCTATCACCTTTTTTCAATGAGCTTGTTTTTTCACTTACAACCGAGAAGCTTCTAGATATGGAAGTTCCTGTCCGAGCACAAACAATAAGAATATTAATGACAGAGTTAAATAGGATTTCTTCACATCTAGTCGCCCTTGCGACTGGAGGTATGGATATAGGTGCACTCTCTATGATGATATTTGGCTTTAGAGAAAGAGAATTAGTACTGAACTTTTTTGAAAAGACAACTGGATTAAGAATGAATCATAACTACATCCGACCAGGAGGTGTAGCAGCAGATTTACCAGATGATTGGCAAAAAGATGTAAAAGAAATATTAAAAATTATTCCTGAAAAGCTAAAAGATTATGACGAAATGTTGCTTGATAATCCAATATGGAAAGGGCGATTACAAAATGTAGGAATTTTAACTGCTGAAGAATGTCTTGCTTATGGTATCACTGGTCCCAGCTTGAGGGCATCCGGACACGGTTGGGATCTAAGAAAAATGCAACCCTATTCTGGAATTGAAAAATTTGATTTTGATGTGCCTGTTTTACAAGAGAGTGATGTATTTGCTCGCTGGAGAATTAAAGTACTTGAAATTCTAGAGAGTTTAAAAATTGTAGAGCAAGCAATGGATAATATGCCCAAAGGTCCATATAAAATTCAAGATAAAAAAGTTACTCCTCCACCAAGAAAAAGATTAGATGAATCCATGGAGGCACTGATTCACCATTTCAAAATTTATACTGAGGGATTTAAAGTTCCCGAAGGGGAGGCCTATGTAGCCGTTGAATCTCCAAGAGGAGAATTGGGTTGCTATATAGTTTCAGATGGCTCTTCCAAGCCTTATCGCATGCATGTTAGAGGCCCATCATTTTGTAATCTTCAGGCTTTACCTATTGTTATGGCAGATAGCCCAATCGCTGATGCTGTTGCAGCAATTGCATCCTTAGATCCAGTAATTGGAGATGTAGATAGATGAGTTGGGAAACAGAAAGATTAGAAAAGGCAAAACAAATTATTGAAATGTATCCTCAAAAAAGGTCTGCATTAGGACCCCTCCTTTACTTAGCACAAGATAAAGATGGATATATTTCTAATGAATCAATTGTAGAAATTAGTGATCTAGTTGGAATTACAGAAGTCCAGGTGCAATCTGTAGCTTCTTTTTATTCAATGTACAAACAAGAGCCAACAGGAAAGTACTTACTCAGTGTTTGTAAATCAATTTCTTGTGAGATAAGTAACTCAAGTGAAGTAATTAATAGTGTTAAAAATTTTACAGGGTTAAGCAGCAACGAAACAGATAATGAAAATTTCTTTACTTATGAGTCCGTTGAGTGCATCGGAGCTTGTGGCGGAGCACCGGCAATTCAAGTTAACTATGAGACCGTCGAAGGTCTCACACCCGAGAAAGCTATAGATTTATGCAAGTGGCTAAAAGAAGAAGAGCCTGAAATCGTAGTTGCTGATGAGCTTCAAGATAAGTTTGGTGGAGTCAAGTCATTTGATTGGGCTATTGCAGACAATAATGGCACAACGAGCCCTGTTCCAGGTTTTCAAACTTATGATACGACAAAGGAGAAAAAATGAAAGAAACTCTTCTTTTGACAAAACATATGAGAGAAAATCCTGAAGACAGTCACTCACTGAAATCTTATGAAAAAAATGGTGGATATAAATCTGTTAAAAAAGTACTGAAGTCTGGTACTCCTGAAGATGTACTCCAAGAAATCAAAGATTCTAACATTAGAGGTAGAGGAGGAGCTGGCTTTCCTACAGGGGTAAAATGGGGCTTTTTAGCAGAAGATGAAGAAAGATATCTTGTTATAAACGGTGATGAATCTGAGCCAGGGACTTTTAAAGATAGAATTCTTCTCGAAAGAGACCCGCACCAATTAATCGAAGGAATGATAATCACTTGTTTTGCTGCAAATATATCAAAGGCTTTCATATATATAAGAGGTGAATACGCAAAGCCAGCAAGAAGAGTTCAAAGTGCTGTTGAGCAAGCTTATGAAAAAGGATACTTAGGAGAGAATATATTTGGATCTTCTATGAATTTGGACATAGTGGTACACCTGGGGGCAGGAGCATATATATGTGGAGAGGAAACTGCTTTACTAAATTCACTGGAAGGGAGAAGGGGAGAACCTAGATTAAAACCACCATTTTTTCCGGCAGTAAAAGGCTTGTATAACAAACCTACGCTTGTAAATAATGTTGAAACCATTTCTTCTGTTCCGTGGATAATGAGTAACTCTGGAAAAGATTATTCAAGTTTAGGAGTTGAAGGCTCAACAGGAACAAGAATTTTCAGTCTTTCCGGACACATAAATAATCCTGGAAACTACGAAATAGAGATGGGATCTTCATTTGGAGAATTTGTAGATACTTTAGGTAAGGGAGTTAAAAATAAAGCCATCAAAGCATATATTCCAGGAGGAGCATCAGCTCCATGGCTCAGAGGAGATCAACTAGATGTCAAAATGACAATAGATGATGTTGCAAATGAAGGATCCATGCTTGGTTCTGGAGCAGTAGTAATGATGGATGAAGATACAAATCTAGTTTTAGCAGCAAAAAGCTTAGTAAGTTTCTTTGCACATGAATCTTGTGGCCAATGTACTCCTTGTAGAGAAGGAACCACCTGGCTTGAAAACATATTAGAAAGAATAGCTTCAGGTCGTGGACGTATGTCAGATATAGATTTGCTACTTGATGTTTGTGATAATATCTCACCTGGACTTACATGGCCTCCAAAAATGACGACAATATGTCCTCTTGGTCCTTCTGCAACTGCGTCAATTGTTTCTTTAATGAAAGACTTTAGGTCAGAAGTTGAAATCTTATTACCAAAGAAAGTAGTTATAAGTTGAGTGAAAAAATAACTTTTACAGTTGACGGTAAACAACTTGAAGGTAAACAGGGGCAGCTGCTTATTGAAGCATGTGAAGATTCAGGGATTCATATTCCAAGATTTTGTTGGCATAAAAGACTAGATCCAGTTGGAATGTGTCGAATGTGCTTAGTTGAGATAGATACCCCGAGAGGAAAAGCATTGGTACCATCTTGTACTACACAAGTGACAGAAGATTTATCAGTTGAAACTGAATCCGACATTGTTAAAAAAGCTCAAGAAGGTGTTTTAGAATTTTTGCTCATAAATCATCCTCTGGATTGTCCAATATGTGACAAAGCTGGAGAGTGCCCACTTCAGGACCAGACCATGGCTTATGGACCCGGTGAGTCAAGATTTATAGAAGAAAAAAGACATTTTGAAAAGCCAATTCCTGTTTCAGATATTGTTTTACTCGACAGAGAGAGATGTATTTTATGCGCAAGATGTACAAGGTTTTCTGATGAAATATCAGGAGACCCATTGATAGAATTTATCCAAAGAGGAAATAAAACCCAAGTCAATACATTTCCGGATGAGCCTTTTAAGTCTTATTTTTCTGGCAATACAGTGCAAATTTGTCCTGTTGGAGCACTAACTGCAACTAGTTACAGGTTTAAAGCAAGGCCCTGGGATTTGAAAAAAGTTTCGTCAACGTGTAACTGTTGTTCTGTGGGTTGTTCAGTAGAACTAAATGTATCTCAAAATAAAATGTTAAGAATACTAGGTGAAGATAATGAGTTCACAAATCAAGGATGGCTCTCAGATAAAGGGAGATATAATTTTGAATATTTACATTCAGAAAATAGATTATTAAATATTTTCTCGAAGAACGATGAGAGTCATGAAATTATTAGCATCTCCGATGCGAATGAAAAAATTAAAAACAAAGTTCAAGAGCTTGATAATCCAGATATAAAGTTTATTGTCGGCGCAAACAGTACAAATGAAGAATATTTTGTTATAAACAAATTTGCTAATCTGCTAAATAGAAATCAGTTTCTAAGTAAGGATAAATCCAATGTCTACTTTGCTGATGATCACATATTTAACGGATATTTTGGTGACGAATATGAAAATGCCACATTTGAAGACTTAGATTCTTCAGAAGCTATCGTCGTATGGGCAGAAGATATTAAGGATAATTTACCCGTATTGTATCTAAGGATAAAAAAAGCCGTTAAAAACGGAGTGAAGTTAATTGTATTTGGACACACCAATACTGCTTTAGAAAGTCTCTCAGATTTATATCTTGGATCTGAAGTTGTTTCAAATAATTTTGAACTGAAAACAAGCTTAAGCAATATTAAAGAACTAAAAAGTATTATTGAAAATAAAAAAGTAACAACCATTATTGGAAAATCTACTCCTTTACAGAAAAAAAATTCTTTAGATCAATTAATTGAACACCTTCAAAAAGTTTCTGATCTTAAGGTTCTAAATTGCTTTAGTAAAGCGAATACCTTTGGTGCTTTACAGCAGATTGATCAGCTAAAGGGATTAAACGAATTCTGTGAGGAATATGAAAATTCAAAAAAGAATATTATATTCACTATTGGCGCAAATCCTATTAACTCATCATTCTTTGGATCACAAATAAAAGACCTTCTTCTAGATGCAGATTATGTTATCTCACTTGATATTTTTAAAAATGAAACAACAGAACTTGCTGACTTGATACTACCAACGACTGCTTATGGTGAAAAAGAAGGCACTATTACAAATATGGAGATGAGGATTATGAAGCAAAATAAAATTCTTCCTGATCCAGGATCAACACTTTCTGAATGGGAGTACCTCATAATGATTGCTAAATCTCTTGGGAATGATATCAACTACGACAATGTTATTGATTTGAATAAAGCGTTAGCTGAAGAATACAAAATCAGCGAAGACTTACCATCATTTGATAACCTCAATAAACCATCAAATCTTTTTGGAATCTTAAATTATAAAGAAATTAATTTAAATATTAAGGATGTTGAAGCAAGTAACATATCTCTGTTAATGATTAAACGACTTTACGGAGACTCGAGTACTCAAATAAACTCACCATCAATTTCTATGCTCGGCTCAGAGAGATTTATTGAATTGAATTCAAGAACTTTGGAAAAATACGGTATTGAATCAAATGTTGCTAATTTAATCCAAGGTTCGGCGTCAATTTTTGTAAATATAAAATTAAATAATCTTCTTCCGGATAATCTTATTTCTGTGCCCATTAATAGAAGAGGTTTCGAAAAACTAGACCCAACAAAAGATTTTGATATTAAAGAGGCTAAAAATATGAGGGAATTAAGTGTCAACTGATTTAATAATTGGAATAACGAAAGCCTTTCTTATTTTGGGGCTTTTGTTAACCAACACAATTTTACTTATTTGG
>NHIM01000007.1 GCA_002169845.1 Acidimicrobiaceae bacterium TMED189 | reverse complement strand
TTGAACTTGCTTTAGGTAAAGGCCGAAAAGATTATGATAAGCGAAAGAAACTCACTGAAAAGCAGCACAAGAAAGATATGAAAAACTACTAAAGAATTTCTACGGCTTCTGTCCCCACTCTTATATCTTCAGCGCCTGACCATACATTATCTTTATCTTGATATATCGCAGAAACTGGACCGTATGCTTTATCAAAAATTTCCTCGATTTGCGTGACTTTGTGTCCTTTGGATTTTAATTGCTCAATATCATTTTGAGGAAAGGCGCCTTCAACGGTTAGGTGAGAATCTGTATCCGACAAGAAATCATTTAGTGCCCATCGGCCTTTACTCATAGTCTCTTTGATTGAAGTTTTATTTTGTAGATAAGGAAGGATCATTTGTGCAAGAAGTTGTGGTTGGTATCTTCCACCTCGAGTTCCAAGTATTAGTTCTAACTTATTTTCTTTTGTCCACAATGTAGGAGAGAGGGTATGTAATGGTTTTTTACCAGCTTGAAGATAGTTATTATGCCCCTTTTTTAAGTTGAATCCACACCCGCGATTATGAAGAAAGAACCCATAACTATCTACACCAATTCGACTTCCAATACCATGAAAATTTGACTGTATTAATGAAATACCTAAACCTTCAGAATCTTTTACTGTCATGTAGGCTGTTCCACCACCCTTAGGTTCTGGAAAAGAAAATCTCTGTGACTTATTGTCATTATAAAGTTCTATCTTTTCTTCAATATAACCTAGGTTCACCCCTTTAAAATTATCAATATCATCTTGATAGTCATANGTAAGATTATCTCTGTCAGCTGCAAAAATTCGATAACTCTCGATAAGCATATGCAAAGATTCATCATATTTTTCAGATAACAATTCATAACCCTTTAGTGTTGATAATGTTAAATAGCTTTGGGTTGATGGAGGAGTAGTCCAGCCATCATAGCCAAATATATTGAGTCGCAATGGCTTAATCCACTTTGAGGAGTAATCATTTAAATCTTTTAGAGTAAGATTCCCGTCTACAACCCTAGAGATAGATTGAGCAATTTCTCCTTTATAGAAAATATCAGGTCCTTCATTTGCAATTAGTTCTAAAGTCTTACCGAGATTCACTCTTCTTACATGTTCACCTGATCTCAATGGAAGAGAGTTTTTATAAAAACTTACAGAAGNTAGCTGAGCTCCAAGTTCACTTTGGTGGATCTNCAAGCTTTTAGCTAGTTCATGATTAATTTCAAAACCTTCATGACATATCTCAATACCGNTNNCAAAAATCTTTGANATTTCTAAAGAGCCAAACTTTTCATGNAGTTTAAACCATCCATCCACCGCNCCAGGCACGGTTACGGACATTGGATGATTTAGTGGAATAGNATCACTTGNAATTTTNTCTCCNTTAACATTTGACCCCGCATAACCAGAAGCATCAAGACANTCTGGTTCANTNAATCCGTCTTTCCAAATGAGNGCNAATAAATCTCCACCTATTCCACATGTTTCGGGAGCNACTATACCTTGTACNATATTTACNGCTATTGCAGCATCAACTGCATTACCACCAATTTCTAAGATATTCTTTCCTGCTTTTGAGGATAGATGATGAGGTGACACAACTATTGAACTCATTTTATAAGTATAGTTTCTAAAATAACTGTGTATGAAGTTACCCGTATAAACGTNATGTTTATACAATGNNTTTACATCATAAAGGAGAAAAATGAAAGATATAAANGCCGAAGAATATGCGGCCTTACANAACTCTGAAACGCCAGTAGTTATTGACTTCCACGCAACATGGTGNGGTCCTTGCAAAGTGCTAAGTCCGATTTTAGAAGAACTTGAGTCAGAAGTCGAAAATGTTAACTTTGTGAAGCTTGATGTTGATCAATTTCCAGAAATTGCAGGAGCTAATCAGGTAATGGGCGTTCCTACCGTTGTCATATTAAAAGATGGCGAAGTTAAAGAGCGTTTTGTTGGAGTNCAACCAAAAGAGACAATAAAAGAAAAGATTACTGCTTTAAGTTAATCATGTTAAAACTTGTATTATTTCTACAAGTTGTAATCATTATACTATTTGGAATATTTGGAATCGTTGTTTTTCAGCAAGCCCAAATAGCATCGGATAATTTAGACGAAGCTCTTCTTGTTATCGATGAAGTAAGTGCAATACTTCCTAAACTTGATATTGCATTAGATAGCATCAACCAATTAGAAACAGTATTTGATAGTTTAGAAAGCTTAAGTAGTGTNTTATCATTANTGACAGACCCATTCAACTCAGGNNATTCATGAAAAATATAATTATGTACAGTACCAACTGGTGTGGAGATTGTGTAAGGTCCGAAGCTTTATTGAAATCTCTAGATNTTTCTTTTGATGTTGTAGATGTCGATAAAGATGAAGTAGCTAACGCTTATATTCAAGAACTTCAAAATGGAGCTAGGCGAATACCTACAATAGTATTCCCAGATGATACTTTTCTAGTCGAGCCTAGTGATAANCAACTTCAAGCAAAACTTCAAGATTTAGGAGCAGTCTAGATTTGAAGGGCGAAAAACTAAACTCAGAAGAGTTAATCAAGTTTGTAGAGGAATTACTGGACAAAACAGGGGTAATAGCCTTGAATTATTTCAGGGAAACAAGAAATCTCTCTCTAAAAGAGGATCAAAGCCCAGTTACACATGTAGATCAAGAAATTGAAAAACTAATAAGATTAAGTATTCAAGAAAAATTTCCAACTCACAACATTATCGGCGAAGAATTCGAAGATGAAAAAAATGACTCAGATTTCACATGGATTATTGACCCTATTGATGGTACTCGAAGTTTTATTGCTGGAAAACATGATTTTGGCACACTTCTAGGGTTAAAGAATGGTGAAAAGTTAATTGGCGGGGTAATAGATTGTCCCGCATTAAAAGAGCGCTGGATCTGTTTTGGTGAAAATCAAACGACTGTAAATGGTAAAAAAACAGCTTGTCAGTCTGTAGAAACACTAGAAGATGCCTTAATGGCTACAACCTCAAGTCATGAATTTGGTATGAAGAAATGGAAGGCATATCAGTCACTTGAAGATTCGGTAAANGTAACGACTACTGGGAGNGATTGTTACAATTACGGACTTTTAGCTAGTGGCTATCTTGACCTAGTTGCTGAGAGATTATCAGCACCCTATGATTACTTACCTTTAATTAAAATTGTTGAAGGAGCTGGGGGAGTTATTACAGATTGGGATGGGAATGAACTTGTTGATAATCAACAAAATGTTTATGTTCTAGCTTCTGCTTCTAGAGAATTACATCAGTTAGCATTAAATAAGTTAATGGAGACAACATGAAAATATTAATCTGTGACAAACTAGATTCTTTTGCTATCCAAGAATTAAATAAAATGGGTACTTGCATAGACATATCATCTGAAGAAAACAAAAGTGAGATATTACTTGAACAGATTCCTGATGCNGACTTAGTTTTCATTCGCAGTGCAACCTCTATAGATAAAGAAGTAATTGATGCTGGAGTGAATCTGAAAATTATTGCGAGATGTGGTGTTGGTTTAGACAATGTAGATATTATTGAAGCAACCAAGAGAGGCATTCATGTAACCAACTCACCTGAAGCGAATATAATTTCTGTTGCGGAGCTTACAGTGGGCTTGATAATTGCTGGTGCGAGAAACCTTATACAAGGAAATAATTCACTAAAGCAAAAAAAGTGGGATAGGTCAGCCTTAACTGGTATCGAGTTATATGAAAAAACATTAGGTTTTGTTGGATTCGGGAGAGTAGCAAGACTGGTAGCTTCAAGAATGCAGAGTTTTGGAATGAAAATTGTTTTTTTTGATCCCTATATTGATGAATCCACACAAAATGAAACAAAAATGGAATTAGATGAGCTTTTACAAAAATCTGATGTAGTTTCACTTCATGTCGTTAAAAATAAAGAAACCATAAATCTTATTTCAAAAGAAAAATTATCCCTAATGAAGCAGGATGCAATAATTATTAATACATCAAGAGGTGGAGTCGTTGATGAGTCAGAAGTTTTACGTCTAGTAGACAATGGAAAGCTATTTTCTGCTGCTTTAGATGTCTATGAACAGGAACCTCCTGAATATACAAAACAATTAACTGAATCAGACTCAATTACCCTTCCCCACCTTGGAGCTTCAACCCGGGAGGCACAACTTAAGGCAGGATCGGACACAGTTCAAAATGTCGTGAGTATCTTAAATGGTGACTTTTCATCATCTGTTAATGCCGTAGATTTCTAAAAAACTTGTTGTCATAGAAATATTTAATGTGCATAATTAAAATACGATTTAGTTGTTTTAGGCTGGCACCAAACTAACTTAATCTTCTTCCACTGACACTGAAGTGTCAAAACCATACTTCAAATCTACTATTTCGTACAATGGCCAACCATAAGGCACACATTCACCTGTTGTTTTACTTTGTTGCATCATTACTGGGGCTAATGCTCCCTCTTTAGGACATCCTGAATGACCTGCCTCTAAAATGTGACCTGTCTCATGATTAATTAAGTAAAGTCTGTATGTTTTCATGTCACTCCCGAAATCAACAGCACCATTTTCCCAACGAAAATAGTTAATTATTATATCTTCTTCATTTCTACACGAGTAAATTCCATTAGTTTCTAATGGGGCACAAAGTTCATCCGTTTTTTCTGGAGATGAGAAAATAAAAGTAAAGTCCGCATCCTCTTCATTAACAAGTGAAAAATCTTTTTCNACAACATTTTTCCAGCCCTTTGAGTCATTAAGTATCGAAGCTATTAATTTACCCATACATTCAGGACCAATTGGAATGTTAGATTCTATTTTTAAGGAGAAGTTCATCTTATTTTCATCTTTCAAATTTACTTCATTCGGGTATATCCAATCTTCATCACTGCTTACGAGCCCCCTATTAATACAACCACTTTTTAAAAAGTTATATGAAATAACTTGTGCTTGTAAAAGTTCTTCCTCAGTAGCAAAAATTGCAGTTCGCCTAATATTTGACTGCACTTTTTCTTCATATAGAGAACTAATCAGAGAGGTTTCAACTTCAAGATTTATAATCATGGTGTTATATTCAACAACATCTAGAAGTTTATTAATTTCATTTTGAGTTAAAGAATCAGCATCGCTAAAAAGATATTCTTTTGCTTTTTGTGCATGATCTTGAAATATTTTTTTATCTTGAAGGATTATTAAATTTGCCTCGTAAGTACTCTTTAAACACTCTGGATCTGAATTTGCAAGCTCAATCATGGCATCGCAGTTTAAAACATTCTGTTCGTAGATATTTTGCATAAACTCTTGAAGACTCTCTGCAGGGTAATCAAACTTTTTTTGTGNCTGNGTTGTCGTGGTAATCTCTTCAGCNGGAATCTCATTTTCAGACTGTTCTTCTATCTCAACAACAACTTCGCTATCCGTGTTTGAAAAAAATGAGAATGCAGAGACTGAAACTGCAGTTAAAACTAGAAATAGTATTAATAACTGGGACCTATTGTTCATTATCTAATTTTAAGCGAAAATAATCCCAAAATACGATTAATTAATTTTGTATCCTTTTTCGTCTATGAATTCCTCTGGTTCGAGTCCTAATCCATCAGCAACACGATTAATGTAATTAAAATAGGAAACTATTTGGACAATTTCTGAGATTTCTTTGTCACTTAGTGCATAATCTGTAAGAGTCTCAATATCCAATTTAGAGATAGTGCCTGGTTGCAAGGTGAGTTTTTCAGCGAATAAACACATAGCTGTTTGAACTTCGCTCAGAGAACTACTTTTCCAATTATCTGCTATCTCGTCNACAAGTTGTTGGTTTTTTGTCTCCGACCGGAGATCATATAAATGTGATCGTATTCAGTATTCACATTCATTTGCTANTGAGGTAACAACAGCTAGAAGTTCTCTGTCAAATCTTGTTATTTTCGAATTTCCATACATGGTAGAGCCATATAATCTCATAGAATCTTCTAATATTTCAGGTGTTTGAGATTGGATGGTCAGGATTTTCCAAAGGCGACCAGCACGCCTGATACCTTTTTCATATTCTTTTTTTAACAATCCACTAGAATTTTCAAAATTAAAAATATTAATAAATGTCATATCTAATATTTTTGCCTTAAAATTAATAATATGCAACTACCAGATGAATTAAAAATAGCAATAGATGGAGATGCATTTTGTGCTATGGCAACACATTTGAACACAAATGAAATTCAAAATCATTTGATGTGGATTGATTATCTTGGCGAAAATCTAATTATTAATACAGAAAAAGGAAGACAGAAAACTTATAACATTCGAAGTGATAATAATATTTCGCTAGTTATCTTTGAACCTCAAGCAATGTACTCAAGCTGGGAAATAAGGGGAGAGGTAGAGGAAGTAATTGATGATATTTCTGCAAATCAACATATTGACAAATTATCTAATAGATACACNGGTCATCCATATAATAGAGAAAATAATGTGAGCTGGGATGATGCTCAAATCAAAGATAGAGAAATGTGGAAGATTAAAGTTAATAAGCTAATCTCAATGGTGAGACCTCAGGCTAAATCTGATCCCGAATAAAATTTTAAATAAGGACTTTCTTCAAACAATACTTTATTTTCATTAGAAAGTTTAGAAACGATTAACTCTTCTGCTTCAAAAGTTAGATTTCCACCACGTGANTCAAGGTTTTCATGTTTAAGAAAAATAGTTTTAGGAATCTTTTTAAGAAACCGTTTAAAATTTTCCTCTGAAATTCTAAGTTCCTTAGCTAGTGAGAGTTGTACTTTGACTGACTCTGGTAAAACATTGCAAGCAAAGACATATAATGATGCAAACATTGCCCAATCAAGGTCAGTCAATCTTCTGCTTTTTTCAAAGCTAGTAAAGTCGTGATTCATAAAAAATTTATAGGGACTGTGTCCAATGCCACTTTTATCACTGAGTATTTTATAGATGTATCTGTCGAGGAGTTTTATATCTAATGAAGCAGTTAAGCTCTCCAAACCTTTTTTTGTTAAAGAGAATTCATCCTGATTTTTTTCAATTTTCAGGTCATTAATAATTATTTTTCCAAAATAGTTTTCAATTTCTAAAAATAACGTAACATTTTTGGGTATAAATATAAGCCCATCNTTGTCCTCACTATTAAGTTGAACATTTAACTTAGAAGTTAATGCAAAATCATTTCCTTGTATTTTCATAAATTTCCTTGGTTAAGTCTAACTTTATAACCATAATAGTTGTATGGGGGTGAACTGGCTTCGACTTTGAAGTGAGTCTCTCAGTAGCGAGCCGAGGGACCTAGGGCCTCGTTAAAAACGTAGGAAAACAATATAACTGCCAAACCTAAATTGGCTTTAGCCGCTTAATGCGACTCGTCGACCATCGGGGTTCCCACCTCGGGTGGTATCGGCGTCGAAATGTGGGATGCTAAGTTAAGCTACCGATTAACTTTTAAGATTAAGGTAGAAAACTTTTGAGAATATGTCTCTGGTGTCTTTCTCAAAAGTATTAACACCAGATGCGCTCGGAGAAGCTGTTAGGTAGCTTAAAAGGACCGGGGTTCGACTCCCCGCACCTCCACCAAAGTGAAAAGCAGTAAAAAATTTGACTATATTATTATCGGTGGCGGCATCGTTGGCCTTTCCACGGCTCTAAAGTTACAAGAGGCTGATAAAANAGTTCTCATCCTGGAGAAAGAAAAATCTGTAGCCTTACATCAATCTGGAAGGAATTCAGGAGTTTTGCACTCCGGGATTTACTACAAACCTAATTCATTCAAGTCAAATTTATGCATTAGAGGTAGAGAACTCATGCTGGAATTCCTAAATGACAATAATGTTCCATATAGGCTTGAAGGAAAAATTGTTGTAGATCAAGATATGAACAACATAGAGTCTCTATATGAAAGGTCTCAATTATTGGAAATGAGTGGAGTAAAAATTCTTCAAGAAACTGAGCTTTTAGATAAAGAACCTAACTCTAAGATCTTGCAGGGACTATTTGTACCCCAAGCTGGAGTGGTAGATTACAAAAGTGTTGCACAAACTATGTCTGGCATATTTCAAGATAATGGTGGTGAAATTGAATACTTTCAAGAAATTGTGGGTATTACTGAAAACAAGGATCAGAAAACAGTAAGTAGTAAAAAAGACAGCTTTACGGCAGATTTCCTTATTAATTGTGCTGGATTATTTTCTGATAAAGTTGCCAAACTAGATGGTTTACATCCAAAAGTTAAGATAATTCCATTTAGAGGAGAGTATTACGAAATTAAATCTCAAAAAAATCATCTGCTAAACAATATGATTTATCCGATAGCTGATCCTGATTTACCATTTTTAGGAATACATCTAACAAAAACAGTCGATGGAAGAATAGAAGCTGGACCAAATGCTGTTCTTGCATTTGCAAGAGAGGGATATACCTGGTCTAAATTTAACTTATCACAAACACTAGAGACCATTTCATATAAGGGAATGGTCAAACTTGGTAGAAAATATATCAAAACAGGTTTGGACGAAATGTACAGATCTTTAAACAAATCAGCTTTTGTTAAAGAAGTAAATCGTTTGATTCCAGACATTAAATCTGAAGATTTGGTTAAAAGACCAGCTGGAGTTCGCGCACAAGCTGTTTCAGAAAATGGAGAATTACTCGATGATTTTCTATTTGAAGAGGGTAATAAGTCACTTCATGTACTAAATGCTCCAAGTCCAGCAGCCACTGCCTCACTTGCTATTGGTGAGTATATTTCNTCTAAAGTTTTGAATTAATTTTATTACCGGTTTGTACATCCCAAAGGTTTGCGTANACTTTCTTTAATTTAACTAATTCATCATGGCTACCACTCTCAACAATCTCACCCTTTTCTAAAACATAAATTACATCAGCATTTCGAATTGTTGAGAGCCTATGAGCAATAGCAATTACAGTCCGTCCTTCTTTAAGNGTGTCTAAAGACCTTTGGATTGCGGCCTCTGTTTCGTTGTCTACTGCTGAAGTTGCTTCATCAAGAATGAGTATTTCTGGATTTTTTAATATGGCTCTGGCAATAGAAATTCTTTGTCTTTGCCCGCCAGAGAGTTTCTGTCCTCGCTCACCAACAATCGTATCTTTTTTATTCGGTAGAAGATTTATAAACTCGTCTGATTCAGAAAGTTTTGCAGCATTCCATATTTCGTTTTCGGTGGCATCAAGATTTCCGTATGCAATATTCTCAAATACCGTTCCTTCAAACAGAAAGATATCTTGACTGACCAATCCAATATTTTTTCTTAAGCTATGTATGTTTAAGTCTTGTATATTTTCTTCATCAAAGATAATTTTTCCAGATTCAACATCATAAAGTCTAAGCAACAGCTTTATCAAAGTTGATTTTCCAGAACCGGTACTTCCTACAATGGCTGTTGTTGAACCTTTTTCTATTTCCAAAGAAACATTGTTTAGAACNGGAAAGTTTTCTACATAAGAAAAGTTAACTTTTTCAAGGACAATCGAGTTATTAATCCCCATACTTTCAACTGTTCCATCTTTAATTTCAGGTTGAGTATCTTTTAATGCATTAATNCGTTTGAATGATGCCATAGCNCGTTGNTATGTATCAAATGTATCTCCGAGTTCNGTAAGCGGCCAAAGAAGTCTCTGGGTTATGAATAGTAATACTGAGTACATGGCNACATTTATCTCTCCATCTAATGCCATAAATCCACCTATTAATAATGTGGCTGTAAATCCAAANAATATAGCTATCCGTATTATCGGTATAAAAGCTGCAGAAAGTNTAATGGCATGATAATTCGCACTCTTAACTTCATTTGAAGATGTGAGTATACGCTCAAATTCTCTTTTTTCTCTATTGAAGCTTTTTACTGTAAGTATTCCAGAAAGAGAGTTTGAGAGATTTGCATTTAGGGTCTCGATACCATTTCTTATACGTGTATATCTANTAGCTATTGTTTTAGTAAATTTAAAAGANCCAAAAATAATTACAGGTATTGGTATGAATGCAAAGATCGCAATCAGTGGAGAAATGTAAAGGAATGTTCCTCCAATCACAATCACAGTCGTCATAGTTTGTAGTAGCTTATTGGCTCCAGTATCAAGAAATTTTTCTAGTTGNTTTACATCATCATTTAGGACGGCCATTAATCTTCCGGATGATTTGTTCTCGAAATATTGTAGATCCAAACCAAGTACATTATCAAAAGTGTCTGTTCTTAAACTATGCTCCACATCTTGTGAAATATTNCTCCATGTTACTGCAGCGAAATAATCAAAAGTTGATTCGAGCGCCCAGATTACAAAAGTTAAAAAAGCTAAAACTATAAGCTGTTGTCTTCTGTCTTGAATTCCTAAAGTTCCAAGGAACGAGTCAGCCCCTTCAACAACTATATCTATNGCAATTCCAATGAGAACAGGGGGAGCTAAATCAAAAAGCTTATTGAGTATGGAATAAATAATCCCTCTTCTAACTTTTGTTTCCTGCTCTTTGGAGTAGAGATATAATTTTTTTAAATTATTTTGTCGCATAAGTAAATTTTACTTATTTTTGTAAGTTGTTTATTCCATCACGAATCTCTTTTAGCAAAACCACTTCTTTAGATTCTGATGCTACTGACTCACTTTCCTCGTCAACAACCAAGTCTTCAAAATGATTATATGCTTTAATCACAAGAAACATAACAAATGCAATAATTGTATAGTTTATAACTTCTGCAAGAAATGCACCCATACTTCCTGCCCTTAATCCCGAGGTGGGATCTACGTCACCAAATAGACCTAAATTATCTAAATTCGGCATATTTATTAATAATCCGATTACAGGTTCAACAAGACGTTTAGTAAAAACGTCAACAAGAGACTTAAATGAAGCACCCATTACAAATGCAACTCCTAGCTCTACAACATTTCCTCTGTTAATAAAATTTCTGAATTCTTTAATCAAAATAACTCCCTAATTTTTTTATCTCAATATATAAGAATAGTTGTAATCTTATAAGCTATGAACAAAAAACTAACAAGTTTACTAATATTTGTTTTAATAACCTCATGCACTTCTGAAGATGCCACTCCATTACCAGCACCAGTTGCTGAAACATCCACTACGAGTTCAACTACAAGTAGCACAACTACAACTATTAAAGAACAAGAAGTATTTGCAGTAGATGAGTTTGGTATTGAGTTAATTGAAATGAAACCACAAATGAAGGAACAATTTGATGCTCTAATCACTTTTGTCGAAAAGAAAACNGGTTTAACTTATACAGAATATCCAAAGTATCAACTCTACACAGGCAACGGNTACCAGGAATATAATGAGTTATCTTACCTTGACAACTTTGAAGAAGACTATGAAGAAGGTGAATGGGAGAGGGCTGTCTTATCAGAAAATATGTGGGGACTCAGTACTGCCTCCCCAGAGGGAATGAAGAATCTTCTTGTTGAGTATCAGCGGTGTGCTTCCTCGGGATCATATAATCTGCTCGACAAAGTGTTAAGAATACCTGTTAAGAATAATCAGCAAAAATTTAACTTATGGGAGCAGAGTGTACTTGTTCATGAGTTAACACATACACTTCAAGGGCAGATAATAGATTTAGCAGGGTGGTATGAAGAAATGAAAGAGAACGATGATTTTTCACCATATGCTGGCAGAAGGTCAATCATGGAGGCTCAGGCAGATTTAGTTCAAGCTCGATGGGAATCAAATCTTGACCAGTATGACAGAACAGAAATGAANTCACAACAACCTAATTTTTCATGCAGAGTTGAGTTACCTTCCTATTTTTATATTCCAAATGAATTGTATTATTCCTTTGGAGGGCAATTAGGTAAGCAGATTAACACACAAGGTGGTATGGATGCTCTCAATGAAGCTTTATATCAATTACCAACAGCTGAACAAGTTTATTCACCTGAAAAATATTTCTCCGGCGAGCAATATGAAGTTGTCGAGATTGCAAATTTACAAGTAGATGGGTACGAACTCATTAAAGAGGGAACAGTTGGGGCATTAGACTTACCTTATATTCTTCAGGATACGATTGGAAGAGGGGCCTCAGTTCAAGCTGCAGTTGGAATTGGAGGAGGTTCATGGAAAGACTATGTCAATTCTTCTCAACAACTGATGATGTCTGTAAAAATGACTGGAGACAACCCTACAGAGCTTAATGAAATTTATGCAGCATACTCTTTATGGGCAAATGCACAGTCTAGATTTACGAGTCAGGAGGCNCTTGCAGGTGGCACTCTCTATATAGGTGATACTAATGTCTGGATTTCGACCGATGGAAAGTATGTAAGGATCATACTAACTCAAGAGTTAGAAATTTTTAACGAAATTTTATCACAAATAAACAGTTTTTAATCTTGAGCACTCTATATATATGTGCAACACCAATCGGAAACCTATCTGATATATCAACGAGACTTAAAGAAACACTACAGCACGTGGATTGTATTTACGGAGAAGATACACGAAGAGTTGTAAAATTACTCAACCATTTAAATATAAAAAAGCCTGTNTATTCNTATTTCGTNGGTAATGAGCACAATAAGATTGAAGAAATTCANAANCTACTGACCGAGGGTAAAAATATTGCTTTGTTATCCGATGCTGGAACACCTCTAATTGCTGATCCTGGTTCTGAATTAGTGTCAACATTAGTCAGTAATAATATAAACATGGAGTCTATTCCTGGCCCATCAAGTGTCATCGTTGCGTTAACTTTATCAGGATTTGACTTGAGTAGTTTTCGATTTGTTGGCTTNATACCAAAATCTGGAAAAGAACGATCAGATTTTATGTCTGAACTAATTAAATCAAATATGACAACCGTTTGCTTTACCTCACCCAAAAGATTAATTAAAGACTTGGAGAGTTTTATGAAAGACAAAATCACTAGTCAAATTGTTGTTTGCAGGGAGCTTACTAAAAAGTTTGAGAGTATATANAGAGGAACAGCTGAAGAGCTTTTAGNACAATTCCAAGATAGTAATGTAAAAGGTGAGATCACCCTCGTAATCGATGGTCAAGAGAAAGAATCGAGACTTGATTTAGATGTTGAAAGTGTTGTTCATAACCTACTTAAATTTGAGATTCCAAAACGTGAAATTGCAAAAACGATTTCATCTTTAACAGATGTCTCAACTAATGAAATTTATGAGCAAATTAAAGACTTTTAATATCGGTAACACAACTAACNCATAATAACTTATCACTAACTTGNTTAGTTACATTCTTTGAGCTACAAATTACACAAGTTTTAAAGCCTTTAGAGATNATCAGTTTATCATTTTCAACAGTCATGGAAATCTCATCATTATGGTTTATACCNANGGCATTACGAATTGATTTTGGNATAACAATCCTNCCNAGATTATCAATCTTTCCTTTATTACCTTTAACCATATATTTTTATGCTCCTATTCTTATATAGTAGTGAAAGAAACANCAATAAACCAAGAACCTAAATGGGTGGATACACATTGCCACCTTCAGTTGACTGATTATAATTTCAATGATCTANATTTTGCCNCAATAGAATACTTAATTATTCCTGGAGTTGATGTGGANTCCTCNATTAAAGCACGAGATATTTCAACTAATTTACCNGTGAAGGCTTATTGGGNAGCAGGTTTNCACCCACANGATGCAAAAAATCTNCAAGATCAAAAAGATGAATTATTNGCTTTAATACATGAAGCCGACCTAATTGGNGAAACAGGTTTAGATTATTACAGAGATCATTCCTCAAGAGAAGAGCAGCATGAGAATCTTATTTTTCATCTTGAACTNGCTAAAGAGCTAAATAAACCCGTAATTATTCATTGTCGAGACAGCTTTAAGGATACTTTCGACATTCTTAAACNGTATNTTGGAGANTTCCCCGTCATACTTCACTCTTGGACTGGCGGTAANAATTGGACTAAAAANTTTATAGACTTAGACGTATACTTTTCACTTTCAGGAATCATCACATATGAAACAGCAAAAGACTTAAAACTTTCAGTCAAAAAAATACCAACTAATCGATTACTTGTAGANACTGATACACCTTACTTGGCACCTGGNGTCTANAAAGGTCAACTTAATAAACCAGAGTATGTAGTTGAAACAGCAAAACAGTTAGCAAGTTTGAAAGAAATGACTCTTGAGGAGTTATCTGAAGTAACGATTAGAAATACAAATACTATATTGGGTAAATAGATAACAATGAGTGAAGCGTATTGGATTAACAAAATAGAAAANAAACCCAATTTTAAATTAGGTCAAAATTTTCTAGTCGACACAAATATTTCTCGAAANATNACAAAACTTGTACAAGGGCAACTTGCAGATCCGATTATAGAAATTGGTCCAGGCACTGGCTCATTAACTAATGAATTACTGAAAGATAATTACAGACTGAAAGTTATTGAAATTGATAAAAACTTAGCATCTATCACAGAGGAGCGCTTTTCAGAAGTGCCAAATATTGAAATCATAAACCAAGATGCAATGGAGTATGATTATTCACAACTAACAGGTCCGTGGTGGATTCTTGTTTCAAACCTTCCGTACTATATAGGAACAAGGCTACTAGTTAAACTGATAACAGAAGTACCTGTTATTCATCGTTATGTCGTTATGGTTCAACGTGAAGTTGCTGAAAGAATTACGGCTCAACCAAATACAAAAGAGTATGGATCATTGTCAGTAGTGTGTTCTTTATTCACAACACCGAAAATACAATTTGATGTGAGCAAAAATTGTTTTAGCCCAGTACCAAAAGTAACTTCTAGTGTTGTAACTCTTCAAAGAGAGACATTATTTGATCAAGAAGATCGTTTAGAAGCATTCCGTCTTTCAAAAATCGCATTTCAGCAGAAAAGAAAAAAAATAAAATCAGCATTGCAAGAATATTTTAGTGCTGAAGATCTAGAGAATCTGGATATAAATCCTGATAATAGACCCCAAAACTTAAGNCCAGAACAGTATNTAGANTTAGCGAAGAGTTTNAANTGAAAATNTNCTCNTCTGCAAAAGTAAATCTTAATNTGACAATAAACAGAGAGGTCAAAGAGGGCTTACATACCTTGTCATCACTAATGGTGCCAATTTCACTTTTTGATGAAATTCATATACAAGAAATTGATANAGGTGAGGATATCATTGAATTCNNCCCNCNAATTGNCACAGAAGGAGANTCTACAATTCATAAATCTTTGCANCTNCTGAGAGANGTAAATAAATTTANTCAANATTTTCATATAACAGTGANTAAGNAAATACCTGTTGAAGCAGGACTTGGNGGTGGAAGTTCAAATGCAGGGAGNATTATTAAATTCTTAAGTACTACATANGATNTAGAACTTCCTGACCTATCTTCAATNGCACGAAATATTGGTAGTGATGTTCCTTTTTTCATTNAAGGTTTATCAGCAAACGTTTCGGGCTATGGGCAAAGAATTGATCNNGTACATCTTGAAGAACCNATGNATTTATTAATTGCTACACCGCATGAAAGACTCTCAACAGGAAAAGTTTTTGAAGAATTTGATCGTGAACAAAATCATCAAGATTCAGATGTTGTACTCCATAATGATATTGAGATAAAGAATAATCTTTTGAAAGCAGCATTGAAAGTAGAGCCTAAACTACTTGAACGTAAAGAGTACCTCGAAAGCATCATGGGTCATGAATTCTTCATGTCAGGAAGTGGTACTACGTTCTTTTGTTTAGGTGANGAAGAACANTTGAATGCAGAAAAGCAAAACATTGACCATGAACAATTCAGACTTATTTNGGTAACAAAAAAAATTCATTGTAGTTTGTTACAAGAAGCAGATTAGAATAACCNTAAAGGTCAATGGGAGATGGTGTAATTGGCAACACATTTGGTTTTGGTCCAAACGTTGAGGGTTCGAGTCCTTCTCTCCCAGCAAATTAAATGAAAGTATCGGGAGTCATATTAGCTGCAGGTAAAGGGACTCGTATGAAGTCTGACTTGCCTAAGGTATTACATTCTGTTTTAGGTCAACCTATGATTAATTATGGTCAGAGTGCTATTAAGCATCTTGATGATAAATATGTTGTTGTTGGACACAAATCAGAGTTAGTTATTAATCAATTAGAGCCAGAATTCAAATCTATTCTTCAGGAAGAACAACTTGGTACTGGTCATGCTGTCGTGACACTTCTCAACAGTGAAGAATTTAAAAACGATATTTCAGATTATGTTTTGATAATACCTGGAGATGTTCCATTGTTAAATAAAGATAACATAGGTTTGTTAATCGAGGAGACGCAGAAAAAAAGTGCTGCGTTAGGAATCATCACTGCTGAAGTTTCTGATCCAACAGGATATGGAAGAATTATTAGAGCAGGTGATAAAATTGCAAAGATTATTGAGCAAACAGATGCATCTGAGGAAGAGCAAAAAATTAGAGAAGTTAATTCAGGTATGTACTGTTTTAATAAAAAGTTTTTGCTTGAAAATATTGAAAATCTTGATGATAACAATAATCAGAATGAAATCTACTTAACTGATTTAATTGAGATAGCATTTCAAAATAAATTGGAGACAGTTATAGTAAAAGTAAGCGAAGATACTATAAAAGGTGTGAACTCTATGAGTCAACTAAATGATGTTGAAAAGACTTTAAGGGAGAAACTGATAAATTCACACATGGAAAACGGTGTCTACTTCCAGGATACTTCCACAGCATTTATCGATGAAAATGTCATGATAAAAGCGGGTGCAAGAATAATGGCAAATACTCATCTCACTGGAACAACAGAAATTCATGAAAACTGTACCGTTGGACCAAACACTATGATTAATGATTCAACCATCGGTAGTGATTCGAGTGTAATCTCCTCAGTATTAGATGGAGTCACAGTAAAAGGCCAAGCTGTTATTGGTCCCTATGCTCATCTAAGAAAAGGCTCAGTTCTAGAACAAGATGTAAAGGTCGGAGCGTTTGCTGAAACAAAGAATTCAAATATCGGCGAAGGNAGTAAAATTCCACACCTTGCTTATGTTGGAGATGCTGATCTTGAAGAGAATGTTAATTTTTCAGCCGGTTCAATAACTGTAAATTATGACGGTANAAACAAACACAGGACAGACATTAAAAAAGATGCNTTTATCGGTTCAGACGTCATGCTGGTTGCCCCAATAACTNTTGGAGAAGGTGCAATGATTGGTGCAGGTTCAGTCATAACAAAGGATGTTCCATCTAAAGCTTTAGGCATTGAGAGAAATCAGCAAAAAAATATTGAAGGTTATATGGATAGAAAAAAACCAAAGGACAAGAATTGATCGAACAGCCAAGTAAAAAAAAGATGCTTTTATTCGCAGGTTCNTCTAATCCAGAGCTTGCAGAAAAAGTAGCTGGAGAATTAGGTACCTCCTTAGCATTAGTTGATAAGAAACAGTTTGCAAGTGGGGAGATTTACATAAGACTAGAAGAAAGTGCCAGAGGAGCGGACTGTTTTGTTCTACAAAGTCATTCTGGTGGTGTCAACTTCACAATTATGGAACAACTTTTATTGGTTGATGCACTACAAAGAGCCTCTGCTAAAAGAATCACTGCTGTGTTGCCATTTTATCCATATTCACGACAAGACAAAAAAGCGTTACCTCGAGAACCCATATCAGCAAAATTAATTGGAGANCTCTTTGTTACAGCGGGTGCAGATAGATTAGTTTCCATTGATCTCCACACGCAACAAATTCAAGGCTTTATAGATCAACCATTTGATCACTTAACGGCCCTTCCTCTGTTTGTGAACTACTTTAAAGATAAGTTTGAAGAACCAGTCTCTGTTATATCACCAGATGCTGGTGGAGTAAANAGAGCAACAACNTTTGCAAAACACTTAGAGGCATATGTAGGCTTTGTTCACAAAAAAAGAGACCCAAAATTACATAATGTAGTTGAAGCATTAACTGTTATTGGTGAAGTCGAAAATAGACACGCTATTTTAGTAGATGACATTATCGATACAGGTGGAACAATTGCAGCAGCAGCAAATATTCTGAAAGAAAAAGGTGCAAGAACAGTTAGTGTCGTTGCTACCCACGGAGTATTTTCAGACCCTTCAGTAGAAAAACTTAAAAATGCACCGATTGATGAAATAATTACAACNGATACGTTATCTCAAAATGGAAATNCAGANGCTATNGGAAATGTAAAAGTTCTCTCAGTTTCCTCAATAATCGCAAATGCATTAACATCTATATTTGCGGATGATTCAGTGTCAGCACTTTTCATGGGCGAAAACGTTTTATAGGGAGAAGAAATGGCTAAAACACATAAAGTAAAAATTTCACTACAAGCATCTTTAAAAGAGTATGAATTTGAAGTAGATGATAAAAAAAAGTTTATCTCTGAAATAGAGGGCCTCATCAAAGACCAAGGTATTTATTGGTATACTGATGAAGATGGGGAAGTAGGCATCAACGCTGGGAATATCAATTCAGTTGAATTTGCAGAGGAACAAGATAAACGAGAAGCTGGACTAGTTTAGAAGTTTAAAAGGGTTCCAGTTCTTCTATACTCTCTCCGAATAGATTTTCTTTCTTCTTCGGTTGTTCCACCCCAAACACCAGAATCTTGATTTGAGCTAATAGCGTATTCAAGACAATCTACTTTTACTACACACTCATTACAGATAGCTTTTGCTTCATTTGCTTGCTTGATAGCTTTCATAGAAGAGCCCACAGGAAAGAACAATTCAGTGTTAGCATAAACACATGAACCTTCTTCCATCCAGGCTTCTTGCTCTAGGTCAAAATTTAGTATTTGCACATTATTCCTTACTTTGTGAAAACTTTCACAATCTATTGTAGTGATGTATTTGATTTAGGGAAGTATTTTGACATTTATTTTTGGACACAGAGGATTACCTCAAATCTATAGAGAAAACTCAATAGAGGGTTTAAATAAAGCATTTGATCACTGTGATTTTGTAGAGACTGATTTAAGAATTACTAAAGACAACAACATAATTTTTTATCACGATTCTTTTATTAAAGGTTTTTTTATTCAAGATTTAACTCTAAATGAAATAGAACTTCTTCTTCCAGATATTGACCTTAATGATATGATTTTTAATTCAAGAGAACAGCTCAGTGGAAATGTAAATTTTGAAATAAAAACTGACGATACCGATAAAGAGCATGTTGAGATTCTCATGAAGAAAATTATTGGTATGACTAATTACAAAGACATCATCTCATCTTTTAACTGGGAGGCTATTCATAACTATAAAAAAAGTTTCAATTGTCATTACGGCATTATCTTAGATAGCGAGGAAGACCTCTTTGAAGCTAAAGCAATTTCAAATCATGATGAGCAGATGATGTTTATGGTGAGTAATAATGTTATTAATAGTCGAAACTTTAATCTTCCATATGAAAGATC
>NHIM01000021.1 GCA_002169845.1 Acidimicrobiaceae bacterium TMED189 | reverse complement strand
ATTTTCTACGTTATAAGTCTGACCATCTTCAGAAATATATTCGTTATCATGCTTGACCAACATATCATCAGAGTAAAAAATCTCATTTTGGAAGTACCCATCGAGGATGACTCCCATCTCTTCTTGAAAGAGGTCAGGTATGAATCCGTCAAAAATAATTGTAACTATTTTATTTCCGTCGGTAACTGTAAATCTAGTCTCAGCGTTATTAGTTTTCGCTACTGAATCACTTACAACAAAACCGCCAAGTTTTAATCTTTCAGATTCAGAAACATCAACATTTTCATATGCTTCAGTTGTTGTATAATAAAAAATTGTATTACTAGAAGCTATTTGTACGCTTGAGTAAATTATTAAGGATATTCCAAATAAAATAAATATAAAGTTTTTGTTCACCTGTTTAGATTTTAACTCTGTTCTTTGGATTCAGGTAATCATTCCATAACTTGTCGGCTTTAGTTTTAAATCTATTTAAAAGTGAAAAATGTAACAAAGTAACCAAAACAACGGATACAAGGAGGGTCGTAAGAATGTCAGACGACATTGGAGCATTTCCAGTCGAAACTGTTTCTTGGCTTAGAATAGATGCTTGCTGGTGAACTGATCTCCACCAAATAACACTAAAGTGTAAAATTGGTAATTGAATAATCCCAAATATTCCTATGAAAGCCGAGTTTCTTGAAGTTTTCCCAAGATCATCAGTAAACTTACGAGAAGCAAGGTAGCCAAGGTATACAAGTAAAAGTATGGCTGTAAGATTTAATCTTGCATCACCCCAAACCCACCATGTACCCCAAGTCGCTTTACCCCAAGCAGAACCTGCAACAAGGGTAGTTACTGTGAAGATAACTCCAGATTTGGCATTAGATGAAGCAAGAACATCATATTTCTCATCTTTTTTAAACAAATATAACAACGAATACAAAAATGTAAGTGAGTAACCCAAGTAGGCGATCCATACGGTTGGCACGTGTACATAAAGTAACTTTGATGATATTCCTTGGGTAACATCATAAGGTCCAAAGGCAACTGTCAAGCCCCACAATATTAGAGATCCATAAAATATCATTTTAAATCCTTTTGTAGAAACCAATTGGCGTAGGAAGAAATTAAAATTGTAATTCCCAAATACATCAATAAGTAAATATTACTTAAATTTGGGTTTATACCTAACCAGATTGGGGCAATAAAAAAGGATAAAGACATGAAAACTGGAACCATCAATATAAATTGAACAAATCTGTTACTAAAAGTTGTAAACATTTGAAAAATAATATTTACCATTATTGAATTTATCGAAAAGAAGGCAACTGAGATTATAAAGTAAAATAAATTACTTTCTACACCAGTGTTCGTGAACACCGAAAATAAAGTGAGGAGAATTAATGATTGAGGGAAATAAATTATAAATTCAGAAACGGTTTTAAATTTGAAAAAATAATTTCTATCTATATTGGCAAAATTTAATTCTCTACGAAGCTTATTTTCATTGATAGGGTTCCTTATCGAAAATAATGTGGTAAAAAATATTAAAAATAAAATTCTATTTATAATGAAGAAATCGTCATCAACAACAAATCTATTTTCAGATAATATAGGAAAAACTAAGACAAGAACAGCCATCGTGGGGGTTATTAGAAATAAGGAGGTGTTATTTCTATATTCATTTAAAAGTTCTTTCTTAATAACAAAATTATTAATAAACATTTAAATCAATCATTTCATAATTATTTTCAAAAATATTGATAGATTCTTGTGATGATAATATATTGCCTTTACCAACTTTAGATCTTTCTGCTAACAGTATTTTCAATAACTCAACACCTTGCTTATCAAGATAATTTAATGGTTCATCAATACATAAAATATCTGGATCAATGATTTGAGCAATTGCCATTTCAGATCGTTTTATCATTCCACTAGAAAAGTTTTGAACTAAGTCATCTTTAAAGTGATGTACTCCATACTGTTCAAGGGATAATATTATTTCCTCTTCTGGTATTTTTCCTTTTGTAAAGTAGAAACAGTTTTCAATTAGAGACAAATTGTTATCTATTGTTGCAAGATTAGAAATTTCTAATATTCTTATTTTTTCAGTCTCAATATTTGAACTAAACACATTTCCTTGAAAATTACTTGATATAAAACCTAATAGTGTAGATTTACCAACACCATTTTTACCAATTATCTGATAGTTCTTGTCACTTTTAAGTGATAAATCTAGATTATTTATTACAATATTATTTCCATATCCAAGAGTTAAGTTCTCTACATTTAAATAATTTATACTCACTAGATTATTGTATTGAAGATAGTTTTTTATAAACCTCAAAAGTTGTCATTACATCATCTCTAGCAGTATGCGTTGGTGTTACAACATTAAAATATTCAGCTAGAGTTTTAAGTTTATGATTTTTCACTTCATTTCCTAGTTTTTCTCTACTGATGTTTAAAGTATCAATTGTTTGATTCTCAAGTTCTTTTCCTAAAAAGTAATTGAGAAACTTTAAATCAAAATTATCAATGTTGTGTCCTAATAAGACACACCCATCGATGAAATTCAAGATTTCATGAGTTTTTTCAGAAATATATGGTGAATGCTCCACTTTTTCATCAGTTATTCCATGAATTTTATAATTAGTTATAGGCGCTGTTGGTTTAAAAAGGGAATAANACTCATCAATAATTTCTCCATTTGTAACTTTTAGAATAAATAATTCAATTATTTCTGCTTCGCCAGGTTCAAATCCAGTTGTCTCTATATCAAGTATGCAAATAGGAGTATCCATATTTATTATCTTAGTAATTCCCACATTGCTATTGCTGCAGCTGTGGATGCATTTATCGAATCCACATCGTTTAAAGAATTTATTTTTAGTTTCGTACTTTTACTTTCAAACCATTTTGGGGAAATACCATATTGTTCAGAACCTATAACCAGAGCAAAATTATTTTCAGGTTTGAAATTGTTAATAAGTTTTTCACAATCTGGATCCATTAAGATAATCTGAAATGAATTTTTGGTAAGGAATTTAATTATGTTTTCAGTACTGTCACTAACCAAATTCATGGTGAACATATGGCCAATTGAGGCTCTAATTACATTAGGATTATAAAAGTCAGTAATTTCGTCGCTACAAAATATATTCTCAACTCCTAGAGATTTAGCAGTCCTAATCATAGTTCCTAAATTTCCTGGTTTTTCAATTTGATCTGCAATCAAAATTGGTCCTTGAAATCCTACTTCTCTGATTCTTAAATCCTTTTGAATGAATAGTGAAAGTATGCCATCAGGTCTATCCCTATATGAAACTGCTTCAAAAACTTTTTTAGTCAATGTCACTATGCGGACATTCTTTTTATTGAATAGGCTAATTAATGTGTAATTATTTTCTCCAATAAAGAGTTCTTCNCAAATATACAAAGTGTCTATTTCGTAATTNGATGAAATTAAAGATTTATTCTCCCTGTAGCCTTCGGCAAGCGATTTATTTTCTGCTTTCCTATTNTTGTTTTTAGTTAATGAAATTAGAAATTTTAATTCAGGGTTAGTTAAAGAACTTATGGTTTTATTTGGTGAAATATTCATTATGTATTAATTTTTTCCTTTTTGTTTTTTTCTTTTTTGAACTGTTCAAATTTTCTACTCCGGCAGTAACAAAGCCTAATACTAAATACTCATCTGGTATAGAAAGATATTTTTTAATATTGTCTAAATCCATATTATGAGAACCTAAAAAACCACTTTTAAGACCTATCTCTTCAATAAGTAGCATACAGTTCATCATTGCAGCTCCAGCATCAACAAACCAATATGGAGTTGTCCAATCTTTTGAATTAGTGGCAATATTCTTATCAATTTGTCGATACCTTTCATGGTATGCCTCAATGTTGATAATTATTACAAATAAGGAAAGAGATTTTGATAGCCATTTTTCAAATCCCTTNGCTACATANANATCTTCATTTGAGTATTTTGCCAACTTAATAATATTTTCTTTTTCAGAGACATGAATTATTTCTATTCCTCTCGAAAATCCTGCAGTGGGAATCTTAATTGCATATTCTGCAACTTTTTCTAACTCAGAAAATTCTAAATCGCTTTCTTCATAGCTTCTTACAATTTTGCGATTTTTTAATAAAGATTGAAGATAAGTTTCTTCATTGACCATGATTATTTATTTTTAATCGAGTCCAGTACAGCATCTCCAACTTCAGATGTTGAGAGACCCATTTTTCCTGCTGAAAGAGAGTCAAGATTCTGAGCTGTCGCAATGATTGCATTCTCAATATCTTTTCCATATTCGGCTTCACCTAACTGTGTAACCATCATTGATGCTGCAGCAATACATGCTAGGGGATTGATTACATTTTGACCTGTATATTTTGGAGCTGAACCACCTATGGGTTCAAACATTGATACTCCCTCTGGATTGATATTCCCACCAGCAGCTATGCCCATACCACCTTGTATCATTGCACCTAAATCAGTAATTATATCTCCAAACATATTGTCTGTAACAATTACATCAAACCATTCTGGATTTTTTACCATCCACATACAAACTGCATCAACNTGGCCATAATCAGTCTCAATCTCNGGGTAATCTNTTGCAACATCATAAAATATACGCTCCCATAAATCATGAGCNTATGTTAAAACATTAGTTTTTGCACAAAGGGTAATCTTTTTTCTATTATTATTTTTTGCAAATTCAAAAGCATACANNATACATCTATGAATAGCTTTATAGGTATTAATTGACTCTTGAGTAGCTACTTCACTTTNTGTACCATAGTGAATATATCCTCCAGCNCCAGCATAAAGACCCTCAGTATTCTCCCTAACCACTGTGAANTTAATATCTTCGGGTTTTTTATTTGCTAAAGGAGTCTCAACACCAGGATATAAAACAACAGGACGCAAGTTTATGTATTGATCAAATTCTTTTCTTAATTTTAANAGAATTCCTTGTTCAAGTATTCCTGGTTTCACATCGGGATGCCCAATAGCTCCAAGTAAAATAGAATCACTACTTCCGAGTTCTTCAATATCTTTTCGAGTCACAAGTTCTTGTGTTTTTAGATATCTCTCACCACCTAGATCATTTTCAGTAAAGTTAAAACTTATTCCATAATCGGACTGTGTATTTTCTAGAATTTTTATAGCTTCATTAACAACTTCAGGACCTGTTCCATCTCCGGCTAAGAGCGATATATTAAATTTTTTCATCATCTATTAAGAGCATTTAAAAAAGATTCTACAGATCCTTGTACGACATCAGTCGATACTGCTCTTCCTTGTTTTAGATTATGACCATCATTTATTATTGTAACTATTTCAGCAGTTGCATCAGCGCCTTTAGTAATACTGTCTACCCTATAGTCAATAAGAGTGGCATCCGTTTGTAGTATTTTCTTAACTGCAGTAAATGCGGCATGAATCATTCCATCTCCTTCTGCTTCTTCGGTTATCTCTTTACCGTGAACATCTAGAGTAACACTAGCAGATGCGTATTGATCTTTACTGTTTACAGAGACCGATACTAATTTAATCTCCGAAGAAGATGTTTCAACTTGTCCAACAATTGCACGNAGTTCATTTTCTACAATCTCACCTTTTCTATCAGCTAATCTTTTAAATGTTTCAAAACTTGAATTAAAAGATTCTTCATCGAGNTTTATATTTAANTTATCTAAAGCATCTTTAAAGCCAGCACGACCAGAATGCTTTCCAAGTANTATTTTNGCCTCTTGACCAACAGAGTCNGGAGTCATAATCTCATATGTCATNCTATTTCTCAAATATCCATGTTGGTGGATTCCAGANTCNTGACTGAATGCATTTTTACCAACTACTGCNTTNTTGTATTGAACTGGATAACCTGTTAGTTTCGAAACTAACCTTGAAGTTTCTAAAATTTGAGTAGTTTCTGCATTAATCTCNACTCCATATTGATCTTGCCTAGTTTTGACTGCCATAATTATTTCCTCAGTGGATGTATTACCTGCTCTTTCACCGATACCATTAATAGCACCTTCAATCTGCCTCGCACCGGCTTTAATTGCGGTCAATGAGTTAGCAACAGCAAGACCTAAGTCATTATGACAATGGGTGGAAATAATAACATCTTCATTTCTTCCTTTTACATTATCGTAAACTCCTCTAAGAAGTTCTAAGTAATCAGAAGGTGTGGCATAACCTACTGTGTCAGGAACATTTATTGTTGTAGCACCTTCTTCGACTGCCACTTTTANTATTTCGATAAGAAAATCTTTATCTGTTCGAGTTGCATCTTGNGCAGAAAATTCTATGTCATCNCATAATTTTTTTGCATAGCGTACAGANTCTTTTGCATCNTGAAGAACTTCTTCTTTAGTTTTTCTGAGCATATGNTCCATATGTATATCAGAGGTAGAGGTAAAAACATGTATTCTTGACTTGTTTGCTACTTTGATTGCCTCCCATGCTTTCTCAATATCATCAGGGACGCATCGGGCTAAGGAAGCAATTGTTGAACTTTTAATATTTTTAGCTATTAGATTAACTCCATCCCAATCACCAGGGGAGGAAGCAGCAAATCCAGCTTCAATCACATCAACTTTCAATTTCTCAAGTTGCTGAGCAATTAATAACTTTTCAGAGGGTGTGAGAGCGATTCCTGGACTCTGTTCACCATCTCTGAGGGTAGTATCAAAAATAATTAGTTGATCTTCACTCATTTGTCTTTTTTAACGTCCTTCGCACTTAGGAAAGGCATCATGGATCGGAGTTCTTTACCTACTGACTCAATCTGGTGCTGAGATGCTTCTTCTCTTTTCTGATTTAAGAAAGGAGAGCCTTCTCTAGATTGGGCCATAAACTCTTTAGCAAATGATCCAGATTGTATCTCTTCAAGTACTTTTTTCATTTCTTTTTTTGTATTTTCATTTACNATTCTTGGTCCTCTTGAAAAATCNCCATATTCTGCNGTATCTGAAATTGAATGTCTCATCCATTCAAAACCGCCCTCGTACATGAGATCCACTATTAATTTAACTTCATGTAGAGTTTCAAAATATGCACTTTCAGGTTGATATCCAGCTTCAACTAAAGTTTCAAAACCATTTTTAATTAATTCNGTAAGTCCTCCGCAAAGTACAACTTGTTCTCCAAANAAATCAGTCTCAGTCTCTTCCTTAAANGTTGTATTAAGTATGCCAGCTCTTCCACCACCTATTGCTGANGCGTATGAAAGNGCNAGTTCNTGNGTATTTCCATTTGTATCATTCTCTACTGCTACTAAGCAGGGCATGCCAGATCCTTCTTCATATGTNCTTCTCAATAAATGNCCAGGACCTTTTGGAGCAACCATAGCNATTGAAATATCTTCTCTTGGTTTGATTTCATTAAAATGTATGTTGAAACCATGTGCNAAAAGTAAAGTAGAGCTNTCNTTCATTAATGGNGAGATTTNTTCATTNTANACATCTGCCATCAGTTGATCAGGGAGGAGTAGCATTATGACATCTGAATTAGCTACAGCATCTTCCACTGTAGATACATTTAGACCCATTTCTTCTGCTCTTGCAAACGTCTCTGAAGACTTTCTTAATCCTACAGTTACATTTACTCCTGATTCATGAAGATTTAATGCATGGGCGTGTCCTTGGCTCCCAAAACCTATTACTGCAACTTTTTTTTCTTTTATTAAGTNTTGATTAATTTGGTCATCATAGATAATTTTTGTTTCCATAATTTCTCCCTTTTATAAATTAGATTGAATTGCGATTCTTCCGCCGCGAATCATTTCAATTATTCCAAATGGTTTTAAGAGGTTTTCAAATTTTTTTAACTCTTTAGAGGTTCCAGTTAGTTCGAAAACTGCATAATCCGGCCCAACATCAACAGATTTTGCTCCAGATAAGTTTGCTTTTTCTATTACAGATGTTTGTGATTCTTTATTAATTGAAACCTTCATTAGTAATACCTCTGATTCAATAGTGTTGTCTGGGTCAAGTTCTACTATTTTTATAACATTTATTAATTTGTTTAACTGTTTTTTAACTTGCTCTACTGATTCAAGTTCTGTCACAATTGTCATTTTTGATCTTCCCGCAATATTTGTTGGACCAACAGAAAGAGAGTTTATATTAAAACCCCTTCTAGAG
>NHIM01000006.1 GCA_002169845.1 Acidimicrobiaceae bacterium TMED189 | reverse complement strand
TGTTTCATTTCTAGATGGAATGCTTGAACTTGATGAAAAAGGTTATATTAAAACAGGTTTTACAACAGATACAAGTACATCAATACCTGGAATTTTTGCGGCAGGAGATGTGGCTGATTCAGTATATAGACAAGCAGTAACCGCAGCAGGAACTGGTTGCCAAGCTGCAATAGACGCTGAAAGGTGGCTTGACAATTAGTCTTGATATAGCCTCTCTACTAAAGAGTCTTTCAGATATTGAGTTAGATGACCTTCGAAACAAGTTGATTTACGCTGGATATGCAGCTTCAGAAGACAATGCTGAGCTAATATCATTAATTCTTCTTTTTATAGATGATAAAAATTTAACTTCAATCACCAGTAAAGAAAGTCTCTGGTTAGAGCTCATTAACCATGGATATAAATTAGGGGACAGAATTTTAAATTTAAGTGATCCCGAATTACGGGGTTCAGATGTAGAAGAGTTACAGGAGCTCTTGTCTCGGCTTGGTTTTTATTCTGAACCTATTAATGGAGTTTTTAATACAAATCTTGTCACTTCAGTAACAGCGTTTCAAGAAAACAGAGGACTATCCATAGATGGAAATGTCGGCCTTGGAACAGTCAATGAAATTAGAATGTTGATGAGACCTAATTTAAATACTTCTTTGAATGAGGCTATCAAGTCGATATCCCCAAATTTAAGCACATCTGTTATTGGTTATTCAGTGTGTTTTGATATCCCCAATGAGGAAGACTATGCTGCACAAATAGAAACTTATGAAATAACCAAAAAGGTGTGTCTAGAGAATAACATCATTGCTTCTTTTGCATCTGAAATTGGGAAAGACACTAAAGAAGAAAATATAATTAAATATGTGAACAAAATTCAACCCACTTTATTTATCTCTTTTAAAAAGTCGGAAGAAAGTTCATTAGCATATTTCAAAGGAAGTTTTACTGAGAGCAGGTTTGGAAAAAATTTGTCCAGTAAAATTATGGATCAGCTTCAAATAAATAACTTAGGTAAAGCACATAATTTATTAAAAAATACAAAATCAGTATCTTTAATATTTTTTGGTAATTTTTACCAAAACGATAAAGTGTCAGAGATATTAGAGGTAGTTTTAAAAAATCTAAATGAGAGTTTTAAAAATTAGTTTACTTTTTCGACAAATGCTCTTAATGCTTCTGAGGANTTAAAATTTAANACNACTTTAAATTTATCCTTTTTAGNTTGTACTTCAACTTTAGATCCTGTTTTGTCTTCAAAAAAATTTTTATAAAACCTANTTGCTTCATCGGAGCTTGGANTAGAGGNNTTTAGATTTCTAACNTTATCCTCTACCTGTCTACTTGATAATTTTAATAATTTTATTTCATCTAAAATCTTATCCTGANNTTCACTTGGTAAATTNATNANTGGTCTTATTTGTCCCATAGTGACGNNANCAGACTTTAAAGCAGCAATAACTTTTTNTGANAGTTTTGATAATCTNAGNGAGTTTGAAACNTAAGACCTACTNTTNCCNACTAAAAGNGCTATTTCTTTAGATTCAAGATTATAANTTTCCATAAGATGCTTAAANCCAGATGANTCATCNATGGCATTTAATTGAGNTCTTTGAATATTTTCGACTAAACCAATTACTGCAGCATCTCTTGAGCTAATNTCTTTTANTAAGCANGGTACTTTTTTTAAACCNGCTAATTTAGAAGCTCTTAANCGTCTTTCTCCAGCAATTAATTCATACTTACCAGTAGCAACCTCTTGTACTATTAGAGGCTGTAAGATACCGTTTTTGCGAATAGATTCTGTTAATTCACCTAATTTAGATTCGTCAAACTCTGTTCTAGCTTGCGAGGGACTTTCTTTAATCGATGAAGTCTCAATTTCTAATGCATTAAATTCTCTTACATTAGTATCTGTTATCAGGGAGCTCAGTGGTCTCTTCATATAATCCAACTTTCTTAAGTATTTCATTTACTAAATCAAAATACTCACTTTTTGATTTACTTCCTTCTTTAAAATCTATAACAGTTTTAGCATAAAATGGTCCATCTGCAATTTCAGCAGTTTGAGAAATTTTTGTTGTTAGTAGTTTATCAGCTAAAAGGTATTCTAATTCTGAAACAAATTCTAAATAACTTGATCTCCGCTTGTCTACTTGATTTAATAAAACACCAAGAAATATTGGTTTTATATTAGGCATAGAAGCAATAGTTTTTTTTGCAAAATTCATAGCTTGCGCAACACCCTCAACCGCTAAAAATTCTGGTTTAGCTGGTATCAAATAGTAGTCCGAAACGGCTAATGCTTCTTGTACTAAAGAACTCATAGTAGGTGGTGTGTCGATGATTATTAAATCATAGATGTCCAACTTATTATTTTGAAAAGCTTGTTGTAGCTTTGANCCACCCACTATTTTTTCATCATTAAACTTAGATATTTGTATATTTGAACTTAAAATGTCTAAGTTTTCTTTTATATTTCCAGGAACAATGTTAATTTTTTTTTCTAATAAGTTAACAGCGTTTGAGTAACTTGATTCATTTTTATCATAATTTAAATATGTAGATACATTTCCTTGTGGGTCTAGATCAATAATTAATGTTTTATATCCTAGAGCTGAACAGATTGAGCCTATGTTTACTACAGTTGTAGTCTTTCCGACGCCCCCTTTTTGGCAAATTATGGATATTGTTTTCACTTAACTGTTATAACATCAATAAATCTATATTCATCTTTATTAATAAGAAATTTTTCTTGTTTCACGTGAAACGCTTCNTCTCTTATGTCATCAGTGTTTTCTTTAGATGACACGATAAAGGTGTTATTTTTGTTAATAAACATATGTTTTTTTAATTTTTTAATTAAATCATTTTTAGGCATATAGCACCTCATTAAAAAGATAGAATTTTCCTGTTTTTGAATAATTAATTCTGCATCAGCTTTTAAAGCATTTATATTGTTATATTTATGAGTTGATAAAAAACGTTCTAATTCAAATATTCTTTTTTGTTTTATGTCAATAAGGTTAACGGTATTATTTGAAACNAGACCAACAGGTACTCCAGGAATACCCCCACCCGTCCCTAGGTCATAAATATCAATATTATGTAAATTTAAATCAAAAATTATCTTATAGAAATAAATAGAATGAATTACAAATTCATCCCATATAAACTGATCGGATTTTGGACTAATTAAACCNCTTTTAATTCCAGTGTTTTTAAGCCAACTATGGTATTTAAGTAGTTTTTCTTGTCTGTTGTCTGTAAACTCTTTACCCCAATCTGGAATTTGGGGATCAAAACTCATTCTTCTTCTTTTTTAGTTCCTTGATCTCCGTTTGGAGCAAAAACAACTGACCTATAAGGTTCTCTACCTTCAGAATAAGATTGAATACCATCAATATCTGCGACTGCATCATGTAGGGTTTTTCTATCTACAGAATTCATGGGTTCAAGCATGACTTCCTGATGGTCCTCTAGAATCTGCTTGGTCAACCTCTCTGCATAAATTGTTAAAGCTTCTTTTCTTTTGACAGCATAATCGGCTACATCTAGTCGTAATCTTGTTCCTGCACCGGTTTTTCTCTGAATTACTGTTCTTGTAAGTTCGTGTAAAGACCTAATAATATTGCCTTTCTCACCAACTAAAGCTTCTGTTTGTTCACCTTTAATAGCAACTAAAAGGTTTTGATCGTCTAATTCACCGTTGACGGTTCCTTCTAGACCAAATGAATTTATCAAGCCTTCAAGAAACTTTATTGAGACATCGAGCTGCTCTTTGGGGTCTGCCTCAACTCTTGGTTTTTTCTCATAATCCCTTTTTTTATCATTGTTTCTTGGTGTTCTTTTGTTTTGGTTGTAGCTTCGTGAGTTTCCCCCTCTGCTGTTTCCATTTTTATTATTATTTTTTATTCCATTTCTTACTGAAATACGAACTAATGCTTTTGTACCACCAACACCAAAAACCCCGCCTTCAGGCTCTCTTAAAATATTAATGTTTGCTTGTGTTGCGTCTTCTAGGCTCAATTCTTTTAATCCTGCTTTTATGGCGTCATCAATGGTTTTTGCTTCAACCTCTACCCATTTATTAGACATTATTTTCTCCTTCTCTTTTTTCTGTTTTTCCGAGGGTCATCTTTGTCATCTTTTTTATCGGTTGATGTTTCAGATGTATTCTTATCCTCTTTTTGATCTTTTTGGTTATTTTTATCTTTTTGATTTTCTTCGATTTTAACAATTAGGGCTTGTTGTCCAATCCTAAATATGTTTCCTGTTAAAAAATATACAACTAAACCTGATGGAAGTGTCCATGATATAAAACCAAAAAATAATGGCATTATTTTTCCAATCATTTGCATTTGTTGTGCNTGNGGGTTGTTTGAGTTTCCTGATTTTTTNGTTAATTGATTTTGTTGATATAANGCAGTTAAAATAACNAATAAAATAAGCACNAAATATGGAATTCTTTCNANCCAGGTTGCTATTTCNGATGCTGGAATTTGAAGGTCCATTGTATAAAATAAAACGCTNGNNGGGTCGCCNANNTGAGGAAANAGCGANGCATCTTTNGGTATAAAATTAAGTGGTTCTCTTAAAACNCGAAAAAGNGCAAACCACACAGGCATTTGNATTATNAGTGGNAGAACACAACCAAGNGGNTTTATACCTTTTGTTTTATATAATTCTGCTATTTCTTTGTTTAATTGTTCTTTNTTGTCTTTATGTTGTTTTTGAAGTTTTTTAAGTTCNGGTTGAATGTCTTGCATTCTTTTAGTTGATCTTGTTTGCCTTAGAGTCAAAGGAAATATGATTATATTGATAATAATGGTTAATGCAACTATTGAAAAACCATAAGAGTTAGTAAAATCAAAAGAATAAGATAATAAAAATCCAATAGCTAGAGCAAATGGTTCTAAAATTGCCAATTTTTACCAAATTTCATATATATTGGGTTACAAATGTAAATTCTTTTTAAAATTGTAGGTATAGAATTCATTATTCCTTTATTTTCTATTGATTCTTCAATAATTTTGCTACATGTGGGGTAATATAAACAATTTCCCTGACCAAATCCAAAGAAATTTAGTAAAGATCTTGTTGACATATANAGTATTTTTGAAATTTTCATTTATTTACAAGTTCAGGATGAGATTTCAATATTTTAGTTATATCTTTTAGGCTCATTTTCGAAGATTGAATTGAACCAATAATATAAATATCCATATTATCTTTTATCTCTAAATCCCGTACAGCCTCTTTTATCCTTCTTTTAAATTTATTTCTATTAACTGCATTTATTCCCTTGCTTGATATGTTTATTCCAAGCCTGGAATTTTCAAGGTTGTTTAATTTTAAATAAACTCTTAAACCGTTTGCCTTAATAGCGTTTTCGTCTTTTTTCAGGTTATTAAAATGTTGCCTAGTGTTTAGTGCAGTAAAGCTTACCAATTATTTACGCAGAAATTNTCTTGCGTCCTTTGCTTCTTCTCCTTTTAAGGATNTGTCGCCCAGCTCGGGTGCGCATTCTTAATCTAAAACCGTGTTTTCTACTTCTTTTTCTATTGCTAGGTTGATAAGTTCTTTTCATTTTTCTCCTGTTCAATCACAATAAAGGGATAAATTATTTAAACAAACTAAATATCTTTTTTTATTTAATGTTCGCGAAATCTAAATTATCCTCGCGAAAACTTAATTAACTAATAATCGTAATCTATAAAAAATGATAAATTTTTTGTAATATTTAATTTAAAAAAGCTTATAAATACTAGTTTTTTTACGAGTTGCTTNTCTTTCTGTTTTATTAAGTTTGCTTTTCACACTCTATGAAAACTTTTACATCTTTATTAACTTTATATAGAACATGAATCAAAATCTTCAAACTTTTAAAGAGAAAATATCCANAGAGCTGCTTAGTAAAACTGAAACATACTGGTTGGATCAAATAGAGTTTGAAATTACAAATAATGATCTAAATATTCTTGTAAATTCAGAATTTGTAAAGACATCTATTGAAAAGAAAATTTATGACAAAATTTTAAGTGTTTCCAATTCAATTTCTGGAATAAATAATTGTATATTTGTTTTAGATCCCAGCAAGAAGCCAAAAAATATTTATATCGAAACCAATTCTTTACCAACTCCTGTTAAAAAAAACACGAATCATGATAAAGAAACAATTATAGAAGTAGACCTTAAGGTTTTTGATAACCTTTTGGTTGGTAGTTCTAATAATTTAGCAATAACAGCGGCAAAAAACGTTGTTCAAAGCCCTGGTAGCAGGTTTAATCCATTGTTTATTCACGGTAAGCCTGGTGTTGGTAAGACTCATTTATTAAAAACCATGGAAGAGTCTTCTCGATCTTCTTATTATATTGACTCCGAGTCTTTTTTAGAGTCTTATGTTTCTGGAATTAAAAATCAAAGCATTGATCTGTTTAAAAATAAGATAAGGTCTGTTGATATATTGTTAATTGACGATATCCAGTTTTTTATGGGTAAAAAAGGTGTNTCCGAAGAACTTTTTCATACNATTAATTATTTCTTAAACAACAACAAGGCAGTTGTTTTGGTTTCTGATCAAAAACCTCAAGACTTGCTGGGTTTTCCTGAAAGGTTAATCTCTCGCATATTGAACGGTTTGGTTACTGACATAGATGAGCCTGATACNGAAATGTTTAAAAACTTTTTAATTAACGTTAATAATGAGAANAATGGCAACCTCTTGACAGAATCGAACATAAAAGATTTGTCAGGTGTTGATATATCAAGTTTTAGAGATATTAATGGCATTGTCAACAGCCTTGTTATCAACAAGCAGACCGGAATTAATAATTCTGACTATATAATGGGTCTTATCTCATCTTCGTTAAACCAAAAAACTATTGAATTAACCCCTGAATATATTTTTGATTATGTTTCTAATGTCCACCAAGTTGACAAAAAGCTTATTTCTTCAAAAAATAGAAGTCTAGAAGTTCGTGCTGCAAGATATCTTTTAGTAGCGTTAATGAGAAAACACACAGACCTTTCATTGACNCAAATAGGCCTTTATCTTGGTGGTCGATCACACTCAACCGTTTTGTCTTATTTAAATGGTGCAAAAGCGTCAGCTGTTGTGTTAAAAGAAGTTAACAGTTTCGACAATAAACTCAATATGGTTGAGGCTTCGTAGTTTTTGTGTCTATTTTGTTCAAAGCTTTAAACAACCAAAACAAACATTTTTGGNCCCTAAAGAAACCTTTCAACATGTCCGACAGCTTTATTATTATTAAATATATATAGGAGTAAATTGAAGTTCAAAATAAAAACAGAAGACTTAAAGAAAGTTGTTTCAACGGTTTCTAGAATCGTNGACCCNCGTCCTGCAGCTCCAGCACTACAGGGGATCTACTTTAGNACAACAGAAGGCTCGGTTGAGGTAATTGGATCGGACCTAGACATAGTGATAAGAGCTAAAACAAAAGCAGAAGTTGAAATAGAAGGAAAAGCACTAATAAACGCAAGAGTACTTTCTGAAATGGTAAGAAAGCTGCCACGGGGAGAGGTAACTTTCTCTGATATAGGTAGCGAACTAAGGGTTGAACAAAACAAACTGAACTTCACCTTAAGAAAACTTGACGAAGAAACATATCCAGAAGCTCTACTCAATAAAAACTACGACGAAGAAAAAAGTCAAACTATAGAGCCAAACGATCTATTCGAGTCTCTTAAAAAAGTAGGCATAGCTGCCTCGCCAGAGGGGGGAAGACCAATCCTGACCGGAGTTTACTTTAACAACGAAGACGAAAAAACNGAAATAGCGGCAACAGACAGCTACAGGCTGACCACACACGACCTAACAAACTTTCCAATAAAAGACGCCGGAATACTTTCTTTTAGGTCTCTNAACGAAACAGCAAAGATNTTCGAACAAACAGAGGAAAAAATACAAATTAACTCTACAGAAAGAGAACTNTATTTTTATGATGATCAATTTACTGTCTCAATTAGNAAACTAGAAGGAACCTTTCCTGAATATGGAAAACTTTTCCCCAAAGAAAACCTTTTTTCTGTAGAGGTAAAAAAGAATGAAATAATTGAAGCCNTAGATAGGGCAACTGTTGTAGCGGANGGTTTTATTCCNGTAAAAATNGAAATTCTAGACNNTGAAACTCTTAAAATAACAACAATCAATAAAGANATTGGGGGCGGAAACGAAGAGGTGTCTATAAAAATTTTGGGNTTAGANGTAGGTGANACAACCGGTTTTACAATGTCTTTCAANCCAAACTATCTAATACAAGGAATAGAGGTTTTAGATGGAAATACTGTNTANATGCGTTTTTCAGGGAATGAAAAACCTGTAGTTATTCAAGGGGAGCACGAAACCTTTAGATATTTACTCATGCCGGTAAGGCCAAATTAATTAATGGAATCAAAATATCCCACTAAAATAAACGCAGAAAAAAACGATTTAGGGATAAATTTTTCTAAATCTAAAAAAATAGATAGTTATTTTTCGAAAAATAAATACAAATGGTCTGANGAAATATCGGTNGGGCCAGTTTTAAACAATACGTCTGTAATTTACACAGAATCTTCAAGAGTGAAAAATTTAATTGAGCTCGAAGAACAAAAAATCCTTATAGACATTGAGAAAAAAGCAGGTGTAAAACTAGTTTCTATAGATGTTCAAATCCTGAATAACCAACAATAGCTTTATATTTCTACTAAAATAAGAGTTCAGCATGGGGCTGTACACAAAAAAATATAGAAACGTTTCTTAGGAGATCTGTGCCAAAAAAAGATTCAAACACCTACGATTCTAAAGATATAAAAATTCTTGAGGGTCTTGAGGCTGTTCGCAAAAGACCTGCCATGTATATCGGTTCGACCGGTCCAATTGGCTTACACCATCTTATTTGGGAAGTTGTTGATAACTCTGTAGACGAAGCTATGGCTGGTAGGTGTACAGCTATAGAAATTCAACTAGAAAAAAATGGATCAGTAACTGTTTCTGACAACGGAAGCGGAATACCGGTCAAACCCCACCCAAAAACAAAAATTTCAGCTCTAACAACAGTGTTAACAACATTACATGCAGGCGGTAAATTTGAATCTGGTGCATATACAGTTAGTGGAGGTCTACACGGTGTTGGCATCTCTGTAGTTAATGCGCTTTCAACATTTGTAAAGGTCGAAGTTCAAAGAGACAACCATGTTTGGAACCAGGGTTTCGATTATGGAAAACCTACATCAAAGATTAAAAAAGGTAAGCCATCTAAAAAGACTGGCACAAAGGTAAATTTTCTTCCTGATCCAGAAATATTTACAGAAACACAAACCTTCGAATATAACACCGTATCAGAAAGAATAAGACAGACAGCCTTTCTAAACAAAGGTTTAAAAATAGTTTTAAAAGACAATAGAGTCAAGCCAGCAACAAAAGAGGAATTTCTATATAAGGGTGGTTTAATAGATTTCGTTGACTATTTAAACGAAGGACACGAAGTTCTACACGACAAAGTAATTTCATTCTCAGATAAAGCCAAAGATTCAGAGATCGAGGTAGCAATGCAGTGGAAATCAGAAGATGAAGTAACTATTAAAAGTTTTGCAAACAATATTCATACGCTAGAAGGCGGAACACACGAAGAGGGTTTGAGAACGGCTATTACTAAGGCTATAAACGATTTTGCAAAATCAAGAAACCTGCACTCTGATATATCGCTTACCGGTGACGACATAAGAGAAGGCTTAACAGGGATCGTCTCTGTAAGGGTTCAAGAACCACAATTTGAAGGTCAGACAAAAACTAAACTTGGCAACACTGAAATGAAGTCAAAAGTACAAGTTTTAGTGAACCAAGAATTTCCAAAATGGTTATCAAAAAACACCAAAGAAGGAAGAGCAATTGTAGAAAGATGTGCACTTGCAGCAAAAGCAAGAATGAGTGCTAAGAAAGCTAGAGAGCTAACAAAAAGAAAAAGCATACTTGAAACAGCAGGACTACCAGGAAAACTTGCAGACTGTTCTTCTAAAGATCCGTCTGAAAGCGAGTTGTTTATAGTTGAGGGAGACTCTGCTGCTGGTCCGGCAAAACAAGCACGGGAATCTAGAACACAAGCAATCCTTCCGATTCGTGGAAAAATTATAAACGTTCAAAAAGTAACAGAAAACAGAGCGCTTCAAAACGAGGAAATCAGTTCTCTTATTAAAGCAATTGGAACAGGTATAAACGCTGAATACAAAGGTGAAGAATCTAGATATGATAAAATTATTTTTCTTACAGACGCAGATGTTGACGGTGCTCACATCAGGACACTACTCCTAACTTTCTTTTTTAAATTTATGCCTGGGCTAATCAAAGAAGGAAAAGTTTGGATCGCAGAACCACCTTTATACAGAGCAAAATCAACAGGAGGTGTGAATTATCTTAAAGACGATGATGCGCTCGAACAGTTTAAAAAAGAGAATAAAAACAAAAAGTTTATTATTTCTCGATTTAAAGGGTTGGGTGAAATGAATGCCGCAGAGCTTTGGGACACAGCCATGAATCCAGAATCAAGAACGCTCATAAAGGTTAATATTGCAGATGGAAAAGCAGCCGAAGCAAAAGCAGCCGACATGTTTGAAGTTCTAATGGGGACTGATGTATCAAGAAGAAAAACATTTATCGAACAAAACGCAAAAGATGTTAGATTTCTGGATGTTTGATGGCTGAAAAAAAACCTACGTCCAAAAAACCAGCAGCTAAAAAACCAGCAGCTAAAAAACCAGCAGCTAAAAAACCAGCAGCTAAAAAACCAGCAGCTAAAAAACCAGCAGCTAAAAAAGATATTGATACGAAAGTAATTAATAACGAAANATCTATTCANGTTGAGGATGAGATATCTAAATCATTTTTAGACTATGCAATGGCCGTAATCGTCTCAAGAGCTCTACCTGATGTAAAAGACGGTCTTAAACCAGTGCAAAGAAGGATTTTGTACTCAATGTATGAAACAGGAATAAGACCCACAGGCCCATTCCGAAAATGCTCAAAAGTTGTCGGTGATGTAATGGGTAANTATCATCCACATGGAAATGATGCAATTTATGGAACCCTGGTTAGGTTGGGCCAACACTTCAGTACACGTTATCCGTTAATAGAACCACAAGGAAACTTTGGTACTCCAGATGATCCACCTGCTGCAATGAGGTATACGGAGTCAAGAATGTCATCTCTTTCNTCACAACTCTTAGATGGAATTGATGAAGATACTGTTACCTTTGAGCCAAACTATTCAGGTGAAAGTTTTGAGCCAAAAGTTTTACCAGGAAGATTTCCAAACCTTCTTATTAATGGTGCAGAGGGTATCGCAGTTGCTATGGCAACAAATATGCCACCTTATAATTTAAGAGAAATTACAGAGGCCGTTAAATTTACACTGAATACTAAAAATCCAAAACCTTCAGATTATTTAAAGATAATAAAAGCACCGGATTTTCCTACAGGAGGTTTGGTTGTAGATACACCAACAATTAAAGAGGCNATTCTAAAAGGTAGGGGCTCCATTAAANTAAGAGCTGTTGCAGACGTTGAAGAACTTGGAAAAGGTAAATCTGCCATCATTGTAAAAGAACTTCCTTATCAAGCATCAATCGATAGAATTATGGAAAAAATTGCCTCACTAGTACAAGATAAAAAACTATCAGGTGTTTCTGACCTAAGAAACGAAAGCAGCGATAGAAACGGCACAAGACTTGTTATAGAACTCAAAAGAGACGCAGTTCCACAGGTTGTATTAAATCATCTTTTTAAACAAACACAACTACAAGACACTTTTGCCGTAAACTCAGTTGCTCTTGTTGATGGTGTACCAAAAGTTTTATCTGTTCCGCAATTAATTAATTATTACATTGAACACCAAATTGANGTAATACAAAGAAGAACTCAATATAGATTAAAAAAAGCAGAAGACAGACTCCATATCGTAGAAGGCTTGATTTTAGCTTTAGACAAAATAGACCAAATTATAAAAATTATTAGAGCGTCGAAAGATGTTGAAACAGCGAGAACATCTCTAATGAAAAAATTTAAACTTTCTGAAATCCAAGCATCACACATTCTTGATATGCCTTTAAGNAGATTAACTGCATTAGAACGAGAAAAACTTGAAGAGGAAAAAGTNGAACTTAAAAAAACCATNAAGGAANTAGGAATAATTCTTAAAAGTAGAAAAAAACAGAACGATATTTTGNTTGAAGAACTTGAAGAAATAACAAAAAAATTTGGCGACGAACGAAGGTCACGAATTGTTCCAGATGTTGGAGAGGTCTCAATTGAAGACTTAATTGAAGACGAAGAAATTATTGTATCTGTTTCCTCAAACGGGTATGTAAAATCTGTTCCTTCAACTTCTTATAAAAAACAAGGAAGAGGTGGAAAGGGTGTAAAAGCAGCTTCATCTGATGAGGACGTTATAGAACACTTACTCTCTACTTCAGTACACGCCTATCTTTTATTTTTTACAGATCAAGGNAAGGTCTATAGAGCAAAAGCCCATGAACTACCAAAGACTACAAGAACAGCACAGGGATCTTTAATTCATAATGTTTTATCAATGTCTCAAGATGAAAAAGTGCAGGCAATCATCGACACAAGAGATTATGAGACTGAAAAGTTTCTACTAATTATGACTGAAAAAGGAACTATCAAAAAGTCAGCNTTTAAAGATTTTGATTCCAACTATAAATCTCTCCAAGCAATAAAGCTAAAGGATGATGACAANGTTGTTTCCGTAAAAACTACATCAGGAACGGAAGACGTTATTTTNGTTTCNAGAAAAGGCCAGGCAATAAGATTTGATGAAAANAACCTTAAACCNCAAGGAAGAACAGCAATGGGAGTTAGGGGCATTAAACTTCGAGAGGGNGANAANGTCGTTGGTGCTGCAACNNCCAGAGACGAAACCCTATTNTTTATAACCGCTAAGGGATATGGAAAGAGAACAAANCTNGATGAATTTAGAAAAGCAGGTAGAGGCGGAATGGGAGTCAAGGCCTTAAAGGTTACAGAGGTAAAAGGAGATTTAATTGGAGCGCGTTCTGTAGATGAAGACACAGAGGTTATGCTTATGAGTACAGGTGGAACTGCTATAAGATGTGCAGTAAAGCAAATAAAAAAAATGAGTAGAGCCGCTCAAGGGGTAAAAGTTATGAAACTTGCTAAAGAAGAAGAGATATCTGCTTTCATCCCAATTAAGAGCGATTAATAATGGTAAAAGTAAACAGAGTAAGAAGAATAATTAGAAAGATTGATCCNTGGACGGTCTTAAAAGTAACCTTTGTTTTAAACTTTATAGTCGCACTAACTATGGTCTTAGGTTTCTCAATACTTTGGGTTCTTTTAGTAAANGCTGGAGTNCCTCAGGGNCTNGAAGATATAGCTAGAAGATTAGCGTTATTAGACGCAGATGCNTCACTTGTNGGTAANGTTGAACCACTATTTTCATCTGTNGTATTTTTAGCAACAGTTTATTTATTAACACAAACAGCCTTGGCAACGATCGGAGCTTTTTTCTACAATCTTGTGTCNGATTTAGTCGGAGGTATTGAAGTAGTAGTTCTTGAAGAATCNTACAANGANNCACAAGAAAAAATTTCAGAAAATACACNTGANGAAAATCAAGANNACAANGANACANTGATGATGACNTTTTCAAAAACACTTAAAAATTTTAAAAANGAGGAAGACGAAAACGAATAGTTTGNTATCATNTTNTAANCAAAGAAATTAAAAAGCGAAGTTAGTGAAATTCTAACACTGTCCCGCAACTGTAATTCGAAAGATAAGTCAGGTCGCCTTTTTAGTTTTATTAAAACAACAATCCTCGAGAGAAGGAATGGAGTATCAATCTTTTCTCGTGGTAAGAAAGGAAATTATGAAATATAAGATACTAATTCTTGCCGCGTTGATGACGATGTGTACTGGCCCTGAAGAATCAAGTCCAGAACAAAGAGTTATTTCTTTATCAACAACACATACAGAAGTTATACAAGTTCTAGGAGGCGAAAGTCTTTTAGTTGGTGTTGACTCATTCTCAGAAACTGAACTACCTATTGAAAAAATAGATGCATTCACTGTTACTGCTGAAGACTTAGTGGAACTAAATCCTGACCTAGTAATAGTGGCTTTTGATTTTAATGGAATCATTGAAGGGCTAGAAAGCTTAGAAATAACCTATGCTTTACTTCCGCCCGCAAGAGATTTCGATGATGTATATACACAAATTGAAGAAATTGGAATATTAATAAACAAATCTGATGAGTCATCAGAACTTGTTTCAGCAATGCAGAATGATGTTGAGGAGATTATTCAAAACTTTTCATCAGAAAACATAACTGTTTTCCATGAGATTGGATTTACTTATGGAATATATACAATAAATGAGAACTCTTTTATAGGTGAAATCTATAATATTTTGGGAATAAACAATGTTGCTAACCTAAAAGAAGATCCGTTTGGAAGTGGATATCCCGAATTTTCAGAAGAAGAGGTCTTGGCTTCTAATCCAAATCTAATTGTTGTTGGTCATTCTGACTATCTTAATAAAGACCTCTCTACAAGACTTGGCTGGGAAGAGATTACTGCAGTACAAAGTGGAAATGTTTTCTTTTTAGATGAAAACTTGGCAAACAACTGGGGAGCCAGCTCAGTTGACTTGTTAAATACTTTATCTGCAATAGGACAATCCCAAGAAGATCCCGGAATTGTTTATTCGAATCTTTACTCTGAAGAGATACAAAATTCTTCAGTCTTTCAAAATAATATACTCTATCTAGTACTGTTTATCTTGATAGGTTTAATTGCTTATTCAAGAATGAGGCAGAAAGAAACAGTTTAAGGAGAAAAATGAAGGGTTATTCACAGGATTTATACATATTAGCTTTTGATCACAGAGGAACCATAACTAAAGGTCTTCTAGGAGTCGAGGGACGAGAGCCCACTGAAGATGAATCAAATAAAGTTAATGAAATGAAAAATATTATATTTGATGGTTTTTTAAAAGCTAAAGAATCCGGAATAACAGGAGGAGATCCCGCAATACTCGTTGATGAAACTTTTGGCCTAGATGTTCAACAAAAAGCAAAAGAAATGGGGATTAAATTTGCAGCACCAGTGGAAAAATCTGGGCAAAAAGTATTTGATTTTGAGTATGGTGACCAGTTTGGAGAAAAAATTAATGAAATTGGTGCAGATTTTGTAAAAATATTGGTTCGATGGAATCCAGACGACGATGAAGAAACTAGGGTAGTACAGGGAAGCAGAATTAAGCAATTGTCAGAATGGCTTACAGAAAACGATAAAAAGTTCCTTCTAGAGTTCCTTGTTCCTGCAACAGAAGAGCAACTTGCATCTGTGGGCAACGACCAAGCACGTTATGATTCCGAGATTAGACCAATGCTTGCTGTCAAAGTAGTTGAAGAA
>NHIM01000005.1 GCA_002169845.1 Acidimicrobiaceae bacterium TMED189 | reverse complement strand
AGATAAAATCATCTCTCTTTTATTTACCGTAACCCATGATTTAACTGAAGCGTTCCCTGCAAAAGCCATCAGAGAACTTGGATTCACTTCTATCCCAGCAATAGATACACTGGCTCCTAATATAAAAAATGATTTAAAAGGATGTATAAGAATAATGGTTAATTATTCGGAAAAAATAGACGTTAAACATGTATATCTAGGCGAAGCTAAAAGTCTTCGTCCAGATAGATAAAATAATTGGCAAAATAAATAAAGGTGGTATGATAATCACAATGAAATTAAACAATACTTTTTTTTACTTTAGTGAGCACATATAAGCTGCCCTAAAGTTGTGTTGTAATAAATCGGGCAAAGGCCCGATTTTTTTATTTAGGAGAACAAATGATAATAGTAATGAAACAAGCAGCTTCAGAGGAAGATGTGGAAAAGGTTAAGAGTAAAGCTATTGAGCAAGGCCACGAACCTTTAACCATCTTTGGTGTTGAAAGAACNGTTGTTGCTGTAAGTGGAACAGTTATTGAGGACAATAGGGCCATCATGAGACTCTTAGATAATGTCCATGAAGTGATTCCAATAGGTAGGCCATATAAATTAGCCAGCCGTAGTTATAAAGAAGAAAATACTCAAATTAAGGTTAAAGACTTAATTATTGGGGGAACTGAACTGGCTCTTATTGCAGGACCTGACAGTGCCGAAACAAAAGAACAAACATTAGAAACGGCAGAGGCTGTAGTTTCTGCTGGCGGCAATGGGCTAAGAGGAGGAGCATTTAAGCCAAGAACGTCACCGTATAGCTTTCAAGGACTAGGTGAAGATGGTTTAAANATGCTGAAAGAAGCTTCAGATATAAATAATCTTCCTTTATTCAGCGAAATAATGGATACTCAGCATTTATCAATGATGGAAAAATATGTTGATGTTTTACAAGTCGGAGCTAGAAATATGCAAAACTTTAAGTTGCTAGAAGCAGTCGGAGAATCTAAGCTTCCGGTTCTTCTTAAAAGAGGAATGAGTGCTACTTTAGAGGAACTTCTACTTGCATCTGAGTATATTTTGGCACGCGGTAATGAAAATGTAATGTTGTGCGAAAGAGGTATTAGAACTTACGAAACTGCGACAAGAAATACATTTGATGTAAATGCAATACCTTTTCTTAAAATGAACTCACATCTACCAGTTATTGCCGATCCGAGTCATGCGACAGGAGATAGAGAACTAGTTGAGCCCGTAGCCTTAGCAGCTATTGCAGCAGGAGCTGATGGACTTTTAATTGAGATTCACCCAAGACCAGATGAAGCTCTTTGTGATGGCCCACAAGCTTTAGTTCCTACTCAATTAAATGACTTGAGCAAAAAAGTTAGCTCTATAGCAAAAGTAATTGGAAGAACACTTAATTAGAGATGAAGTCAGCAAGAGTTTATGGGCTTGGCCTAATGGGCACAAATCTTGGGCTTAAATTACTTANCAAAGGGGTCACAGTCTATGGTGAGGATGTTGATAGAGAATCACTTGATAGGGCTTCAAGTCTTGGTATCAAGACGAGTAATACATCAGAGGTCGTTGATTTGACTATTCTTGCAATGCCTATCAATAGTATCATATCAACACTTAGTTCAGAAAAATTGATNCTTAACACGAAAGCAATAGTTGATATAGGAGGAACTAAGGAAAAGATTTGTAATTTAATGGATACGTACAAGATNCCATCAATTGGAGGCCATCCAATGTGTGGTATATCGGATAATAGCTCATGGGATCCTGATCCAGAGATTTACGATGGGGCTACATTTTTATTGTGTGAAACCAAGTCAATGGATAGCGCTTCAAGAAAGATTGTTCTTGAGATGATTCAATTATTAAATTCCAAGGAAGTTTGGATTGATAGAATTCACCACGATGAAATAATTTCAATTACAAGTCATCTTCCACATTTAATAAGCACAGCGTTAGTTGGTACTGCAAAAGATAACTATGAGATCAATGAAATTATGGGAATGGCGGCAGGTGGTTTTGATGGTGCTACTAGGCTTACCAGAACTAACCCTGAGATGATAAAGGATATGTATGATACTAATTCCNAAAATATTAATAAATTTCTTAAATATTTTTTAGATGAGTTAATGGATTTGATGGACTTACAGGAAAGAGATGAACTGATCAGTTATTTGAATAATTCTGTCCATTGGCGAAGAGCATTATCAGAAAAATTTGGAGAGAGGCCTTTAAGTTGAATAAAGAAAAAACACTTTCTGGGGAAGTATCTATAATCGGNGATAAGTCAATATCTCATAGGTCCATAATATTTGGATCACTAGCTGAAGGCATTTCTGAATTTTCAAATATTTTAATATCTGGTGACACAAGAGCAACTATTGAAATNTTTAGTTCTTTAGGTGTGAACATAGAAGTGAGTGATGATAATTCTGTTGTTATTCATGGAGTCGGGTTACATGGTTTATCACAGTCAAAAAAAGCATTGAACGCAAAAAGCTCAGGTACAACGGCTCGACTTTTGACNGGTTTACTTGCCAGACAAAATTTTTCCTCTGAGTTAATCGGAAGTAGTCAATTAACAAAAAGACCAATGGGAAGGATAATTAACTTATTAAATGAGCATGGTTCTCGCATAAGNTCTAATGAGGGATACTTGCCAATACATTTTGAAAATGCAAGATCTTCTTTCAATTCTATAAATACAATTGTCCCTAGTGCACAGGTAAAAAGTGCATTAATTATAGCTTCTCTATATCATCAAGAACCAACNGTTATAACTGAGGATATCCCGACTAGAGACCATACGGAGAGGATGCTTTCATATATGGGTGTAGGACTAGTCAGGATGGGATCAACTATTACAGTGCCCCCTAATCAGACTTTAAAACCAAGTAGTTATAGAGTCCCATCAGATATATCCTCCGCAGCTTTTCTTATTGCCATAGGTATTCTTTCTTCAGATAAAGTAGTCCTAAAAAAAGTTCTCATCAATGAAAGACGTATTGGTTTTCTAAAAATTTTAAAAAGGATGAACGCAAATATCGAAATAAATAACATTACTGAAGTTGGAAATGAAGTTGTAGGAGACATTCTAGTTGCAAAGTCAGATTTAGTCGCGACTCATGTTGATCCTGAGGAGATTCCTGACTTAATTGATGAGATCCCGCTACTNACATTTTTAGCATCCCAAGCTGAAGGTGAAACAACTTTAAGAGGTGCCGAAGAGTTAAGAATAAAAGAATCTGATCGTCTTGATTCTATGAAAGATTTTATACAAACATTAAATGGTGAAATCGAAATGTATCCAGATGGGTTTAAGATTATAGGAAAACAAAACCTAGATGCAGGAGTTATAAAGACAGAGGATGATCATAGGATTTCGATGACGGCTTTAGTGGCTAATGTTACCCTTGGTAAAAAAATCCTTCCAGACAACACGGAATGTATTAATGACTCCTACCCCTCATTCTTCGATGATCTTATCAATATTGGTGGTGAGATTATTGAATAAATTAGGGTTACTAGGGTGGCCACTTACTAAGACATTCTCACCACGAATACATGAATTATTGTTTGACCTTACAGGTCTAACAGGTACTTACAGCTTGATCAAGAAAGAGGAAATTAATCGACAATCAATTGTAGAAATTAATAAGGATTTTCTTGGCTACAACATCACAATTCCACACAAAGAAAAAATACTACATTTGGATGACACAGCAATCCCAAGTGAGAGTGTGCTAGAAATTGGAGCTTGTAACACTGTTTTAAATAAAAATTCAAAAATGTATTTGTATAATACTGACTTTTCTGGTTTTAAGACTTATCTAGATTTAGTTGATTTCAACTTTGATAAAAAATCAGTCTTAATTCTTGGTTCTGGTGGGAGTTCAAGGGCAATAGCTTACTCTTTAACATTATTAAAAATTAAATATCATATTGTAAGTAGATCAGATAACGATAACACAGTATCTTATAATGATATCTCAAAGCTTAGTTCTGACATAGGGACAGTTATAAATACAACCCCTATTGGTATGCCTCCATATCAAAATGCTGAACTACCAATAGAGTGGAAAGAATTGATAAATTTAAAAACTGTAATCAATCTTGGATATGGTTCACAAAATACTTTTTTAAATAATTTCGATGATTCAATTTTAAAATATGATGGATTAGGGATGTTAATCTGTCAGGCTATAGAGTCTTTTAATATATGGACATCTGCCGCCTTAAGTACAAGTAGTATTTATGGTGAGGTATTGGATAAATTGGAAGGTAAAGATGATTAGATATTTAACCGCTGGCGAAAGTCATGGACCCGAACTAACTGGAATTCTCGAAGGGATACCAGCTGGTTTCAATATTTCAAAAAAATACTTAGATGGCTTTTTGCAGAGAAGACAAAAAGGTGTTGGTTCTGGGGGCAGGATGAATATTGAGCAGGATGAAGTTTTAATTACTTCGGGGGTAGTTAATGAAGTTTCTACTGGTGCGCCAATTGCTTTACGAATATTGAACAAAGATTGGAAAAATTGGAAAGACAAAGAAATAGATCCCTATGTGGTACCAAGGCCGGGACATGCAGACTTGGTTGGTACAGCAAAATATAACCATGAAGATATCAGATTTGTTTTAGAAAGAGCAAGTGCAAGGGAAACAGCCATGAGAACTGCAATAGGAGCTATTGCTGCAAAGGTTCTTGAGGAGTTAGGGATTAATATAATAGGGTATGTCTCTGCGATAGGAGAGGTAACCTACCAACAAAATGTAAAAGAAAAAGTCGAGAAGGAAAAAGTTACAAAGTCTGACGTTGGGTGTCCTGATACGGCGACTAGTAAATTGATGGAGGCAGAGATTCTTTCAGCAAGAAAAAATAAGGATACTCTTGGAGGTTCTATAACATGCATAGCTACAGGAGTTCCGGCTACAATTGGTAGCTTTGTGCACTGGGATAAAAAACTTGATGCAAATCTTGCAAAACAGTTCATGTCTGTACAAAGCGTAAAGGCTGTTGAGATTGGAAAAGGAGTTGATGTTGCTAAACAATTTGGTACAGAAGTTCAAGATCAGTATTCTTTAGATGGAAAAAAAATAAATAAGATTTCTAATAACCTTGGTGGTTTCGAGGGAGGAATGACAAATGGCGAAGATTTGCATATCACTGCATATTTAAAGCCAATCAGCACAACCTTAACTCCAATTAATAGCATAAACTTAGCCGAAAAAATTGAAACTAAAACAGTCTACGAACGTTCAGATACGTGTGCTGTTCCCAGAGCTATTCCAATTTTTGAAGGAGTCATGGCTTTTGAGATATTAAATAATTTATTACTCAAAACAGGTGGAGACAACAAAAAAGAAATACGAAGAAATTTCAATAACATACCAAAACTTGAAGTTGATGATTTCAACATGAAAAATCAATCGTGGAACATGAAATACAATGTCGAATAACACTGCTTTCTTAGTCGGGTTTATGGGCTCTGGAAAGTCTTCTATTTTGGATGTTCTAAAACTCAATACAGAAATTAATACTATTGATTTAGATGATATTGTACTTGAAGAAAGTGAAGACCATATTGAAAGTATTGAACAATTGTTTAACANATATGGAGAGGAATATTTTAGAAATTGTGAAGTTAAGGCTTTCCAAAAAGTTTATAAAAATTCAAATACAGTACTGTCTCTTGGCGGAGGGTCGATGATATCACCACCTATTAAATCTGCTGTANTGGAATCTGANTATTCCTTTTATTTAAAAAATGANTTCAAAAGTCTGTGGGAAAANATTAAAGATAGTAATAGGCCATTAGTGTCTACTGGAAAACATAATGTAAAGAAAATATATCATGAAAGACTTGATACGTATGAACAATGTAATAACACAATCGATATGTCTAAACTCAGTTTTCAAGAGGCCTCCGAAATTATTATCAATCGGTTAGGTTGGATATAAATTGGAAGCATCTAATGTTCACTACTTTGAAAACTTAAATCAACTACTAATCTTCTGTGAAAAACTAATTGAGAACAAAATTTACAGAACTTATATCGACAAACAAGTAATGTCAAAGTTTCTGCAAATTCAAGAATCATCAATGGAATTTAAAGAGATTGATGTTAAAGAGGATAAAAAAAATCTTGATGCTATTTCAAAGATATGGGAAGACATGTTTGAGAAGTCAATTCAAAGAAGCTCAACTGTAATGTGTATTGGGGGAGGAGTATTATCTGATACTGTTGGATTTGCTGCAAGTACATATAAAAGAGGGACAGGTCTAGTTATAATNCCTACCACACTTTTATCAATGGTTGATGCTGCACACGGTGGAAAAAATGGAATAAATACTATACATGGAAAAAATCAAATAGGCACATTCATGATGCCTGATCAAGTCTTAATCTGTCCAGAGTTTTTGGATGAGTTACCTGAAAAAGAGATTAAAAGTGGTTTGATTGAATTAATCAAAGCAGGGTTTCTAAAGAATCCTGAATTAGTTGAACAGGTTTATGAGGCTGATATCACTAAAATTAACACTGAACTCATAAAATCAGCAGTTGATATAAAAAATGAAATCACAAAAAATGATTATAAAGAAACTTCTGAGAGAATGTTTTTAAATTTTGGTCATACCATTGGCCACCTTATTGAAATAGATTCTCAACACACTATTTCTCACGGTGAAGCGGTAGGCATAGGAATTNTAAAAGCTCTTAAGATTTCAGAAAAAATAACTAAGTTAAANCCAATGATTACTCAGAACTTTGAAAACTTTTTAAAAAAACTAGAGCTTAATACTGACTATAAATTCAATAGTAAACCTGAACAACTTGAAGAATTATTGTTTAACGATAAAAAGTTTTCTAAAGGGATTGTAAAATATGTATTATTAAAAAATGTTGGAGAGCCACTTTTAGTTGATTTCAATTTAAATGATTTACTGAACGAGGTTACCGATGGATAAAATTCTGGTTGTGAATGGTCCAAATATCAATATGTTAGGCATTAGAGAGTTAGATAAATATGGACAAACTTCTTATCAAGAATTAAAAGAAATAATCCAAAATCATTCGGTTAATAAATTCCACATAGAAATCTATCAGTCAAATGTTGAAGGTGAGATTGTATCCAAAATTCATAACATGATTGACGAAGATTTNGATGGCCTAATAATTAATCCGGGAGCTTACACGCATACCAGTATTGCTATTAGGGATGCGTTAGCGGTACTTAAGATGCCACTAGTCGAAGTACACATTAGTGATATAAAAAATAGAGAAGATTTTAGACAAGTAAACTTAATAAGCGATTTATGTGAATTTACTTTAAGTGGAAAAGGTATTGATGGCTATATTGAGGCTATCGATTATTTATATGAAAAATATTAAAAAAATATATTATCAAGGCTCGAAGGGTTCTTATTCAGAATCTGTATTAAAAGATTATTTTCCCNATAAAGAATACATTGAATGTCAGACATTTAGAGAAGTTGTAGTTCAGGCTGGAGAAGAAAANTATGGATTACTACCTGTTGAAAACTCATTGGTCGGTACTGTTGTTGATTCTTATGAAACTTTAATTCAGAGTGAATTAATTGTATACGGTGAGTTCAAGAAAAAAATTACACATGCACTCATTGGATTAAAAAATTCAAAATTTGAAANTATCGAAAGAGTTATCTCGCATCCACAAGCTCTCCAGCAATGCAGTAATTTCCTAGAAGAGATGAACGTCCAACTCCAACCAGTGTTTGATACAGCTGGTAGTGTCCTAAGTCTGATAGATGAACAGTCAAATACCACAGCCGGTATTGCAGGAGAGCATTTTGAAGGAGATAGTCGGTTTAAGATTCTAAAAAAAAATATTTCAAACCACATAGAAAACTATACTCGTTTTTTTCTCGTTGGAAATAAAGATCCTAATCTTGAGGTGTTTAAAAATAAAAGATCTGCAATATTGATAGCTGACGATAAGCCGGGTTCACTACTTTCTGCTCTAAAAATATTTGANGAAACAAATGTTAATCTAACAAAATTAGAATCTAGACCAATTATTGGAAGTCCATGGGAATACAAATTCTATATTGACTACCAAAATGCAGTTGATGATATTGATAATCAAATCATAGATAAATTAGANTTGATAACAAAAAAGTTTAAAATAATAGGTAAATACGGAACTATTGACCTTTAAATTTCCAGCTAGATCCAGTTTTATTGTCTTCAATTACTATGTTCAGTTCGTCCAGTAGGTCACGAATATCATCTGATTCACTATACTTTTCTTCACTTCTAAACTTATTTCTCAAATTAATGATTTCTAACATTGTTTTATCAAATAGTATTGTAAAGTCATTATTATTTTTAAGTTCCAGGTTGAGCTTTGCTAATTCTTTCTTAAGAGAATTTTCATCAGTAACACTTGAAGANGTTTTTNTNGATGCTGNTTTATTATGGTCACTCTTTTGAAGNATATTTTGTAATTCTGAAAGAGGGNNTTCATNACCAGCTTCAAAAATTNTNNNACCTTTTTTTGTTTTNCNTGTAACTGNNCCAATACCCTCTACTTTNAATACCTCTTTTTCTCCATCTATAACAAGTGCTGTNTGTTCATCAATTCCTAAAATATTTGTATATTCTTTATCAATTAAGCTATTTAATCTATTTTCCCCAATGTAACTACAACTTGTATCNTGATTGCCACCTTCTTTNTTNTTGAAATGGGGAACAATAGTAGCACTCAANCCATAAAGCTCTAGTATNTTTAANCCNTCCTCCCAAAAAGGNTTCATNCCAACTTTATAAATTTCATAAACGGGTATTGTTTTCTCTCCTAATGTAGATGCAGCTGCACTAGAAAATACAGCATGTCTACCGCTCTGAAGATGATTGATAAGCACATTTGGAATTTCTGATTGAAGCCAGGTTTTAGATGCATAGCTGGGACTTCCAGGTCCTGAAAATATAAAATTTGAAGTTCCTAGCTCTTCAAGCATTTCAAAATATTCAATAGAATCAATATTATTCTGATTCCTTAAACTTGCGACGTCTATATCTATTTGAACACTCTTTTTAAAAAAGAGTTTTAATTTATCAACTAACACATCAGCATTTTCCTGAAATCCAAAAGGAGTATCAATCAAATATGCACTTACTTGGCTGTCTAGCTTTTTAACAAAGTCTCTATGCACCGAAACAAGGGCAGGGCTAGTTTCCCCGGAACCCATGACTGCGATACTACCTTTAGCTACTTTCATTTAAACCATTATAGGGATTTCTGGAATCTTCCATAAAATGTATAATTAAAGTATGTTAAAACTTNTNATTAAGTTNCTTGAGGTNTTTACTCTGGACTANATTCCAAAACTTCCTATATCTATGAGGACANGGCTATTTTATATAATTTTACCTTTANGAAAATACCGAGACAAAATTCGTATGAACAAACCTGTAAATCAAGTAACTCATCAAGAAAGAGTTGAATTTGCAAAAGTTTCACGAGATGGAATAAATTATTCNGGAATTAAGTTAAATGAATTTCANCCTGACGTCGAAATCTCAANAGTNGCNAATGCAAAATTTAATACACACAAATTAACNNCAAAAGCACCNAAGTCTGACACATATGCAATTTATTTTCATGGTGGGGGGTANTATTCNGGNAGCGTAATTTCTCATAAAAATCTTTTATCTCAGATTACAGCTTCAACTAATATGATTACTTATATATTTGAATATAGNCTTTCGCCCGANGCNGTATTTCCNAGTGCTCATGATGATGCNAAAGAAATAGTTNCTTTTTTAGATAGCCTTGAAGATGGCAAAGATTCAATATGGATAGGNGAGTCAGCTGGTGGGGGACTNGCAACTGGGTTGTGTGTTGATGAAACATTTAGCTTAAGACCAAAAAAGCTNGTACTNATGTCTCCATGGCTNGACTTNTCTGATAAAAGCAAAGATAGAAATTTCCTCAAGAATAANGATATTTTAATATTATTAGATGGGATGCACATGATGGGAGAATACTATGCNGGAGAGCATGATCCTGCGAACCCAATTCTTTCACCTATTTTTGCAGATATAAAATCATTTCCGGAGGTATTAATTCAAGTTTGTTCAAATGAATTACTTTATAATGACGCCATTGAATTTAGTAAAAAATTAGAACTTATCAACAGTAATCATGAACTTCAAGTTTGGGATGATCTTTGGCATGCTTGGCAGTTCTTCCCAATCAAAGAAGCTGAAGAAGCCAGAGAAAAGATTGCAAAATTTATTAACAGCGAGTCTTATTCCTCATCTAAATGATGTAAGGCAAACCCAAAGGGTAGTTCCAGTCGATTTTCTTTCATTACTCTGTTATTAGTAAGCAAATCTTTTGTCTTTCCATCCTCAGTTATAATTCCATTATTAACGACAATACTTCTCGGACAAATTTCTAATGCCATAGGTAGGTCGTGCGTTACTAGAATTATAGAAATATCCAATGAAAGGAGAATATCAATCAACTCTCTTCTCGAAGAAGGGTCAAGGTTTGAACTTGGCTCATCAAGAACTAAAAGTTGAGGCTTAGATGCAAGAACACTTGCAATAGCNACTTTTCGTTTTTGTCCAAAACTTAGGTGATGGGGAGCTTTTTCCTGATAATCATTCATCCCCACCATATGCAAGGCTTCCTCGGCATTTTTTCTACTAACTTCTTCTGAAAAGCCAAAATTTTTTGGTCCGAACATGACATCTTCTAATACAGTTGGCATAAACAATTGATCATCAGGATCCTGGAAAACAACTCCTACGGTTTTTCTTATTTCAGCTAAATTGTCNTCAATAAATTCTAAGTTGTTTAATTTAATNGAGCCATTCATTTCACCAAGGATTCCATTTAAATGGAGTATGAGNGTAGTTTTACCNGCTCCATTTGGTCCTAGTATCCCCAATGAATCACCTTCATCAAGACCAAAACTTATTTCATTAAGGGCTTTGTGGCCATCAGGATATGAAAACGTCAATTTGGAGATGCTTAAATATTTNTTCACAAGATAACATCCAAAATTAGAACAATAATTGAAAATATTGTAAGAGCTAGTAAATAATTCGATTGTTTATAGTCTCTATCTTGTAGCTCAATAACTCCTGTAAATCCNCTTGATATCATCGATAGGTAAACTCTTTCGCCACGCTCATATCCTCTTATTAACATTGCACCTGATGCATATGCAATAGGTAATAAAGTTTTAATTCCTTTTTCTATATATCCACGAGATTGCATTGAAATTTTTACCCTTTTAAATTCATCAATAAAAACATCAATGTACCTGATAGAAAAAGACATGATTGCAATTATTATNGGNGGAACTTTTAACTTNTGTAGTCCGTAGATNAATTCGATATTCGTANTTGTTGCAGTNAGAANAATTCCCATTGAGAGACCTGCAGTAGCTTTAAAAAGTATTGCAAACATTTCTAATAATCCNGTTCTGTAAATTTCAAAAGTAAAAAGTGTGAACACCATATCATTATTACCACTACTTAAAAAAGGAAGGAAGAGTGCGAACAGAATAAATGGTATATCTAAAGTAAGTCTCTTAAGATAAGTTTTTAGCGGTATATTTGAAAATCTAATGATTAAAAAAACTATTACAGCGTGAGATATAATTTGAAAAGGNTTAATAATTTTTGAAAAAGCAATTGAAATAACAATCAAAAGAGTTGAAAGTATTTTTAATTGAGGACTCAACTCATGAAGTTGAGATTTACTATGNAGAGATAGATGGTGTGAGTGAGTTGTTTGCATGAGTATATCTTAATGCAAATAGTTTGCAAAAAGAATATTTATTTGCAGTTTCCGCAAACACCCGAGTAAATAAAATTATTCCGAATGAGTTTAAATTGAGTTTCATTCATTAATAGGTNATTAATTTTGTTATATGACTTAGAGCTAACATCNATGATCTTATTACAATCTAGGCAAATAATATGCATCGTATTTTCATTATTTTTTAAAAAATAGATTCCTGACCCATGAGCCTGATGTAGGTGAGCTATCAATCCAATTTCGCCAAGTAATTCTAAAGTTCTGTAGACAGTTGCAAGATCTATATCAGTATTTTTTTTAGTTACCTTTTTATACAATTCATCAACTGTGAAGTGAGCATGACCAGAATCCTCTAAGATTTTGCAAATNAGTTCTCTGGACCTAGTTACTCTGTGACCCTTTTTCTTAATCTGAGATAACAAGTCCATATTCAAAGTATAATTTACTCAACAACAAAGATTGTATATATGAAAAATTTGATGTTTAAAGTACTTAATAGGTATAGCTTAATTTATTTACCTGTGGGATGGGTCATCGGGCTTGCAATTATATTTATTACTTTCGAACCTTTTGCAGTTTTGTATTTTTTAAGCTTTATAGTTTTAGGATCTTTCTTTGGACTATATTTATTTACTTCAAATAGAGGCACTGTAATAGATAATCATAATTTTGCTCTAAGCAAGTTCACAATTATTGAATTTTATTCAGATTATTGACTTGGATGTAGTGCTTCAAAATTCATAGTTAATGAGTTCAAAAAAAAGAAACCCAATATCCCAATCGTATCTGTTAATGCTTCAAAGAAAAGTTACGATGAAATTATTGAAAAATATGAATTAGAATTTACACCTACTTATGTTTTGGTCGATAGTAGTGGTGAAAAAATTTACAAAAGAGTTGGTAATTTCAAATTAGAGAAGTTTATATCTTTAACTAGTTAGCTAAGCTATGCGGTCACCTATAGATACATTTTCTTCTGGGGACAACAGTTGTACGGTATTGTTTGTGGTAACTGAACCTAGGATTAAGCACTGACTAATTATGGGACCAATTTGTTTATCTCCAAGATTAATTATTGCTATGCATTTTCTTCCAATGAGAGATTCTTTAGTATAGTTTGTTACCTGTGCACTTGTTTTTTTTATTCCTATTGCATCGCCAAAATTTATTCGGATAATATACGATGGGTTTAGAGCTTCAGGAAAATCCTCCACTTCAAGAATTTCACCAACACGGATATCAAGTGATGCAAAATTTTTTAGATTATCCTGTCCCATAAATCAAAGTTAATTACATAATTAAACTATGTCAAAAATTTTATTGCTATCAGGAGGTTCCACAGAATCTTCGGGCAATAAAAAAGCCGCTCAGTATGCAATGAGCTACTTACAAGGAAAAAAAATTGAAACACACTTATTTGATAATTTGTACACTGACATACCTTTTATTTTGGAAAGTGGAATAATCCAACCAGATAAAATTATAGAAATACGAGATGTTTTAATCGATTGTGACCAAATAATAATTTTTAGTCCAGTTTTTAATGGTGGGTATGCTTCACATCTTAAAAATACTTTAGATTGGTTGTCACTTGCTTTTGATGAATATAAATATAATGATCTTTTCAAAAATAAGAAAGCAGCAATTGTATCAGCAGTACTCGGGAAAGGTAGTAATTCTTATGATGCCTACAGTTCACTTTCCGGCCAGCTTGAAAATTATGGCCTAAGGGTTTTTAAAGATTTTTATTTATTTTCATCAGAAAATAATTTGGATAAACAACTTGTAGAAAGCACACAGCTTGAAGAGTTCAATATTTTTTTAGATGAGTACCTAGCTAGTTAGGTACTCTTTTACTTTGCTGTAGATTAAATCTGTGAGCTCATCAACTTCATAGTCTTCAATATTTGTAATTGGATCTAAAATTTCGATATCAATTTTTCCAGACTTAAACCACACAGCACCTTTAATCATTAAATTATGGGAATTGTGTGTTACTACGGGAATTATTGGTAAATTGAATTGTTTAGCTATGTGAGCTGCACCTTTTTTGAAAGGAAGTAAATCTTTTTGATTACTTCTGGTCCCTTCGGGGAAAATCATAATAGAATTATTATCATCAATTACTTTTTGAATAGAAGAATTAATTTTTGGAAGATTCATTTGTGCATTCTTTCTGTCTATTCTCGGAAGACCAAGGACCTTGAGAGCTCTACTCAATATAGGAATTCTAAATAGCTCTGTTTTAGTAAGAAACCTAATTGAAACTGGTAAAGCCGTGATGTGTGTAAATATGTCAAGTGTAGACGGATGATTAGAAATAACTACATAACTTCGTGAGGTGTCAATTTTCTCTGATCCAGAAACATTTAAATCAATTCCTGCAACTATTAATCCTGATAAACCAAAAATATTATATAACTTAGTTCCAAGTACTTTTCCATTTGGTAAAAATGAAACAATAATTATTGCTAATAAAAGTAGTCCAAAAAAAGTGATGTATAAAGGAAACAGTACAAATGTTCTTAACCTATCTTTGGTTGTTATTTGAACGCTCATAAATCAATCCAATTTTAATTTTCCGTTATTAAGTAATTATAACAATTTATCTTAAGTCAAAATAAGGAATCACTATCTGTACCACTGGTCCAATAGATACAGCTATTACAACCGAAGATAACCCAACAGTTCCACCTAGAAGCCATCCCAGAGCTAATGCGGTTACTTCAATTATGTTTCTTGCCATACCTATTTTAAAACCTTTACTTTCAAGGCCTACCATAACCCCATCTCTTGGCCCGGACCCCATATCTGCACCAACATAAATGGCTGTTCCAGAACCAATACATATTATTCCAACAAATACAAAAATCCATTTCAGTAATAGACTTTCAGGATCGAGGTCTAGACCAAGCACTAAATCTGCAACAGTCCCTATCCAGAAAATATCAACAAATGTGGCTATTCCTGGCCTTTGCTTTAGTGGTATCCATAGAAGTGTTACAAAAACACCTGTAGCTATAATTGCACTCCCAAAAGAAAGAGTAGTATTAAGCGAAATCCCTTCATGGAATACCCCCCAAGGTCCAAGTCCTAATTGTGAGGAAAAATTTAATGCCACACCTGTGCCAATTAAAGTAGTTCCTAAAAATACTTGCAGGAGTTTTCTTGAGGTTAAAGCCATATTCAAATGTAGCACTTATTTCTTTAAACAATCAGTAGTACAATATAATTATGAAAAAGATAATTATTTTTACATTACTGTTTACATTTTGTTCTTCAGAGAATATAGAAACAGTTGAAGACACTTCTGTTGAGACTACGATTGCAGAAACTATAGAACCAGATAATACCTCAACAACTACAAGTATAGAAGTTACTCAATTGGAATCTTTTGAAGAAGCTCTATATCTAGTAAATAAAGACTTAAGTTCAGTTAGCTATTTAGCGCCTAAACAATTTCTAAATTCAAATTTAGAAATTGTAGAGGGTATTACTAATGAAATTACTGGTGAGTTTCAGTTAACTTTAGATGAGTGTGATGCTGCTGATTCTTGTTTACAAGTTAGGAATTTAAGCATATCAGCAGATTTATCAACCTTAAAAAGTGGTAGTAGAACACGTGATGGAGCTATACAAAATAAATGGCTTGAGTCAAAAATCTTTCCTAACGCTGTTTACACAGTTGATGAGATTATATTCCCAAATAATAATTTTGACTCAAAAATAGATGAGACAGTAGTTGGGGTACTTACTATTAGGAATATTGAGATCAGTGTTCCTTTCTCAATAACCGCATATATGGAAGATGATAAAGTTTATGTTTCAGGAATAACTGAAATTGATACAACATGGTTTGGATTTGATGCCCCCACTAAATTTAATGCGTGGGAGGTTTTGAATCCCATAGGTATAAAAGTTTCTATAGTTGCTGAAAAATAAAACTTGAAACTAGATTTAAGCTACAAAGAATTAAAAGTACCCTACACCNAATACAACGAACCTTACGCAGCCGTTTCGATTTTAATATACAAAGAAAAAGAAATTCTNTTTATTAAAAGATCTAATGATATGCCTACCCATAAAGGNCATATTGCTTTTCCAGGAGGAAAAAAAGAAAAGATAGATTTAAATATTGTTGATACGGCTATTAGAGAGGCTGCNGAAGAGTTGTTAATTGATGAAAATGATGTTGNACCTTTAGGAACCTTGAAACCAGTAGACACAATAGAATTTAAATACCATGTTTTTCCTGTTGTGTGTAGTCTAAAACGAAAACCAGATTCATTCAATGAGGCTGAAGTACAAGACCTTTATTTTGTCTCTATTAATGAATTGAGTAATCAACAGAACTGGAGATTTAGAGGAATATATCCGAATGATTGGATATTTAAGATTCACAACGAGACCCTTTGGGGAGCAACTGCAAAAATGACTCGAGAGTTACTTGGTTTATCCTGATATATTAATCTCATCTTTTACTGCTAAATAAAGAGAGATAAATATCATTGTTAAAGTGACAAAGAATATATTACTTACGACTTCACCTAGAAAAATATATCCAACTATGATGCCAACAATTGGTACNACGTAATCTACAAGAGTTGTAAATGTTGCAGACAGTCTTTTAATTGTATAGAAAAATAATGAGTAATTAAAAATGTCTATAAATACAAGACCGAGCAGTTTTAAAGTTTCAGATTGTGATAGGTATACAATTTCTCCTCCAAGAAAAAAAAATATTACTACTGATATAAAAGTTGCAGCAAGCCACTGTGTTAATAAATAAGTTTTTGCCGGAATAAGCTGAGAGTCTCTTTTATTTGTTATGTTACTTATTGCAAGACCCTGTACTCCAAGTAAAGCAAGCAACCCACCAATCAAAAGATTACCTCCATCGGAAAGACCAGTTACTCCTGAGGAAAATAATGCAACCAATCCCAATAAACCAACAACNACCGAAGATATTTTTAACTTAGTAATCTTTTCTTCTTTNTAAAAGAAGAAAACCCAAAATACAGTAAACATAGGAATTGTTGAGATAAAAATACTTTGTAATCCAGATGAAATATTTTTAAGAGCATATATAAAGGTCCAACCTGGAATAAATATTGCAAGAAATCCTGTCCANCTNCCCTTAANCANAGTATTAAAGTTTATTTGAGATTTAAATTCTTTAANACAATANNAAAAAAGTATAAGNGTAACAANTGTAATACGNGAAGTTACAATATAGATTTCATCCACACCATCAATAAGCAGGCTTCTATTAAGTAATCCGTGAAAGCCAAACAATGAGCCAATCAGTATGATATTTCTTAAACCTGAGTATGGAGACATTGTGTATTCAGATTTGATAAGCTACTCCAAATTGATTTAAGTTATTAGAATAGCAGATATGAAAACTGTTTTTTCCGGTATACAGCCAACTGGTAAAGTTCACCTAGGAAATTTTCTAGGTGCAATAAAAAATTGGGTTTACCTATCAGAACAAGATAATAAAAATTTTTTCTGTGTTGTTGACCTTCACTCAATCACAACACATCCAGATCCTCAAGAATTAAATTCTAATATTGGAAATACTCTTAAGTTATTAATTGCTGCAGGGATAAATCTAGAAAATTCCATTATTTACGCACAAAGTAAAGTTCCTCAACATGCTTATCTATCTTGGATACTTTCAAGCTTTTCTCAAGTCGGAGAACTTCAGAGAATGACACAGTATAAAGAAAAAGCGGACACTCTTGGAAGTCATGCTGGAATTTTTACATACCCTGTTCTCATGGCATCTGATATTTTAATCCACAAAGCGAACGAGGTACCAGTTGGAGATGATCAAACTCAACATCTAGAACTAACTAGGAATATTGCTGAGAGATTTAATAATAACTACGGGGAAATTTTCCCATTACCTGCAAAGTCGAGCGGTAAATCTGGTGCTAGATTAATGTCTCTAAAGCATCCAGATAAAAAAATGTCTAAAAGTTCAGATGATATTAATGGAACTATTTATTTTGATGACGACAAAGATACCATTATGAAAAAATTCAAATCCTCCGTTACAGACTCTTCAGATAATATTCAATATGACTTAATTGAAAAAAAAGGGATAAGCAATCTTATAGACATATATGCTTCAATTAATGATGTTTCACATGAAGAAGTCGAAAAAACTTTTAAAAATTCTCAATATGGTGAATTCAAAATGGCGGTTGGTGAAAGTGTTTCAGAATATCTTACTCCAATTAATTTGAAATTTATCGAACTTGAAAAAGAGAACATTTCAGAAATAATCAATAGCAATCTACAAGAGGCACAATCCTCAGCAGAGTCAACCGTACAAGAAGTAAATAACATTCTAGGTCTTTAAATTTATGGTCAATAATCTACCTATCCCACAAGAGTGGAAGAGCCTTGTTAACGAGAAACAAAAAGAGGCTATTGAATATACTGAAGGACCGTTGCTTATAGTNGCAGGAGCAGGCTCAGGTAAAACAAGAGTATTAACTTATAGATATGCTCATTTAGTTATGAACTGTTCGGTAAATTACTCAAATATATTAGCTATTACTTTTACAAATAAAGCAGCAAATGAAATGAAAGAAAGAATTAGCAAACTTCTAGGTTTAGAGGTTTCACCTAAATGGATTTCAACATTTCATAGTTCATGCGTAAAAATTCTGCGCACCCATGGGCATCTTATAGGATATAAGAATAATTTCACAATTTATGATCAGTCAGATTCTTCAAAGTTAATTAGAAATTGTATGAGAGATAATAATGTAGATTTAAAGCAGTATTCTCCAAGGAGATTTCAAGCTGCTATATCTGGATTAAAAAATATGAGAATAAGTCCTGGGGAGGCAATTGAATCAGCAGAGACATTTTTCGATGTTAAGGTTGGTGAAATCTACACCTCTTACGAAAAGAAATTAATGCTGGCAAACTCTATGGATTTTGATGATTTACTAATTAAAACAGTTGATTTACTTGAGACAAATGATGAGGCTTTAAATTTTTGGTCAGCAAAGTTCAAATATATTATGGTTGATGAATATCAAGATACAAATCTTGTCCAGTACAAGCTAATAGAGCTATTATCTTCACGACATAAAAATTTATGCGTTGTAGGAGATTCAGATCAGAGTATTTATGCATTCCGAGGTGCCGATATTAGAAACATACAAGAGTTTGAAAAGGATTTTCAAAATGCAAAAATTATTACACTCGATAAAAACTATCGATCATCTCAAAATATATTAGACATTGCAAATGCAGTAATTTCAAATAATCCAAGAACACAAGACAANAAGTTGTGGACAGACAATGAAAGCGGTCTGGATGTCAATGTAGCAGAATTCAGTTCAGAAAGGGATGAGGCAAAATGGGTCATCTCAGAAATACAAGAAATAATGAAAAAAAATAAAAAAATCGAAATTGCTATTTTTTATAGAACAAATAATCAGTCGAGAATATTTGAAGAAGAATTGAGAAAAAATAGTGTGAATTACAAAATTGTTGGAAATGTTAGGTTTTATGACAGAAAAGAAATAAAAGACATTCTTTCGTACTTAAATTATNTAGTAAATCCTGATGATACTGTGTCTTTTGAGCGCGTTTTAAATGTACCAAAAAGAGGGATAGGNGAATCAACCTTACAAAAATTGCGAGATTTTTCTAGTTCGAAAGACATATCTGTGTCAAATACCTTAGAAAACCTTGAAAACCTCGATTTCTTATCAGCAAGAATTGTAAATAAGTTAAAAGAATTTAATGATTTAATAATAGACATAAAAGGACATGCAATTAAGGGTCCGTCAGAAGCAATTATTAAAACATTAGAATTAACCGGATATAAAAATCAACTTCTTAAAGATGGCACATTGGAGTCACAAATGAGNATNGAGAACTTAGATGAGTTAATTAANTCAGCATTTGAATTTGAAAACCTCTACGAGGAAGATGTNGATGATCCNTATNTAGTTCTNAGAGANTATTTAGAATCTTTAGCTTTATTNACAAANACNGACAGTATTGANGATGAAGATAGTNTTTTATTGATGACTTTNCATAANGCTAAAGGTCTTGAATTNCCNTATGTNTTTATGACAGGNATGGAAGAGAATATTTTTCCTAGTCAAAAATCAGAAAGNGATTTTGAAGTGCAAGAAGAGAGAAGATTATGTTANGTNGGAATGACACGTGCAGAAGAAAAACTTTACTTAACTTATTCCCAAACNAGAACATTATGGGGAGGCACNTCTTATAATTTGAAAAGTCGNTTTNTNGATGAAGCAGAAAGTTNTTTTAAAGAAATTAGTGTTAAAAATTTAGACACNACACGTCCGACCCAAATTGGAATTGGGAAAGTTGGTAACACTGTTACACATGAAAAATATGGAAAAGGGACTATCGAAGAGATTTCTGGAAATGAGATTACGATTGATTTTGGTAAAGAGTGGGGCGTTAAATATTTAGATATTGAATGGGCACCAATTAAATTTGACTGAAATTCTTATCGTGCATAAATTAATGAACTATATATAATTTGTAGGTTAAATTATGGATTTATTTGAATATCAAGGAAAATCACTTTATGGAAACTATGATATTGCACATCCTAATTCCTTTCTAATAAATGAAATTGAAGATTTAAAGCAAGGTTTTGATTTATCCTACCCCGTCGTTGTTAAAGCTCAAGTCCAAGTAGGAGGTAGGGGTAAAGCTGGAGGTATAAAATTAGCTGATAATGATGAAGAATTGACTAAGTATTCTAATGAAATTCTTGG
>NHIM01000004.1 GCA_002169845.1 Acidimicrobiaceae bacterium TMED189 | reverse complement strand
AAACGCCGGTTCGAATCCGGTCGGGGCTGCTATCTTTCGGGGATGGTGTAATTGGCAACACAATGGGTTCTGGTCCCATCGTTGAGGGTTCAAATCCTTCTCCCCGAGCAGAGGCCCCGTCGTCCAGAGGCCTAGGACGCCGCCCTCTCAAGGCGGAAACGCCGGTTCAAATCCGGTCGGGGCTGCTAANTGTTTAGATTTTTCCTATACCATCTAGGCTGGTGNTTTATAAATTCTGAATAATCTTCTTCATCATCGAGNTCAAAATATAATTCTTTGTGAAATACTCTCTCATAATCAATATTTTCTTTTTCCATACTGCTTGTATGTTTGATAAAGCTATTTCTACCATATAAAAAATTATTATATTTCTTACTTCCACCAAATATTGGAGTCCCGTTATCTTTGCTAGCTGCTATTAGTATCGATTTAGACTCACAAAGATTTATCCATATCCTTGCAAAATGTTTTGTTATATATGGAAGATCTCCGTGAACTATTGACCAATTTTTGTAATTATCATTTTTACTTATAAATTCTTTTATTTCGTTATTCAAATCGTTTTGAGAAGTTTCAAAAATATTGATGCCGTTCTCTTCACAAAATAGTTTGACCTTGTTATTGTTACTTATCACATAGACATCAGTTTTTGTCATCGAAAAAACATTTATTAAATTTATTATCAAACCCTTAGATAAATTAACACGTTCATCTTTTGACATAATATTAGACAATCTAGACATAGGATTTTCAAAATCTCTTACAGGAATACCAATTAAAAAACTTTTCTTCATAATCTTAATTTTGTTTTACCATGCTATTAGGTTAGTAAATGAAATGAATAGAAAAACAAAAATAATTGCTACTGTTGGCCCAAGTGTCCATTCCAAAGAAAAAATTCATCAATTAATTGACTCGGGTGTTGATGTAATACGTTTAAACTTTTCACACGGCACATATGAAGACCATAANAATGTAGTTGAATGGGTCAGAGAATATCCTAAGCCAATAGCCATAATGCAAGACATTCAAGGACCAAAAATTAGGACTGGAATATCAGAACCAAATACAGTTCTTGTATCCGGTGATTTTGTTGATTTAACAAATATAGAGAATACATCTTCAGATAAAAGTATTTTTATTAATTATGACAATCTATTCACGGACATCAAAGAAGGAGAAAGAGTCTTTATTGATGATGGACAGGTTGTTATGAGGGTAACCGAAATAAACGAAAAAAAGATAACTGCAAGTATTGAAATTGGAGGTGAACTTAGAGATAATCAAGGAGTTGCATTTCCTGATTCTCAACTTTCTGTTTCTTCAATAACCCCTAAAGATAAAGATGACCTTTCCTATGGTGAAGAAATTGGTGTAGATCTTGTTGCTGTTTCCTTTGTAAGAAAAGCTTCTGACATAAGTGAAGTGAAAGCTTTAGTAAAAAAAGATATAAAAATAATTGCAAAAATTGAACTCAAGGAAGGAATGAAAAACCTAGATTCTATNATTGAAGAATCTGATGGAGTAATGGTTGCCAGAGGTGATTTAGGTGTACAGTTGCCACTTGAACAAGTTCCATTTGCACAAAAGAAAATCTTAGATACTGCAAACTACAAAGGAAAAATCTCTATTACAGCAACTGAAATGTTGCAATCTATGAAAACTTCATTTCGTCCAACAAGAGCTGAAGTTACAGATATTACAAATGCGATATTAGATGGTACCGATGCAATTATGTTGTCTGCGGAAACTTCTATTGGAGACCATCCAAATATTGTTGTAAAAGTAATGGCTTCAATTTGTGAGGAAGCAGATTCTAATAATCATTATTCTGCTATGAGATACAAGACACTTTCCTCGGTAGATACCTTTGCAACATCTCTAGCTAAAGCTGCCGTTCAGGTTGCGAACGATATCGAGGCAAAGGCTATTGTTGCATATACTGAAACCGGCAAAACACCCCTTTTAATATCAAACTTCAGGCCAAGTGCTCCAATAATAACTTTTAGTCCTAAAGACCTTACCTTAAGACAAATGAATATTCTATGGGGTGTAGAACAAACGAAAATAGATAGATTCGANACAACTGAAGAAATGTTTCAAATTGCAGATTCTTGGCTACAAACAAACAAAAACTTCAAGAAAAATGATAAAGTTGTTATTGTTGCAGGAACACCTCCAAATGAAGAGGCTGCAACTAATTTGATAAGAGTTATGAAAATAGGTGAATAATGGGACAAAAGATAAAATTAAAAACAACTTCTTTTAATAAAAATATAATTTTTGATCTAAATAGATCATTATCTGGACAAGATGGTGTAACTTATCATAATATTGCTGATGCATCTCTACATGATGAAGTGAGCGCGCAATTAGCTCTTAAACTATTTCAATTTTCTCAAGATATAGAAAGTATTTTTATACAATCCAATATTGTAACCGTTAATTTTGATAAAAATATGGGAACAGGTATAAGTGAATTTTCAAAACAGATTGAAGATTTCTTTCTTTTTTACGGTGAGGAAGAATGAAAGTTGGAGTAACCGGTGCAAGTGGATACGTTGGGAAAAAAGTCGTAAAAGAATTACAAAAAAATAATCACGAAGTATTTAGATTTGTAAGAAGGTCTGTAAAAAATGATGATGAAATATATTGGAGTCCTTCAAAACAGGAAATAGATTCTGAAAAATTTGAAGAACTTGATGCAATAATTCACTTAGCTGGAGAAAGTATTGCACCAAAAGACTTACTCGGCTTTCTACCTTTTTCAGGTGGTCGATGGAGTAAAGAGAGAAAGTCTCGAATATATTGGTCCCGCAAGTGGGCTGCTGACTTATTTGTGTCTACATATGAATCTACTGACAATCATCCAAAAATATTTATTACTGCTTCAGGTAATGATATATACGGTGATCAAGGAGATCAGGTTGTTACTGAAGAGACACAATTTAATAGGGGACAATTTTTACAGTTGGTTGCTGAAGAATGTTGGGAGGAACCACTTTATAGATTGAAACAATTAGGTGTCAGGGTAGTTGCTGCACGAGCTGGAATAATGCTTGGTAAAGGTAATGTTGCTACAGATATTTTTACGCTAATCACAAAATTAAATATATCAAGCCCTATTGGCAAGGGCACACAATATTTTTCATGGGTATCTATTAATGATGTGGCTAAAGCATATGCATTTTGTCTAGAAACAAAAAGTATTGAAGGCCCTGTAAATATAACTTCACCAGAGCCTCTTATGCAGAAAGATTTCGCTCGAGTTATCGCCAAGATTATGAATAAAGCTTTCTTTTTCCCACCAGTACCAGAAGCTCTTATGAAACTTGCTGTTGGATGGGAGCTTGGAGAAAGCCTTGGATTAAATAGTATAAGAGCTATTCCAAAAAAATTATTAGCAGCCGGATTTGAATTTGATTATCCTACGCTTGAAACAATGAAAGATGATTTTAAATAATGTCCTCTTACGAAGATAGGATGTCGGAAAAGTACGGCTTCTTTTCAGATAAAAAGAAAAATACTGAAACTGGTTCTGAAAAAAATACTGAATCTTCCGTTGAAAGTACCGATGAATTACAAGCTACAGAAGGAGATAATTTAATAGTACCCTTGGAGGCTTGGCAAACTGTTCTTAATCAATTAGGTAATCTTCATGAAGCAAATCAACTTATGGCAGATGCTCGCGAACGCGCTGCTAAAGCAGAAGCTGAAGCAGAATTCTTAAGAGAAAAACTTAAGAACACTAGAGAACAATTAGATACTGCAAGTAAAAAGAAAAGATTCTTCTTCTTTTAAACTCTTTGTTTATCTGATACCCCTTGGATAATAAAAAACGATATCGCTAGTAAAACGATAAGAACACCCATGGCAGCATTTCTACCAAGCCCAAGAGTGTTTACAACAAAACCCCATAGTAAAGGACCAAGAATTGTGGCAAATCTACCAACTGTAGAATATAGTCCATAAAATTCTCCTAAATGTTTTTCAGGACTCAACCTTGTCATAAAAACTCTGTCCACTGCGAAAATGCCCCCAATATTAAACCCACCTAGTACACCAGTTACATAGATAAGCCAGAGTTGGTCAAACTCAGTTGCAATTATTGCTAAAGAAAGCGATATCATCCAACATATCAAACTGATTAAAGTGAGTTTACGCGGACCATATTTGTCGGCAGCTTTTCCGAATAAATATCCACCAATTATAGAAATGATGATAGCTAATCCAAGTAAATTTTGACTATCAGTTGGGGTCAGACCTACTTCCTCAACTAAATAGACTGCGAGTAGACCGCTGATTAGTGTATTTATAGCATCTGCGTAGAAAAATCTTCCAACAAGAAATCGTGTTAATCCTGGATATTGTGTTGAGTGTTTCCATGATTTAATTACAAGTGATATAGACTCAGTTATTTTTATTANTGACTTTTGATCACTAACTTTTTTCTCTTTGATAAATATAAATGCAGGAAGTGAAAAAATAAGGAACATAATGGCAACAGATCTAAATATCTCAACATAGCTATAGCCATAATTCTGTAGTATCGTTGCTACTCCAAATCCAAGTAATGAACCTACATACCCAAAAGCAACACCTAGTCCAGATATTCGGCCACGATTTTCAGTTGAGCTTACAGATATTAGTAAAGCATCATAAACTACAGAACCAAGATTGAAGCCTATTAATGAGACAATAAATAACAACACAGAGATAGCTACATCAAATGTGCCTAAAAGGAATGTTGCAATTATGCATATTAACGTGGTTATTAGAAGCATTGGCTTTTTCCCTTGAGAGCCATCTGATCTTGCACCCACCCATGGCCCCAAGATAGCGACTACAACCATAGCACCGGAAGTTGCAAAGCCTAATGCTTGATCTGTCCAGCCTTGTTCTGTTACGAGCCAAACAGAAAAATATAAACCTGGAATTACAAAAGCATATACTGTATTTGCTAAGTCAAAAAAGAGCCATGAATACAGGCTTCTTTTTTTAATGTCGTTCATTTAATATCTTTTATAGCCTTTGAAAATCTATTTAATCCTTCATCAAGATTTTCATCACTTAACGCATAAGAACATCTTAGAAATCCGTTCTTACCAAAAACTTCTCCTGGTACAAAAGCAATAAAATATTCATCTAATAACCAGTTACAAAAGTCAATGGAGTTATTTACTCCATTTATGATTCCATTAGAGCAGTAATAGCTTACATCAGGGAATAAGTAAAAAGCCCCAGTAGATTCTATAAGATTCACATTTTCAATTTGAGAAAATTTATCAATAGCATTGAGTCTTCTTCTATTAAAACTTTCTTTCATTATTTTAGTTTCATTTAAGCCATTTTTAAGAGCTGAATAAGCAGCTATTTGTGACAAGTTGGATACGTTAGATGTTGCATGAGATTGTATCTTTTTTGCCATATCGATAACCTCTGTATTAGCGATAATCCAACCTACTCTCCAGCCAGTCATGGAATATGCTTTTGCTACACCATTTATCACAATTGTATTTTTCAATGTTTTATCATATTGAGCTGGTGAAGGTGACGTTACTCCCTCATATACTAAATGCTCATAAAGTTCATCCGAGAGTATCCATATATCATTATCAAAAGCCCAATTATATATTTTTTCGGCTTCCTCTTTTGTATATACGACACCAGTTGGATTTGATGGAGAAACCCACACAAGGATCTTTGTTTTATTAGTTTTTAAAGCCTCTAGTTGATCTGTATTAATCTTGAAATCATCATCAAATTCTGTATCAACAATTACGGGATTCCCACCGGAGATTTTTACTGCTTCCGGATATGTTGTCCAGTATGGAGAAGGTATTAAGACTTCGTCACCTGGATTTAGTAATGACATGAAAGTCGTTAGGATTGCATGCTTACCACCATTACTTACTACGATATTTTCTTGACCTACTTCAATCCCAGAATATAACTTACTTGTTCTGACAATCTCATCTTTTAGGACATTTAACCCAGCTACTGCAGAATATTTATGATTAGCCGGATCTTCTGCGGCAATTTGAACATCTTTTATTACATACTCTGGGGTAGGGAAGTCTGGTTCACCAGCACCAAACCCAATAACTGGTTTACCTTGTTCTCTAAGCACACGTGCTTTATTAGAGATTGCCATTGTGCCTGAAGGTGTAATAGATTTACTTAATTTTGATATTTCCATAATTCTTACTTTCATGAATTATATTAACAATAATAAATTAAAAACAATGCCTGACCATCATTAAACTATACATATGGAACGAATGCTTTTAGGTAAACCAGTTGCAAGCCTGTTAGACGATAACAGCAAATTAGTAATTGATAAGTACTTAGAGTTAAATAAAAAGCAACCCACACTTACGGCAATTACGGTTGGAAATAATCCTGCATCTTTGTTGTACGTATCAAGAAAAGAAGATAAAGCAAAAGAGCTTGGAGTCGAGTTTAATTGGATTCGATTACCTGAAAACTCAACATCAGGTGAACTTTTAGAAACAGTAGAGACTTCAAAGCAAAAGTCTCAAGGCATTATTGTGCAACTTCCTCTTCCTGAACATCTCAACTTTGAAGAAGTTATTAACCTTATTCCTCCAGAGCTTGATGTTGACGGACTAACAACTGAAAATCTTGGATACTTATATTCTGAAAATTATAAAATAATACCAGCAACTTCTTTAGCAGTTCTCGAACTTTTAAAATTTTATGATATTAAAACTGAAGACAAAAATATTGTTATAGCTGGTAGGTCCAGATTAGTCTCATCACCCCTGTCAAAATTATTAAGCAATAAAAAATACAATGGGAATGTTACAGTTGTTCACAGTAAAACTTCTGATCTGAAATCTTATACTCAACAAGCAGATATTTTTATATCTGCAATAGGAAAAAGTAGAATGTTTACTCGTGAGTATTTTAAANAAGGGGCTGTTGTCATTGATATTGGTATTTCAAATGTTGATAATAAAAACTATGGTGATATAAATCCAGAAGGTTTAGAAGATCAATTATCTGCTCGATCTCCATTTCCAGGTGGAGTAGGCCCGATTACCGTTTCAGCTCTCTTTTCAAATCTTTCAGAGTTAATTAAATAGAAGCCCATTCTTCTTCAGAAATCTGTGCATTAATATCTACATTCCTCAATAGAAGATATCCTATTACAAAAAATAGTGAAATTCCTGGAAGAGACAATCTTGGGTTTCCAGTGTTTACACTTACATAACTATAAATTATTGGCCCCCAAATCGCAGAGAATCTAGAGATAACCGAAAAGAATCCCATAAATTCTCCCTCTGCCCCTTTAGGTAACATAGTTGCATAGACACTTCTACTAACAGATTGCAGTCCACCCATTCCCATACCAACAACTACTCCGATAATAATTACAGGAATTAATTGTTCTTCAGGTAGAAAATATGCCGCATTTCCTGCTACAAAGAAGAGAAAAATTGTAAATACCAGGGTATTTTTTTGACCAATCCGTCCTGCAAGGTAACCAGCTAACCTAGCACCCGCAAAAGCGATAAATTGAACAACTAGATAAACAACAATAATTGATGTTTGATCTAATAATAAAACTTCACTGAAAAATGGCCCAGCCATATTTATGACTGTCTGTGCTCCATCCCAGTAGAAAATGTATGCAAGAAGAAAATAGAGAAGAAAAGGAAATTGTCTTACCTTTCGTAGAGTAGTCAAATTTGTTTTCCACCCAGCACTTAAGTAGTTAACTTTTTCATTTTGTGTTGGTTGNCTTTCNTCTATTTTCATTCTTGAAAAACTAAACATTGAAAATATTAACCACCATAGTCCAGCAAATGTAATAGCTATTCTTGAAGCTAATGCNGCGTCAATACCTAAAACTCCAGGCCCAACTTGAATAATTACCAATGAAAGAAGTAANTGTAANCCACCTCCAAGATAACCTAATGCGTAACCTCTAGCTGAAACNTGATCAATAGTATCTTCAGTNGTTATATCTTTTAAAACGCTGTCATAAAATACATTTGANCCTGTAGCTCCAAATTGAGCAAGAAAATAGATTAGGAGAGTTAAAACAACATCACCTTCCTGGGCAAAATAAAATGTGGATGCAAATACTGCACCACCATATGCGAAAGATCTGAAAAGTTTCATTCTAGAACCTGAGAGATCAGCAATAGCCCCAATAGTTGGCATTATCAGAAAAAATATAAATAAAGCTGATCCAATTGCGAATCCCCAAACTTCAGCTCCGGTATAGAGATTGCCTCTAAATAAGAAACCTTCCTCCGGCACCACCACACTTACAAAATACACTGGCATAATTGCCCCTAGAGTTGTTGTTTCATAAGCTGATTTAGCCCAGTCATACATTGACCAGCCAAATATNGTTTTTTTATTATTTTTTTCTGTCATTTATCCCCCATAGAAAAACTTTAATATCAAATTTATAAAGTTGTCGGAAAGAAAGTAAAAATTAAATAAATAAACTACTATATTCAATTTATATCTCTTAAAGAAAGAAACGGAAAGATACTTGTGGGATTCAAATGTGGAATAGTTGGACTACCTAACGTTGGCAAGTCAACTCTTTTTAATGCTCTTACGAAAGCTGGGATTGAATCATCAAACTATCCTTTTACTACAATTGAACCAAATATAGGAGTAGTTCCAGTAAACGACACTCGCTTAGANCAGTTAGCAGAAATAGTAAACCCAAAAAAAGTTATTCCTACATCAATGGAATTTGTTGATATCGCCGGACTAGTTGAAGGAGCATCTCAAGGTGAAGGTTTAGGTAACCAGTTTTTATCTAATATTCGTGAAACTGAAGCAATCGTTCATGTTGTTAGAGCATTTGAGAATGAAGATATTGTACATGTGTCAGGTAAGGTTTCTCCAACTGATGATATCGAAATTATTAATACAGAATTAATACTTTCTGATTTAAATAGGGTTGAAAAACTTTATGAAAAAGCTAAAAAAACTACAAAGTCAGGGCAAAAGGAAGGTCTACCTCTCATAGCATTATTGGAGAAAATACTTCCTACACTTGAAGAAGGATTAAGTGTCAGAACACTGTCCTTAAATGAAGAAGAGCAAAAATTACTTAAAGGTTTTCAATTATTAACAATCAAGCCTGTTTTATATGTTGCCAATGTAAGCGAAGACGGATTTGAAAATAATCCACACTTAAATTCAATATTTGAATCTGCTAAAAAGGAACAATCNCAAGTNGTNGCTATTAGTGCGGATATAGAAGCTGATATATCTGAACTNGACATAAATGAAAAAAAAGAATTTTTGTCTGAAATAGGTCAAACTGAATCTGGGTTAGATAGATTGGTTAATGCAGGTTATGATCTACTAGGACTCCAAACCTTTTTTACAGCTGGCCCACAAGAAGTCCGAGCTTGGACAGTTAGCATTGGTGATTCTGCTCCGCAAGCTGCAGGTAAAATACATGGTGATTTCGAAAAAGGATTTATTCGTGCTGAGACTATATCATTTGAGGATTTTATTTTGCATAGCGGCGAAAAGGGGGCAAAAGAAGCCGGAAAGTTAAGAGCTGAAGGTAAAGAGTATATTGTCCAAGATGGCGATGTATTTCACTTTTTATTCAATGTTTAATAAGATTTTACAACTAATTCCTTAAACTAAATTATTTTTGTGACATAATAGAGCACGTGAAAGTAATTATTGTCGGTGCACACGGCGAAGCTAAAGAACTTATAAATAGAATTAGCACTGGATGGAGTGTTTCTGTTATTGATATTGATCAAGAAAATTTACGTAATTTTAATCCAAATAGACAGATAGAAAAATATCAAGGTGATGGTACTTCCACATTAGTTTTGAAAAAAGCAGGAATAGAAACNGCAAGTGCAGTTATAACTCTTACTCATGATGATGAAGTAAATTTAGAAATATTGAAACTAGCAAAAAGTCACAATATTCTCAGACTTTCTTCTGTTCTNAACAACGAATCAAACATTAAATCATACCAAGACTTAGACGCTGAGCTTGTTGATCCNCATATATTACTAGCAAGAAGATTTGAGCAAATTCTTGAACCTAGAAGAGTTGTTTCCCAAGCTTTTGCTGGAGGAAGGGCAGAGGCTATTGAGTTAGAGGTTAATAGCGATAGTCCTGTTAGAGGGAAAAAATTAAAAGACATTGGCTCAGATTATTTTATAGTTGGAGCACTTNTTAGAAAAGGGAATGTAGTGATACCNCATGGTGATACAGAACTTGAGACTGGTGATNTNGTAACAGTTGTNNTACAGTCTGGAGCATTCGGAAATGTAATAAAACTCTTTTCTGGTTCAGAATCGAGATTNCCATTAGAATTTGGAAAAAATACTGCGTTAATAATTAATTCTGAAGACGAATTAAAAAATCTTACAGAAGCNGAATTTTATACTAGAAANACNAAAGCTGAAGAATTAGTTCTTATTTCCCAGGAAANTATATTTACTGACTCATTAGAAANNGATGAAACAACTTTCGAAGCAATTNTGAAAGATCAAAAATTTAAAACNGTAAATATTGAAAAAAATTCTTTAAAAGAGATNGAAGCAAAACTGGATGAATTNTCTATAGGTACCTTAATAGTCCCNACTCAAAAGGAANCAAAAATTNCAACTATAAGATCGTATATAAATTTTTCTAATAAGCATAAGATACCAATATTCTTCTCAAGAGGAACCTCTCCAATTAAAAATATTGGTTTTCTAGCAAACTCTGATTTTNCTGAAAATAGNCCNAACGCTATCACGTTTGATTTAGCATCTACTTTAAATTCAAAAGTTTATGCTGTAGTTATCTCACAACCAAAATTTATTTCACACGAGAATTCTGAATCACAAAATTCAAATATACAGAAATTACAGGATGCTGCTTTATCTAATGAAGTACAGTTAGAAGTTTTAACAGATGAAGGAAATGAAGCCAAATTATTCACTTCTTATTCTGATAAATTTGATCTTTCAGTAATAGGCTATAAAAAATCATCAGGATGGCAGCTTAAAAA
>NHIM01000003.1 GCA_002169845.1 Acidimicrobiaceae bacterium TMED189 | reverse complement strand
ACAGAAAAAGAGAGAATGAAAGGTCCTCTCTTCTACTGTTTGAAGCTTATAGTGTTGCAACACTAATTCTTAAAAAGACAGCTTCTAGATAGATATTACAGCTGTGCGTTTTAAAAAGGTAAGGTATTTTTAATTTAATTTAGTTTCTTGCGAGTATTCAAATAGTAAATGAAAAAAAATAATGCTGTCATACCGGTAAGAAGGTTGGGAATTGTGAAAACTCCCTCATCGCTACCATAATCTGCCCACACTCCAGTAATAAATGCTAAGAACCAAGTAACAACTGCAAGAAGCGGCCAATTCCACTGTTTGATATTTTGTATATAGTTACTCACTGTTTTCCTTAATTAACGATTATCACGTTTTAGGTTTTAATTTTGCAGTGAAGTGTCTTAATAACTTTGGTTGATAAGTTATATCGTACCCTTTTAATGTATCTTTTTTTTCTACTAGTTTTTCAAGAACTTCCGCAACATAATCAAAATGACTTTGTGTATAGGACCTTCTCGGTGCTGCAAGTCTTACTAATTCATGTGTTGCAGGTGTGTCATCTTTTCCATCTTCTCCAGCAACTCCAAATGCTAATGTCCCAAGCTCAACAGCTCTCACACCGCCAATAAGATAAATCTCACATGCAAGTGAATGTCCTGGATATTGATGTGGAGGAATATGAGGAAGAAATGTTTTTGCATCTATATAAAGTGCATGTCCACCTGCAGGTTGGACGATTGGTATTCCATACTGGAGAGCTTTCTCTGCTAAATATGAAATAGATCGTGCACGATATTCAAGATAGTTTCTATCTGTAATTTCTATTAAACCTTGAGCTAAAGCATCTAAATCTCTTCCCGTAAGTCCTCCGTACGTAGGGAAACCTTCAGTTAGTATCAATACATTTTTAGCTGCCTCTGCGAGAGCNTCNTCATTAAANGCAAGAACGCCTCCNATNTTTCCAAAACCATCTTTTTTTAAGCTAATGGTGCAACCATCAGCTAAGCGAAANGCCTCTTTGNCAATTTCTCTTATCTCAANGTNTTTATAAGAGTCNTCTCTTTGAGAAACNAACCANGCATTNTCTGAAAANCTGCAAGCATCTAGAAGAAACANTTTATTATGTTTTTCACANAGTGCTTTTACNGCTTTAAGNTTNTCCATTGATACAGGTTGACCTCCTCCTGTATTNTTTGTAATTGTCATTAANACAAANGGAATTTTATCTACATCCTCNCTATTTAGTAAAGCTTCTAATTTTTCTAAATCTATATTTCCTTTAAAGGGTGCTGGCGTTAAAAGATCTAGCCCCTCTTTGCACAATAAATCTACTGGTGTTGCAAGNGCAGCTTCAAAGTTTGCTCTTGTTGTGTCAAAATGACTATTACTTGGAATGATGTCGCCCTCTTTAACAGTTATTGTTGCAAGAATTTTCTCACTAGCTCTACCTTGATGTGTTGGAATAATATGTTTGTATCCTGTTAGATCAGACAATACTTTATTAAATCTCTGCCAAGAATGTGAACCGGCATAAGCTTCATCTCCTCGCATAATAGCTGCCCATTGTTCAGATGACATTGAGCCAGTTCCAGAATCAGTCAATAAATCTATTGTTACCTCTTGTGATTGCAAGCCAAATAAGTTCCAATCTTCCCTTTCAAGAAATTCTTTTCTCTGTTCAGGGGTTGTAATAGGGATGGGTTCAACTGATTTGATTTTAAAAGGTTCNATTATTGTTTTAAATTCCATAAAAGAAGTGTACATAATAAAATGAGATATCATTGAGGATATGGTTGATATTCACAAATCAGTTAGCAATCTGTTTCAAGAAAATGAAGATTCACTTGAAATTTTTGAATGTAANGACGAATTCTCAGATACACAAAGCTTTTGTGACCATTATGGATATAAAATTGAAGACTCGTGTAATGCAATTTTAATTAAATCAAAAAAGCCAGAACAGTTTTATGCTTTATTTTGTGTACTTGGTGTAGATCGCCTAGATGTGAATCATAAAGGAAAAGCAGTATTGAGCTCTAAGAAGTTAAGTTTTGCCTCAAGAGAAGAAGCTGAAGAAATAACAGGTCAAATTTATGGAGGCATAAGTCCTTTAGGGCTTCCTAAAGATATTAAAATTTATGTNGATAAAAATGTTATGAGCAGAGATAAAGTTTTCATAGGTGGAGGTAATAGAGTAAGTAAATTTTTTCTTTCACCGGAAACACTTGTCGACTTAACCAACGCTAGTGTCGAAGATTTAACTTAACCCACCTCTACACAAACTTGCTGCTTGTGGAGCGAGTGCCTTTCCACCAATACCTGGAAATCTGCCAGCTTGAAGATAATTCTTTAAAAAAGTTCTTACATTTCTGAAGTCATCCTCAGTTATTTCTTGAGGTTTTGTCAATACACTAAAAGGATCTGGAAGATAGCTGTAGAGAAAAGACTGTTGTTGGCTATCTAGTTGATCGACATACTGAGAAAGTAAATCAATAGTAACGTCATAATCATCAATTACATCCAGACAGTTTTCATACTCTGCAACACTCAGTGGGCTGACGTCAACATCATAATTTGCTCTATATTGAAAAAATAAAACACTCACAATAAAAAGAAGCGTTGTGTAAAAAAGAACCTTTAAAGGAAATAGTATTATTTTTTTAATTGGCCATAAAATGGCTTTAATTATCATGTTGTTATTTTAATGTAATTACAAGACACTGGCACGCACCACCAGATTTTAAAAACTCAGAAACATTTGCAACTGCTGCATTAAGACCTAGGTCTTCNACTGTTTGTATTGCATCAATATCTTCAGAAGGGAAAATGACTGTATCATTTATAACTACTGCGTTGCAGGCAAGTTTATTTGCATCCCCTTCAGAAACAGGAATTAAATTAAACAGNTCNGAAAATTCNGATAACGATTCATCTTTAAAAGCTTGTGGATAAAATATTGCATCTCTATTTTCCGTTGGAAGCTGTTGGAAACAAGTATCTAAATGGTAAAACTTTGGATCAGCTAGTTCTGCAATTTTTGGCTTCAGTCCAAATTGATCAGCGATATATAAAAGTGCCTCTTTATCACTCCTAATTCCATATGAGCCAACTAGATACTCACCTAAAACAAAAGCATCCCCCCTGCCTTCAAATTTAAACTCAGAAGGAATTCTTGATACTTCGTATCCATTTTCTGAGAACCATTTTGAGTATATTTCCTCTTCNCCCTGTCTTTCTTNAAATTTAAAGTTTGCAATTAGTACTTTATCTTCTTTAACNATTCCAGANTTTGCTGTAAAAACTAAGTCAGGATATTGCTCGTGAGGTGGAACTACCTNAACAACAGCNCCTGCATCTTCAATTGTTGATTTAAGGTTTTCCCATTGTTNTTTTGCTAACTCNAGATCNACTTCTACNCCTTCAATCATCCATGGGTTNATAGAATATTCGACTTTAAAGTATTCCGGTGAACTCATTAATACTGTAGTATTTCCCATATGAACAATTTAGCATTTTATACATACAATGTATAATTTTATGAGTATCAAATGAAAATAATCAAAATCAGTAGTGAAAATTTAGTAGAGTGTCATAGAATTAATCAAGAGAANACCCCCGAAGTTGGATCTAGAACATTAGAAGGGCTTCAAAACTCATTAGAGAACTCTGATTATAACTTATGNGCAGTTGTGGATAATGAAGTCGTCGGTTTTGTAATTTGTTTCCANGATACTGAAAAAACAAATTCTTATATGGGTCATATAGAACATAAAAATTTCAATGAAATTAGCCAACGAGTAAGTGATTTTTTATATATTGATCGAATAGCTGTTGATAAAAATNATAGGAAAAGGTCTATAGGTTCAAAACTTTATGATNAAGTTGTTAACTTTGCGGAGATGAATAGCATTTCACATTTAACAGCTGAAATAAATCTACTTCCTAGCAAAAACACTCCATCATTTAATTTTCATGAAAAATTCGATTTTACTGAGCTAGATACAGTTAAATACTCAGAAGATTATGAAGTCTCCTTACAAGTAAGAATGAATAGTTAGTTAGTATATCTATATGAAATTTAACCTTCCNAGAAGACAAAGAAAAAGTTTTGAATCAATTACTAAAAAAATGATTTCTGATAATTTTAATAAAACAGAATCAACAGAATTATTTAGTAATGTAAAAAAACAATACACTGAAGCTCCCCGTACTTTTGGAGCTAATCAAGGGAAAAAAGAGGCAACCCTTGAGCTACTAATTATTATTGGTAATCAAATCGCTGAGGAATACAAAGATCTTGAAGTAGAAATGGTTCTTGGCGTACCTGAATTATCAAAGTCCAAAGCTTGAGAGTAAAAGTTATAACTTAGTGATCAATTCATCTGTATTACTCCCCTTCTTGATCATCCAATTTAGTGTTGCTTTTAGTCCGGGATTAATTATTGCTTTAGTTGTTAATCAATCAGTTCAGAATTCAAGACGTAAGGGTGTAGAAGTTGCACTTGGTGCTGCTGCTGGAGCGATTGGTTTGACTTTTGTCTCTGCCTTAGTTGTGAGTCTTTTAGTTAATACGGTGCCTGTAATGATTACCGTAATTTACTTTATTGGTTCGATATATATTCTTATCAAAGGATATCAAACAATTACCTCTGACGTATCAACAGAAACTGTAATAGATAACAATACTGCATTCTTGTCAGGCTTAAAGGTAAATCTTCTAAATCCTAAGATGTGGGTATTTTATCTAACTGTACTTCCTATCTATATGACTAGTGAGGGTGGATACTTCTTAAGCTTGGTGTACTTAGGACTCATAACTTTAGTAATAAATTTTATTGCAGATATAACTTATGCTTATACCAGTGATTTTTTCTTTAAAAATTCCTCAGAAAAGACTAAGGGAGTAATAAATAAACTGAGTGGTATCTCACTTGTACTAATAGGTCTTTACTTATTCGTCAGTAAGTTCTTTTGATTCTTCTTTATTTTCTTTATCATCTTTAAATAATTCAGAGATTGCCCCGATACTTCCTAACGTTGCTGATAATTCAGCAGGTAAGAATATCTTTGTTGCATTTCCATCAGCAATTTTTTCTAATGACTCAAGATACTTAATGGCGATCAAATCATTTGACGGATTACCTCTGTGAATTGCATTAAAGACTTGTTCAATAGCCTCCGCTTCACCTTCAGCGACTGCAATTTTTTCGTATTTTTGTGCATCCGCAACAGCTTTTAGAGCTTCAGCTTCACCTTGTGCAGATAATATTTGTGATTGTCTTTGACCTTCAGCAGTCAAAATTGCAGCTTTTTTCTCACCCTCAGCCTCAGTAACTGCTGCTCTTCTATCTCTTTCTGCTTTCATGACCTTGTTCATTGCATCTTGAACATCTTGTGGAGGATCTACTCTTTGAATCTCAACTCTTACAACTCGAGTACCCCATTTATCAGTAGCTTCATCAAGAATAAGTTTTAATTGAGTGTTAATATTTTCTCTTGAAGTCAGTGCTGCGTCTAATTCCAAATCACCGACAACATTTCTTAAGTTAGTTTGCGCTAATTTTGTAGCCGCGGTGATGAAGTCTCCAACGTTATAAACTAATTTCTTTGGATCTGTTGGTTCGTAATATATGACCGCATCAACTGTGATATTTACGTTATCTTTCGTAATAACTTCTTGTGGGGGTACGTCAATAACTTGCTCTCTCATGTCAACTATGATGAGACGTTCAACCCAAGGAATAACAATATTTAAACCTGGACTTGCTTCTCTGTTGTATTTTCCGAATCTCTCAACAAGTCCTCTTTCGAAAGGTCTTAATATTCTGAAAAGTCTAAAAATAATTATACCGACGATAATTACTTGAATGATTGTTGTGATAATGTCTACTATTTCTTCCATAATTTAATTATAGAGANGAGAGGTTTATAGTTTTTTAATCAGAGGTGTTTTCGGCTTCAGTTTTTTCTTGCTCGTACCTATTAAGTGCTAGTACAAACATTACAAAAAGTATTGTGGAGCCCGCGAGAAAAGTTAAGGGTAAAATTCTAATCTCAAAAGCATTCAGTCCTTCAATTTCTGCAGGTTTTGGACCTCGAGGAGCATAAAGCACAAAAAGTATTGAATTTATAATACACCAACCGAAAGTACCCGCTCCAACAACTAAAAATCCCAACCTCTTACCAAGGTTTGTTGCATTAATCAAAAACGTAGATCCAAAAAAGGTAATTANCGATCCAATAAACATAATTATTCCAGTAATAGTTAGATTCGCTGAAAGCAACGATCTCATTATGTCACGCATCAGGCTCCATTCCTCTTAAGTAGTCTATCACTAAAGCAATGTCAGACTCTGGTAATACTGCTCCGAATCCTGGCATCTTACCTCCGCCAACACCGTTGACCCCATAACCCTTACCATTAACAGAACCATTAATTATAAAATCAATAAGGTCGCTTCTATTTTTAAATTGTATATTGGCTCTTCCACCTCTAAGTGCTGGTCCCAAGCCACCAGATCCAATTTTCTTTGTGTAAGCAACACCAGCTGAGTAACCGGCAGTATGACATCTTGCACAATATGCATTGAAAAGTCCAACCGCTCTCTTAGCNTCATCTATGTTTCCGCCAAATGTTGATTCNGCAATCTCTTCAAATGAAACTTCCCATAATCGCTGTTCTAATGCTGTCTCTAAAAATTCAAGTCCATCTAATGCTTCATTAAGGAACTTTTCCTGCCCCTCGACCAATATCCCAGTATTTATTAATTGAGAATTAAGTTGTGACAAGTAACCTCTGGCTACAGAACCATCTTTTCTAGAAGGTGTTGATTCTTCTTCTTCAGGATTTAGATTAAGAATAGACAGACCGACAATATCGGCGATTGTTGCACTATATTCTGAAATCTCAATTTCTACAGAGTCATAAAGACCATCCTCATCAGAGTCGATTCCACTATCTTTTTCTAGTAAAGCTGTAATCTTCTCGACGGCTTCTTGTAAGACTGGTAACTTCGCAGGGCCTGCTTTTATTTCTTCAATTAGAATCTTCTGATTAATAATTTCATTTTCAACCTGTAGTGCAGAATTTTCAAGCCTTAGAAGAGATGAATTAATGCTTGTTTCAATAGTTCCTAATTCAAATGATTGCTCTACCTGAAATGAATGAAGATAGTCAATTAAATCTTCTAATTGTCCATCATTCATTGGGCCTCCACCTTCAAGACCCCAAGCAGGCATTGGTGAGTTTGCTCTTCCGTAAATGAGCCAGTATTTAACTTCAGAGTCGTCATATCGATAGAAAACATTATTTATTGCTGGGGCTGCCCAAGTTACTTTGACGCCACTTCTTTTTTCAACATATGAAGCAGCTCCACCACCACCNTCTACGCCATGACAGTTCCCGCAACCAAATTCTTCGTATAAGTGATGTCCTCTCTCTACTGAAACATCTTCAAATTCTTCAACGAAACTCTGTTGACGTGAATCCTCTCCAAGATAGTAAAGCGGAATCATAATAGTCAAAAGAGAAGCAATTAGGACTGCCCAAGACAACGATTTATCCAAATGTTTAGTTTCCAACTCATCATCAGACTTATATTTTGTAAGATTTGCTGGTGTCTCTTCGTTCNTACCAGATCCTCTNAATCCAACAGCNGCAAAATANGCTAGAGCNCCAACAATTACTAAAGATAGAAGTGTTATGAAAATAGAACTATTCATTATGATTCTTCAGTNGGNGCTAAAGCGATGCATGATAAACCTTGAGGGTATTTGACTGAAAGTCCTGGAGCTCTAGGTGANTCNATNATTGTTCCTGTNTCGATAATNAGCTTNCCTGNTGATGAGACATTAACTACNAATCTNTCTAAATTNCTNGGAGCNGGGCCTGCATAGTATTCTCCAACCATATTATATTTTGAGCCATGACATGGACATTCGAAACCTTGAGATGAGTTNCACCATGGAACTCTACATCCAAGATGTACGCACCTTTGGTANACNGCAACNAGTCCATCAGCAATTGTCGAACCATCCGTAAATTGTGAATCACCGGCNGTACTTTCACTGAATGGTAAAACATANGCNCTTGCCTCNGGTATAAAAGCAGGAATAACAGAACCATCNGCNTGAATAATTTGNTTTTTNAGGTCTTCAATTNTTCCNGCATCAACCTTTGANCCNAAACCACCTGATACTTTTGGCCANAAAAAGCCNAGCCATGCNAATGCTTGAATCCCCATGAAAGCNCCAAATGTACCNCCAAGAGCTTTTCCTAAAAATTGTTTTCTTGTAATGTATCTCTCTTCTTCAGAGATTTCTTCATAAACAACTTTTTCTTCTATTTTAATTGAGCCGTCGGTCTCTTCAATATCTTCTTCTGTCTCAGCTGTATCTACAGCTTCTTCTACATTTACTTCTTCAACTGATTTTGGTTTTGAGGGTGCAAAAAAACTTGTTTTCTCTTTACTCTTCTCGGCTTTAACTGCACGTTTATCTAGATTTTTTTTCCAATCAAAATTTCTAGACCCTCGACCAGTTACGATTGCAACTATTCCGACAACACCTAGTACACCTATTGCTGCAATAGCAATAAAAGATAACTCAACTATGCTCATTCGAAATAAATCCAATCTAATAAATCATCAAACCATATTCCGTCAATCCATGGGTAGGTCCAGTTCCAACCAGGACCCCTAAACAAAACTCCAATGATTGTCAATGTTCCTGCTCCAGCTAAGAAAAAAGTGTACATCATAATTGCGTATTTTCTCTTTGAAGGATTGTTCTCTTTGTTTCTGTCAATATATGGAATAGCTGCGAAACCAATCAAACCAATAACTAGAGGAATCATAACTCCGGCAATTTGTGGATCCCAATAAGATAATGCCTCTTGTAATCCAAGGAAATACCAAGGAGCTTTTGCTGGGTTAGGAGTGATGTTTGGATTTGCCTCTTCTAGAAGTGGAGCTTGAAGAATCGCACTTAATAAAATTAAGAAGGCCATCATTGCCATCAATGAAATGAACTCTGGAAGCATAAGGTGTGGCCAAGTGTTGACTTTATCAACTGGCTCTGATGTAGCTTTTTGAATTGGTTTTGCTTTAACTACAGTTAATAACCTCTGCGTTACTTTTACTTCTGGAGCAAAGTCTACTTCTTCTGGAGTATCAGTTTTAGCAGCAGCTGGTGCCTTGGCAGGAGCTGGTGCTGGTGTTTCAGCTTTTACTTCTTCAGCTGCAGGTGTTTCTACAGGTGCTGGTGTTTCAGCTTTTACTTCTTCAGCTNCGGGAGCTGGTGCTGGTGTTTCAGCTTTTACTTCTTCAGCTGCGGGAGCTGGTGCTGGTGTTTCAGCTTTTGGAGGAGCTGATAACTCTACTTCAATAACTTCAGGCTCATCATCTACAACTGTAGGTGANGATTCACCTTTCATTTCTGCGAGAGCTTGTTCAACTGTAATACCAAGAGCTTTAGCTCTTGCCTCTGCAGATCTTAAAAGTAAGTGTTCTGGGATATCAACCATATATTATATTTCTCTAGAGTGGTCCAGAGATACCCCCATCTTTTCTAACTCTCCAAAAGTGAATTGCCATGAAAATAACGATAATGAATGGGAAGAAGAGAACATGTAATACATAAAACCTAAGTAGTGTTGCGGTTGTAGCTTCTAACCCTGCAAACAAACCAAATTTAATTTGTGCACCGAACACCGGCGTATAGCTTGCCATATTTCCACCCACCGTAACAGCCCAAATAGCCAGCTGGTCCCACGGAAGGAGATAACCTGTAAAGGATAAGAATAAAGTCAGGAATAAGAGAATTACACCAATTACCCAGTTGAACTCTCTAGGTGCCTTATATGCTCCATGATAAAAAACTCGAGACATATGAAGAAAAACTACTAAGACCATAAGGTGTGCCCCCCACCTATGCATATTCCTTACCAAGGAACCAAAGGCGACACTGGTCTGGAGTGCCTGAATATCTGCATAAGCCATCTCCGTTGGTCGAAAATAGAACATCAACCAAATACCAGTAATAGTTAAAACTATAAATAGGAAGAAACTCATTCCTCCTAAACAAAGAGTGTATGACAAACGCACTCCATGTCGTTTCACTTTTACTGGGTGTAGGTGATAGAGAACGTTGTTCATCACTACATAAGATCTATTTCTTGGACTATCGGAATAACCTTTTCTAAAAGGTGAGCCTGGACGAAAAATACTTGTCGCAAACTTGCTTCCTCTAGCAGCGTCTCCTGAACCAGCTGCTCCTTTTTTAAATCTTTCTTTAAGGGTTAATTTTGCCATTATATTATTTTATAACCTTCCATATATATACCCGTGTCTATCAGTTCTTTCCCCAGAGTCTTCATCCCATGGTGCGGTATAGACACCNTTCTCAACNGCTGCATCAGCTAAAGATCCAGCAAATTTACCTAAGGANATTACTCCNGTAGGACACCTATCAACACANAGTGCACATCTTGTACAAGCNTCTTCNTCAACTACAAAAAAACCAGGNGCNTCTTCNGCATNTGGNGACTCNACGTTTACAGAATCATCNATGGCATCAACTGAGAGATANTGGATACATTTCCANGGACAAATATCTACACANCCTTCACAAAGAATACATTCAGCCTCATCNATNTGNAGAAATTGTTTTGGACGAACTCTAGATGTAATCTTTTCTGCATCAACCATCGCGAGATTATATTTTTTTTCAAACTCTGGCATTTCAATTAGTACTTCAGATTTTTTAGCCATCTGTACCTGTCTTTACAACTTTTTTACCATAGTCAGAAATTTTAACTTTNCCTTTTTCTTTCATATTGTTGATATCTTGAACTAAGTATCCGAGTACAAAAACTGCAATCAATGCACCCTGTGAAATACCAAGTTGGATAACATCTTTTAATGCTCCNAANCTCATGGANACTTCGTTACCAAGAAATAACATNGGTGGGAATTTTATAAACTCTCTTTGNTTGGTCCACTCCAACGGNCCTTGTGCTAGGTTGAGCCACTCTGAAGGCAGCACTCCAAAAATTAATGTGAGTTGGAGCCAGCTTAAAAAAGAAAAATATGCGGCTTTGCTCCATGTAAGAGGTTTGTCACTCCAAGCCATAAGTACGAGTCCAATAAGAATTAACTGACTNCCACTGAATGCTATAAACTGACCGATAGTTTGTGGAAGCCATCCTCGAGGAATCCANTTGAAGTAATCTACTATTTCACCTTGAGGNAAACCTGCATAGTGAGCAACTATTACTCCCCCNGTCAANCTACCTATACCAGCAAAGAAAGTTGGCAAACCAAGTTTTACTCGGTTTCTATATACAAAATTTATCAACGCAGTTCCTTAATGTTTANCATTCNATTTTATCGTAAAACCATTCAATATTATAAATTGAATGGATAAGTTTTTTTATTATTTTATGGACTTTTTTCCNGTATTTCTTATGTTTACTACTAAAGTCAGTTTGAGTAATTAATATATAAATTGATGAAAATAAAATTGATTCCNAGCAANGAACAAGACTTATCTAAAGTTTTTATTTTTCTACTTCCTTTAGTGGTTGTACTCTCTGCTTTAGTAAATTTCTTAAGAGACGCCTTTAGATCATTTTCAAATGTGCTTCCTGGAAATCAAGTTCTAAATTATGGTTTTTTAGATAAGCTAGCTAACCAAGTTAGTTTCAACTTCCTGTTTTCTTTTATATTGGTTGTGGCAGTTGTATACCTTTTATCAAAATCCTTGGGCAGGTCAATTATCATCTTCCCTATTTTTTTTCTGACTGGACTTGGACTAATTGGCATTGAGTTTCTAGATGTTGTTTTAGCATTTGTCATGCCTAACCAGTTACAAGTCCTTGGAAATACTTCAGTTTTATCAATAGTTAAAATGCTGTTAGTTATGGCTTTTTTAGGTCTTATATTGTTAAATATCCTTGCTAAAAAAGAGCCTTCAATTTTCTTAAGTAGCCAATTCTTATTTGGTGCTGTTGTATTTTATCTAATCTCATTAATCATTTACAGAAGTGACTACACAGTCATGTCTGACAACTTTTTTATTAATTCTATGTATTTGTCGACGCACATATATATAGGTTGCTCTTTTGTATTTTTATCAATTTTTTACTTCCTTATAACTAAAGGGCTACAAGCGACATTATTTAGTAAAACACTTGGAACAATTAGCTTCTGGGGATATTTGTTCCTTTTACCCTGGACTGGTTTCAAATATTTTTATGGAACAACGTTGCCTGACTGGATTGAGAATGTTTCAATCTACCTCTCCCTCAGCTTGATTATTCCACTCCTTGCATTAATAGTTAATTATTCTAGAACTGCTGCTACTAAAGAAAATAAAGAACCGGTTTTTTCAGTTCTCATAAGCTTTGCTTTCGTCGTATTTGCAATAACAAATGTTTTACAAATTATCAGCTCTATATCTAACCTAACACCTATTGTCAGCCTTACTAATTTTGAATACAGTGTTCGTTACGGATATATGTATAGCTTAATTCTTATTTTGATTCCTTTTGTTTACTACTTGGTGCCAAAAATATATGGAAGAGAGTTCACCTATGGTCGATTAGAAAGTTTTAATGCATACCTATTGGGCATCTCTGTTGTTGCAACTCTATCCTTAAATACACTTATAGGCATTAACTCAGGATTTTCCTGGAACGCAGGTGCAAATGCTGGAAACCCAACAATTTACGGAGAAGGATTTTTAATCACATGGTCACTAATCTCAACCCCTTACACTTTAATTTTATTTCTATCTTTATTATTTTTACTTTCAACATTCTTATTTACTCTTTCAACATTAAGAGCAATTATTGGTGGCTCAGTAACTGAGTCTGAAACTGTTTTAGAGGTACCTGGGGAGAACTATGAGTGAACTACTAGCTAAGGTATCAGAGATATTGGGCATACCAGAAACACTAGTTCAGCGATCAGCTGAAGCTAGAGCTGAGGCTTCAGGAAATACTGTTGAGGAGATTCTGCAATCATGGGCTGGCGGAGAGGCCGTTGCTGCATCAGCTCCGGCAGAGAAGACACCTGTAGCTGAAGAAACTCCGATTGAAGAAGTTCAAGAGGAAGTTGTTGTAGCTGAAGAAACTCCGGTTGAAGAAGTCAAAGAGGAAGTTGCTGTAACTGAAGAAGTGGAGATGGTT
>NHIM01000001.1 GCA_002169845.1 Acidimicrobiaceae bacterium TMED189 | reverse complement strand
GCATCGGTATTTAGAACTTCAATTGTTTTACCGTTCCTTGCAGTTAAAACATCTCCTGGCCTGATAGCACTACCACTAGGCATATTTTCTACAATTGGTGTTAAGACAGTTAAGCCTACATCAATTTCATGTTTTGAAATCAAGCTCATAACACCCCAGGCTGTTGCCGCACCAGCCATATCTGTTTTCATTGTTTCCATTCCTGACGGAGATTTTAAGGAAAGACCTCCTGAATCAAACATCACACCTTTTCCAATAAGTGCGATCTGGGTCTCTGCTTTTTTGTTATATTCACCTACTAAGAAGTAGGGTTTTCTTTCTGAGCCTTTAGCAACCCCTAAAACAGCTCCAAAATTGTTAGACTCTAGCCATTTTTCATCATGAACAGTGATATCTATGTTGTTATTAAGATTTTTTATTTTCTCAATAAAAAACTCAGGTGTTTTATCAAGTGGTGGAGTATTTATCATATCTCGTACCCAAAAAACCGCTTCTCTTTTTAACAAACTACTTTCAGTTTTTATTTCTTCGGAAAAACTTATTTCGACACTTTCTTTTCCTTTTTTAGTTTTATAAGTATCAAATTTATAAGTTGAAAACATAATTCCTAAAGATAAAATTTCTTTACTACCCTCAAAATTTAGAATATCTATAGTTGCGCTTTGTTTAATTTTTTTTCCTATTGAATAACCTAAATTCATGAGTTCTCTTTTATTCAATTCTTCATAGGCTACAAGAATTGTTTCATTACCTCTAGATGATAGAGATGGAGGCATTAAGAGAATATCTTTTGATTTTCCATCAAATAAGTGAGTATTAATGTATTCGTTAAATAAATCTGAATCACTTATGAATTCATCTTTGTTTGTGAATTCTTCATTAAAAAATAGGATGTCAATTTTCATTTAATTACTTGGTGTCCAGTCTTTTTCAAAATCTCTCGCAAGCATCCATAAATAGTCTGAAAGTCTATTTAAGTATTTTATAGCTATAGAATCATCCATTTCGTAAGCCTTTTGCCATGTTACGCATTTTCTCTCAGCCCTCCTTGAGACGACTCGTGCCCAATCGATTTTTGACGAGATTGTATTTTCACCTGGAACAACAAAGAAATCAGGGATTCCATTTTTTTCCTCTAAGAAATCAATTTTTTTTTCAAGATTCGTAATCATAACTTCTTCTACAAGGGTCTTACCAGCTTGTAGTTTATTCCTATTCTCTTTTGATGTCGCTATTTCTGCTCCTACAATAAATAATTCTCTTTGAATTTGTAAAATTATTTCTTTAGTTTCGAGTGGTAAATCTTTTTCAGCTCTAATAATTCCAAGGGAGGCAACAAGCTCATCTACAGTTCCAACCGCTTCTGGTTCAAAATTATCTTTAGATACCGAACCACCATAAAGAAGTTTTGTATTTCCCTTATCACCGTTTTTTGTGTAGATTTTCATAATGTAAGCATAGTGCTATGGCAAAAGTATAAGAGTGCCTGTACCTCCAAGAGAAACCAATAACGATAAATAGCTAAGGCCTGTTGCNGCCATCACTCCAGTATNNGATGTTTCATTCAANGATTTNTATGCTCNAAGTGAAAGTATTCCTGACGAAATATATAAACCNAAAATAATNTTTCTATANAGANTTGATATNTCATTTGNNATTAGACCTGTAATAAGAAGTAAACANAGNACTGTNGCANNAANCATCGATGNCTTGGCTATATTTTTCATCCCNACTCTTGAGATTGTTGGATCAACTAAGAACCAATGNCCTATCATCATCAGTGAAAATATAGAGGAGACCAACATGATAGGTAATGTTGCAATAAATAATGAATCCCCAACCAAGTTGAATGCTGCTACTAAAAAACTTATGAAGCTAAGAANTAAGTAGTACAATTTTTCAGTTCTTTTAAAGAGGATCAGNTAAATTAATAGAAAAAATGCTCCTATATAGGAAAATGGATTTATAAAAAGGAAAATACTTAAAGAAATTACTGAAGAAAATAGGATGCTAAACCCTTTTTTAGGTTCAGTACTTTTAACAATGTACCCAAAAAAAGGAATGCACATTATCAAAACTAAATATATAAATGTACTCAAATTCATGCTTCTTTTACAATAATGTATATATGGTTAATGAAAAAAATAAAAAAGATATATTTATAGCCATACTTTTAGGTTCTTTAACAATTTTTGTGACTGGAATGCAGACAACTTATACTATTTTTAGTCGAAATTTTGTTATTTCTCTCACAATTTTTATTCTATTGTCATATTTTTGTGTAAAGGCTTACAGGGAATATAAATATTTAGCCATCTTAATGTTTTTAAGTATTTTTTTACTTTCTCCTAATGTGTTCTCGAGTAGAGAAGGTGAATTATTTCCAATTACATATATAACATTTGCAATCTACTTCTCAATAAATCTTGGAAAATATATGTACAAAAGATGGAAAAGTTATTACTAAACCAAGCAATTCCTCTAGGTTTATCTAAAATAGAATAATGGTTCGGGGCATGCTTAAAAAAACAATTTATATTTCAATTCTTACTTTTGTTTTGTTAATAATTGGACAAAAAAATGTTTCTGCCCAAACTATACCCATACCAAATCACTCATTTAGCTGTGCTTCAAATGCAGTTGCACCACTTGACTCAGTTAAAGATATACAAACTTATCTAGATTGCAATGGTTTTAATCCAGGACCTATTGATGGGTCTCGAGGGGGTAGGACGACCTCTGCAATTAAAGCGTTCCAAGCAGCATCGGGACTTATCCCAGATGGTGTAGTAGGTCCTGCAACAAAACAAGCTATGCGTTCTTACTCTGAAGAATCTTTTACTTTTACAGGAAGTGGTTGGGGCCATGGAGTTGGATTAAGTCAGTATGGTGCAAAAGGTCTGACTGAACTTGGTGCATCCTTTTGTGCTAACACTAGCTCCTGTACATCAGACGAGGTAGTTAATTATTATTTCAAAGATACTAGCAGTAAACAACTATCTGAACTTTCATTGTCGTCACCTGAGATTGCTACCGATAAGTCAGCACTTTGGGTTGGTCTTGCAAGAAATGCAAAAAACATTTCAATCACTACCCTCCCATCTTCAAGTCCTCCGACATTATTTATATGTCAAGAGGGTCTCTCTCAAACTGCAGGGGTTCAAGGATTTTTAGCATCCAGAGGCTATGAGCCGGGACCTGTAGATGGAGCTTATGGCGAAAAAACTGCCAATGCTCTTCGAAACTATCAAGCTTCTAAAGGAATAAATCAATCGGGTGCAATCGATGAAGCTACTGTGGCTGCTATTAAAAGTGATGCTACTGGTGATGGTCCCTGTGAATCAGCATGGGGTCCTATAAAAATTGCAGGTGGAGCAACTATCTCTGTTATTAACTCAGGTAATGGTTGTTATTTTGCAGGTCATCCTTTAGTTTCCAAAAAAGCTGCAAGTTGCAATGTGACAATAAAATGGTCTGAGGGTGGAAGAGTAAGAGTTGGGCCAAGAGAACACAAACACGGTGAGCTAAAGCTTAGGTCTAAATCAGTGTCCTCCGGTTTTCATGTTGTTCTTGCTGTAAATTTAGAAAAGTACCTTTATGGATTAGCCGAAATGCCCTCTCATTGGAATGTAAAAGCTCTGGAAGCACAGGCCCTTGTTGGNCGAAGCTACGCAGTTTTTCATTATTTAGATGAAAACATTCCTAGCCAGCAAACAGCTTACGATGCCGGATTATCCGAAAAACAAAAGGCTTACTGCTGGTGTCATATTGGATCTACTGCATCAAGTCAATACTATTATGGATACTTAAAAGAAATCGCTGGTCCCAACTGGGTTCAAGCAGTCAATAACACTTCTGGAAAAGTTATTACTTACGGTGGTGGATACACAAGAAGTGGAGTTATTCAGGCATTTTATTCATCCTCTACAGGAGGTAAAACTAATGATAATGTCGTAGGATTCGGCTCATCAACACCATGGCCATATCTTCAAACCGTTGATGACCCTTGGTCAATTGACAATAGAGTAGGCAATTCTAAAGCAGCATGGTCATATGATTTTTCTACTTATCAACTATCAAAAAATATTTTATGTGGAGATACTCCCTGTTTTGATGCTATTACAGATATTTATGTTTCAGGTGCAGCCTCATCAGGTGCAGCAACCGAAGTTACAATGAAGGGGTATAAGAATGGCTCAGCTAAGACAGTCAAGAAATCAGGAAGAAATATAAAATCTCAACTTGGATTTACTTCTCATTATTTTAAAACTTCAAGTGCCTCTGATGTCTCTACTCTAAATGTTGGCCCTGTNACCGTAAATACAACTTCTACAACAACTACTTCCAGTGGCGGAAGTGTTGTGACCTCATCTGGAGATACAGCGCAGTATGCAACTTCCACTAGTGGACTCCTCTATTTGAGTAAAGCAGGCTTACTTGACAAATGTTCCCAGAGTTCAACCGCTTGTCAAAATAAGACCATCACGCGAGAAGAAGCTGCAGCTGTTGTTGCTGTAACTGGTGGAGTCCCATTAGATGCTCCNAATGCATATAGTGATGATGATCAAAGCATATACCAACAAGCNATAAATGGAATGCCTTATTATGGTATGCAAGTTTGCTTTGGCAGTCCTTTCCAGTATTTACCTAAAGAGTCTGTTACTAGAGATGAATTTGCTTGCATGCTTACTCGTGCAATAAATGCTGGCACAGCAGATAATCTTACAGGTAGTGCAGATCCTTATTCAGATGAAGGTGGGAGTAANTGGACAACCAGTATTTATACACTTGCNGCTAATGAGATTATCCCAGCNTGTAGCTCTTTAAGTGATAAATTCTGCCCGAGTAGAAAAACATCAATAGGTGAAGTTTCCTTTATGATCAATAAGCTGGTGTCAAAGTCATTAATTAGTTCTGACGTTTACAATCAAACACCTTTTCAAAGTGGGTGGGAACCAGTAGGTGGTGAAGTTGATACAGCCGCGCAAACAGCTGTTTCTAATCCAAACGAAGGAAATGATGACTGTGTCCCCAAAGATAATTCAAACGTTAAATTAACAAATACACTTGAAATACAAAAGTTTTTAACGAACAATGGATTTAAACCAGGACCCATTGATGGCCAATCAGGCCCTCAAACTATCGCAGCTATTAAGGCTTTCCAAACAATCAATGGTCTACTAGCAGATGGAATTGTTGGTAATAGAACTAAAGCTGCCATGAATGCTTATACCGGATGTACCACCAATACCTGCATTGCACGTGATAATCGGTCCGCAAACCTTGGATCAGTAGAAGGTATCCAGACTTATTTGTCAAACAATGGTTTCAATCCTGGAATAATAGATGGCGAGATGGGTTCTTATACAAAAGAAGCAATAAAAGCCTTTCAAAGAAAAGTTGGTCTTATCCCTGATGGAGTTGCAGGAAACAGAACAAAATCTGAGATGAAGAAATATACAGGTTGTTAATTTAAAAACTTTTTAATTTCACTGGAAATATTATCCACAGTAAATTTATACTCTTCTTGTAAACTTTTAATTGGTGCCGATGTGCCAAATTCCTCAATACTAAATGATCTCGTAATAGGACCTAAGTAAGTTGTCCAGCCAACAGATCGTCCCAATTCAATAGTGAAATTCAAATCACTAACTTTAAGACCATTAAGAGTCTCTGAACTTATATTTTCCAACTTATTTAATATTGGAGTACTTACTATTCTTATGGAATTTTCTTTAAGGGCTTCCTTTACAGCAAATGCGAGTTCTAGTTCTGATCCGGAAGCAAATATTGTAGCCTCCGTACCTTCTGAGACAATAGAGGCACCATTTATAAAGTCTTGATAGCTATTTTCAAATTCAAGGTACTCAAGATTTTGTCTTGTTAGAACAATTGCTTTTGGATTACCAGATTTTGTAAATGCATATCTGTACGCATGCTCAATCTCAATACTATTCGAGGGTCTAATAACGTCTAAATTGGGTATGAGTCGTAAAGCCATTAAATGTTCTATGGGCTGGTGAGTCGGACCATCTTCACCAAGATATATCGAATCATGTGTAAATATGTATACAGAGTCTGCCTCCATAAGTGCAGCAAGTCTTATGCTTGGTCTCATATAATCTGAAAAGACTAAAAAAGTTGATCCATACCCAATTAAATCACTGTGCAATGTAATACCATTNACAATTGCACCCATTGCATGTTCTCGAATTCCATATTCAATATTTCTTCCAGAATAATCTGCTGGAGAAAAAGTAGATTCTCCAATAATCTGTTTTGTAGACGCTGTGAGGTCTGCGGAGCCACCGATAATATTGTTTGTGATTTTTCCAATCTCACTTAAAATATTTGAACCAGCAATGCGAGTAGCTTCAGATGAATTTTTAGATTTAAAATCTAACAAGACTTCATTAGAAGTAAGTAAATCCCAATTTTTTTGAAATTTTTCGTCGTTATTATATTTTGCTTTAAAGGATTTCTCCCAGTCACTAAATTGTGAGTTATCTTGATCTCTTTTCTCAGCAAAATAATCATAAACTTCTACATCGTGTTGAAAAACATCTCCCTCCCATTGAAGATTTTCCTTAAATTTTTCCATCTCTTCAGATCCAAGTGGGGAACCATGGACTCCGCTGGTATCTTGTTTATTTGGTGCAAACTTTCCAATAATTGATTTAGCCATGATAATTGAGGGTTTGTCCGTAACAAGCTTTGCACTCTCTAANGCTTGATTAATTTCATCTTCATTATGAGCATCTATTTCAAGAACATGCCATCCAATTGATTCGAATTTCTTCTTTTGATCAGTTATAGAAACTTTTGTTACTCTTCCATCGATTGAAATATTATTATTATCAAACACATAGATTAATTTACCAAGTTGCCAAACCCCTGCTAACTCTGCAGCTTCAAATGAAACCCCTTCCATAAGATCTCCATCTGACACAATTCCATAAGTAAAATGATCAATCATATCTTCCCCTAAGAGTTCTGAGAGATACTTTTCTGCAAGTGCGAATCCTACTCCTGTTGAAAATCCTTGACCTAAAGGCCCAGTTGTCATATCTATCCCAAGAGATGAATCGAGTTCTGGGTGTCCAGGAGTTTTTGAGTTGTGTTGACGAAAGTTTCTTAAATCCTCAGTGGTTAAATCAAATCCGTTCAAGTGAAGCAAAGAATATAGCAACATTGAACCGTGACCTGGACTTAGGATAAATCTATCCCTATTTATCCATGAGGGATTATGAGTTGAGACTTTTAAAAATTTTTTATAAAGGACAGTTCCTACATCTGCCATCCCTAAAGGCATTCCTGGATGACCAGATGCTGCTTCCTCAACACCAGCAGCTGCAAGGATTCTTACAGAAGTTGTAACTTTGTTAAACATCTAAATAGTATAGAGTCGAGTTATACAGAGGCAAAAGAGTCTTTTGCATGATATGAAGACCTAACAAGTGGTCCAGACTCAATATGAGGGATTCCAAAAGATTCTCCAATAGATTTATATTGTATAAATTCTTCTTTATCTACATACCTGTGAATTGGTCTATGCTTTGCAGTTGGCCTAAGATATTGTCCAATTGTCACAATATCAACATTGATTTGAGATAAGTCTTCCAATACAGCAATTACCTCTTCAAACTCTTCTCCCATGCCAACAATTAGCCCGGTTTTAGTTTTTCCTAAAAATGCAGAATCTTTTGCATACTGCAACAAAGATAGTGATCGACCATATGACGCTGCTGTTCTTATCTCTCGTTGCAGTCTGGGAACTGTTTCTAAATTATGATTTAAGACTTCTGGACTAGCTTCAATGATATTGTCTATTGCACCTCTGTCCCCTTTAAAGTCTGGAATGAGTACCTCCACACTTGTTGATGGGTTTAACCTTTTGACCTCATGTATTGTTTTAGCAAAAAAGGCTGATCCACCATCTGGAAGATCGTCTCTGTTGACAGAAGTTATTACGGCGTGTGTTAGTTCCATCGTCTGCACNCTTTCTGCAACNCGTAAGGGNTCTAAATCGTCAAGATCACANGGTTTTCCCGTATTGACATCACAAAATCCACANGCTCTTGTACANGTATCTCCCATAATCATGAATGTTGCTGTACCCATAGACCAACACTCATATATATTTGGGCAGGATGCCTCTTCACAAACTGTATTAAGTTTCTTTTCTGAAATTAAGTTTTTTAAATCTCTGTAATCNTTACCTAAATTAGCTNTAACTTTCATCCATTCAGGTCTTTGAGGCTCATCTGGTAATAAACCTTTAATTGTTATTGGCACGATATTNTTATTTTTTTGAAAAACTCCTTTATCAAGCATCTCATCAATTTCATGTTTTTTATGTTTCTTAAGCTGNGTNGGNGTNAATTGTGACATTTGTATCCCTACATCTTCNTAGCCAAANTCGNCAGAAAAAGTTTCAGTAATTTTACTNACAACATCATCAAATGAAATTTCTGNATTGAATGAATGTACTGCAGCTATCTTTTCGTCCTGGTTTCCACAAGGGTTAATGAGATCGAAACCCTCGAGTTTATCAAATATATTTAATGAGAACCCATGGTAAGTCGTCCACTTACTTACTTTTACTCCTATGGAGGCGATCTTACCGTTTTGTGTCCACACGCCTGTATCATCGTCTTTTGAAAAAGCATCGATATCGAAACTGTTGAGAGTTTTGATGATGGTCTCTTCTAGGCTCCTCACAAAAGGAATAACTTTTTTTGGATCCTGAAGTCTTATTATTGGATAGCCAATTAATTGACCTTTGCCATGAAAAGTCACATCCCCTCCGCGATCTGTTTCAAAAAATTCAATTCCTTTTTCTTGCAGCTCGTTGCTATTAAGAAGGAGGTTATTTGGATCACCTGTTCTGCCTATTGTGATTACGTTATTATGTTCTAAAAGTAGTAAATAATCGTACGGATTATATTCCTCTGAAACGGATTCTTTAAGGCCTTTTTGAAGAATAAGAGCCTCGGAGTATGGGAGATTTCCAAGCCATCTTACGTTTAGTTTTCTCAATTTAGATCATCTGCCCAGGGGTGGTTTTCTAATTTATCTTTAATGCTATTTAGAAACAATAAAGCTGTTGACCCATCAAAAACCCTGTGGTCCCATGTCAGACTTAAAACTCCTGTATTTCTTATAGCAATTGAATCAGTTCCATCTTCAGATGTAACTACAACTGGCTTTTTCTTAATAGATTCTGTGGAGAGAATTGCGACATTTGGTTGATTAATTATTGGTGAGGTGATGAATGAATTAAATGAGCCATTATTCGATATTGTAAACGTGCTACCAGTCACGTCTTCAAGACCATATTCTTTATTTCTAAGAAGTGTAGAAACTTCAGTAATTTTTCTTGCTAAACCTCTTAAGTTAAACGAGTCTGAATCCTTTAGCGTTCCAACTAGTAATCCTTCTCTGTTCAAATCAACTGCTATACCTAAATTAATAAAGTCATGTAATTCATGAAGGTTCTGACCAAGATCAAATGAGCTATTTACTACAGGAAATTCTCTTAAAGCATTAATTGTTGCAACTGAAATAAATGGTAAAAATGTTAAAGAAAATCCTTCTTTTTGCTTAAATTCAGCTTTTATTTTATTTCTCAAAATTGAAATATTTTCATAGTCAACCTCAACGGAAGTCATNACATGNGCAGAAGTTTGTTTTGATAGAATCATGTTTTCAGCAATTCTTTTTCTGAGTCTTGGAATAGAACCNGAAGATATTTCTTTTTGCTTTTCAGCTTCNTGAGGGACAACCTTTTCTTCTTGTACTTTTGNTTNAGGAGTTACCGAACTATTTTCCGAATTTAATAAATTTTCAATATCTTTACGTGTAATNCGGTTATTTTTTCCAGTTCCTAAAACTTGTGTTAAATCAATATTGTTATCGCTTGCAAGCTTTCTGACTATNGGTGAAAGTTTCAAATCTTTAGATNCTTCTTTTGGANCCTCAGGTTTAGGGCTCTCTTCANTTACTACCGGAGTGTCTTCCTTGGTTTCTTTTTCTACAACTTCCTCGATAATTTCTTGTTTTGTATCTTTTGAGGCTGCCTCACCTCCAAGTTCCATTAACGCAACCCCTACCTCAACTGTCTCGCCTTCATCAACAAGCAAAGATGTCACTTTTCCAGAAAATGGAGAAGGGACTTCTGTATCTACTTTATCAGTTGAAATTTCAAGTATTGGATCATCTTCCTTGACTTCATCTCCAACTGCAACAAGCCATCTTAAGATTGTTCCTTCGGTTACCGTTTCCCCCAACTGAGGCATTTTTACAATTTCGCTCATATTTCTATTGTAATTCTTTAATAGCTTTTACTACATTTTCTGCACTAGGAATAAAGCTATCTTCTAAGACTGGAGCAAATGGTATATGTGTGTTCGGAGAGGTAACTTTCAAAATTGGATTGTCTAATGTCCAAAACCCTTTATCTGCTACAAAAGAAGATATCTCGGAAGCAATTGATGAGAATGGAACATCTTCTTGTAGGATTACTAGATTCGAAGTTTTTTCAACTGATTTTAGAATTGTCTCTTCATCTATTGGGAATATGCTTCTTAAGTCAATAACTTCAACAGAAATGTCTTCATTACTTAGTGTTGCTGCTGCTTCGAGAGCTGTTGGAACCATTCCAGACCAAGCTACTAAAGTTATATCAGACCCCTCTTTAGCAATGTTTGCCTTGCCAATTTCAACTTCATATAAGCCAAGTGGCACTTCCATTTTTAGATCGGGTTTTCTGTATAGCTTCTTATGTTCTAAAAACATTACTGGGTTCGGGTCATTGATTGATGCGATAAGTAATCCTTTGGCGTCGTATGGATTTGCTGGTGCTACTACTTTTATTCCGGGATGATGTGCTAAAAGTGATTCTGGGCTAATTGAATGAAAAGGACCTGACCTTGTACCAGCTCCTGTTGGTCCCCTTACAACCATTGGTACAGGTTTTCCAGCTTTCCAGAAATATTTCGCAGCCTCAGTTGTAATCTGATCTAGCGCTGGGTAGAGAAAATCAAAAAACTGAAGTTCGACAATAGGGATTTTACCATACAAGGCTGCCCCAACTGCAGCGCCCATAAATGCGCCCTCTGAAATTGGTGTATCTAAAACCCTACCTGAGCCATATTTTTCATGAAGACCCTTAGTAGCTTTGAAAGCACCTTCAAAAGCCCCTATATCTTCACCCATCATAAATACATCTTTATTATTTCCCATGGCCTCATCAAGACCATTAGTAATTGCTTCAATGAAGTTCATTGTTTCAGTATCTGAACCATCATTTTTAGGTACAGGGATAGATCTAGTTGCAAAAATATCTTGGATTTCCTCATCAGGATTTGGATCATCTTCATTTTTGGCCCATTCTAAAGTTTCTCTGACTTCTGATTCAATTTTTTCAGCAAGGGTTGTAAAGTCATCTTCTGTAAAAAGGCCTTCTCTTGATAGGGAATCTTCAAATCGCAAAATAGGATCCCTGTCCATCCAGAACTCTCTGACTTCATCTCCGACATATTCAGCAGGATCGTGACCAGCATGACCATAGTGTCTGAAAGTTACAAGTTCTATAAGTGTAGGGCCGCCGCCTGAACTAGCTTTCTCACGAGCTTTATGCATTGAGTTAATAACTTCATAAATATTATTTCCATCAATAATTACAGATTCGATTCCATAACCAAGACCTCTGTCTGCAACATTTGGTGTTCCAAACTCTGTTTCGTTAGGTGACGAGTATGCAAATTGATTATTTTGAACAGTAAAAATAATGGGAAGATTATGAACGCCAGCCATATTTATGCTTTCATGCCAGGTACCTGTGGCGGTCGCTCCTTCTCCACAATTTGCAACTGCAACAACGTTATTTTCTTCAAGTTGAGCAGTTAGTGCCACACCAACTGCAACTGGTGCTGAATCAGGCAATGGTGAAACAACCATTAATGTTCCCTTGTCAACAACACCGAAATGACTATTTCCATCTCTCCCTTTCGATGGACCATCTTTTTTCCCATAAAAATTTAATGCAATTTCCTTTAGAGTAACCCCTCTTTTTATTTGAACTCCAAGATCTCTGTGTGTTCCTCCAAAGACATCCTGATCCTCCATGCCCGCTGCGATACCTGCCATGGAAGCCTCTTGGCCTATACCCGGATATACTGCACCTGAAAGTTGTCCACCTTTATACATTTTTAGTAATCTATCTTCAAGAATCCTCTGAGTCTTCATTGACTTGTAAATGTCCCACAACTCATCTTTTGATAAAGATAAAGAATGACCTTGTCTATCAATCTTTTTTATTTCCATTAATGGAGTCCCTTCCCGTTTAAAGATAGTAACGATTCTCCTACAGCTTCACTTAAAGTTGGATGAGCATGTATAAACTCAGCAGCATCCTCTGGAAGTGCCTCCCACCCTACCATATACATTAGTTCATGAATCATTTCTCCAGCACTTGGGCCGCATATGCTCGCACCCACTATTGGACCTTCTTTTTTAGCATAGACTTTAACTAATCCTTGATTTTGATTTTGAATCATAGCTCTTCCAATTCCTGCAAAGCTATGCTGGGCTTGGTTTATATCTATTTCATTTAACTTTGCTGTATCAGAATTTAAACCAACCTCCGCAACCTCTGGATTTGTATATACCACATAAGGTATTGCAGAATAGTTAATTGGACTGGCAATACCAGTAGCTATAAAGCTAACTGCTGACATTGCTTCTGCAAAAGCTACATGTGCAAGTTGAGGAGAGTTACTAATAATATCTCCGGCAGCAAAAACTGTTTCAGTACCAACTAGCTGCATTGTTTCTAAGTTGACATTCAATAAACCATTTATTGTGTCCACAGAAATATCTTCTAAACCTATATTTTCAGTGAGAGGACTTCTGCCAATAGCTACTAAAATTGTCTCAAATTTTTCTTTTTCTCCGTCTGAGAAAGAGACTTCCTTATCCTTAACATCTTCAATCGAAGTACCCATCTTGAATGTAACTCCCCTTTTGGTAAGTTGTTTTCTCAACTCTCCAGAAGTTCTTTTATCAAGGCCAGGTAGAATTTCTTTTTCAAGTTCAACTACAGTAACTTTTGAACCAAGATCAATTAATATGCTTGCAAATTCACAACCTATAGCTCCTGCACCAACAATACAAACATTTTTTGGTGGCTCTTCCCAATTTAAAGCTGTGTCTGAATTTATNATGAAGTCATTGTCAAATTTTAAACTTGGTAGCTCTCTTGGCTTAGAACCTGTCGCAAGGAGTATGTAATCGCTTTCTATTCTCTCTTCTGAACCATCTTCTTTTTTNACAAGGACAGATTTTTCATTCTCAATTTTGCCCCATCCATTTATAACATTNACCTTTTTGCTTTTCAGCAACATGCCAATTCCGCTGACTAATTTAGAAACAATATCCTGTCTTTTTAAAGCTGCTTTATTCCAATCCATTTCTGAAGTTTTAATTTGAATNCCATATTCAGAGGCATTATTAATTTCATGGTTGAGTTCNGCAAGATGTAGCCAATATTTTGCTGGTATACAGCCCCTGTTTAAGCAGGTTCCTCCAAGAATATCAGACTCAACAAGTGTTACTTCAAGGTCAAAGTTATTTGCGTAAAGAGCAGCTGCGTATCCAGCTGGACCTCCGCCAATAATGGTTAATTTTTTCAAATTACCTCTTTCTGGATAGGGTTTCTATCCAATCGAGATAATAACTATACTTTTTTAGGGGTTACCTTTAAAAGTAGTCAAAGTTATTGTCACTATTAAATCTACTAAAAAAGAATACATTTACCAACTTAAGATACTCCATTAATTAGATAAAATATATATATGCAAACCAGGTTCTTAATAATCTCATCACTGTTAACTGGATTACTGATTCTTGTATCCTTTGGAGTTTGGTTAATAACAAACTAATATGAACAGTTTTGAAATGCCTGAAGGGATTTATCATATCCCTCTCAGACTTCCCTGGAGTTCTCCAAGTAATGTAAATGTATATCTTATTGAGGAAAATGATGGATATATCATGATTGACTGTGGGGTTGATGGTTCCGAATATTTAGATTTACTAAAAAGNCACTTAGTTCAAATAGGTATTGATTTTAGTGACATCAAGTTACTTATTGGTACTCATATGCATATAGATCATATAGGATTGTCGGGAAGCTTGAGAGAGTTTGATATACCCTTTGCTCTTTATGAAAATAGNGTTGATTATCTTGATGAATACAATAACTGGTCAATAAGGTTCGCCGATTTAATAGCTATGGCCAAAAAAGAAAGTGCTCCTCTTGCTTTCATTGATGATCTTAAATCAATTACAACGCCTCTTTATGCNGGAAAGTTGACAAANCCAGATATTCTTCTTTCAGAAGGGAGAATAAAGTCAATTAAAAGAAATTTGAATGTCATCTTCACGCCGGGTCACGATTATAGTGAAATATCTATTCACGANGAATACTCCAAAATNATATTTTCAGGTGACCATATCTTGCCAAAAATAACACCTTTCATACCAGTTCAAAATGAGAAAAGTAACCTTCTCAAAGAATTTATTAATTCTTTAGATAAAGTACATGCAATTGACCATGACATTATNGCTCCAGGTCATGGAAATATAATNTCNACACCTCATAAAAGAATTGAGCAGATGAAACTTCATCATCAAAGAAGATCTGAAAGAATTTTAGGATTTTTGNAAAGTAAAAATTTAACTGGTTGGGAGATTACTAATATGGTGTTTCCTAGAAATCTTGACAGTCTAAATCTNAGNCTTGCATTTCAAGAAACTTTAGCACACCTACATCTTCTTGAGTCAAAAGACGAAGTCTTACGAAAAAGCTCAAAAGGAATAAATAAGTGGGCTCTTTCAGATTAGACGGGCTTATAACCTCTATTCATCGCCTCATCCAGTGAATCTGGAGAAAAAGATTGAATCTTATTATTCTTTAACATTTCCTTTTCTTCAAAAAGAATTTCAAGTGATTTAAACTGNTCTTCATTGTCGCAATCATAAACCTTCATATTTAAACGATTTCCAAGAAATCTGTATTTCTCAAATCTGTTTAAACGAGACATTTTACAAATTAATTAATTCTGCAATTTTAGACCTTGCAGACTTTGAAGAGCCAAATAAAAGTGAATCAGATTTAGCTTTTTTAAAATATAAATGAGCAGGGTGCTCCCATGTGAATCCTATTCCTCCATGTACTTGTATGTTGTCACCAGCTACTTTATTAAATACTTCTGAGCAATAAGATTTTGCTAATAAAGAGCTCATCTCTAGCTCTGTTGAATCATTAATATCGACTCTTACAGAATTGTAGGCTAAGGATTTTGCGCTTTCTATTTTCATTAACATATTTGCGCATACGTGTTGAATTGCTTGAAAAGAGCCAATAGGTCGTCCAAACTGGATTCTTTCTTTGGCATAGCTGGTTGACATTTCTAAACATGCCTGTGATCCTCCAACCTGTTCCATTGAGAGAAAGGCTGTAGCTATATTCTGCACCTTTTTCCAAACACTTAATTCATGATCCATAACAATCATTGTATTTTGAGGGTCTATCAACACATTTGTAAATTTTATTTCCGCTAATGGTCGTGTTTGGTCAAGTGATGGAGTTTTAGTCACCGACACACCATCATCATTTGTATTNATGAGTACAAACTTAAAATCACTTTCATCTTTTGCTAATACTGCAACATAGTCTGAAGTATCACCAAACATTACATATTTTTTTGATCCATTCAGAACTACTCCATCTTTTGAAGAAGAAATAGTCGTTTGAATGCTTTCATCACTTATCTCATACTTATCGGATTCATACACTCCGAATGTACCAATTTTTTCACCAGATATAATTTCAGGAAGATAGCTTTTTTTTATTTCCTCATTCGAATTTAAAAGTAAATGTTTAAATACCACACCAGAGCTAAAAAGAGGAATGATGGGCAGGTAGTAACCTGATACTTCAGAAAGTATTGATGAATCAACACTCGAAAAGCCAAGACCTCCATCTTCTTCTGGAACATCTAGAGCCAACCAACCCTGTTCGTTAACTAGTTTCCAGAGCTCAACATCTAAACGGTTATCTTCATCAACTTTTTTTATTGTTTCAAGCAAGTCAATTTGCTCAGATAATAGTTTTTCGGCGTTTTCTTTTATTTCTTTTTGTAAGTCAGTAAGTATAAATTGCATTTACTCATTCTAATTTTAATTTTAATTTTACGTATTGGAATATCGTTTGTTTTTATTCATAATTAACATGGTAGTTATGTTAAAAATTACAAACCTACACGCTAATGTTGAAGATACTCCAATCTTAAGTGGAATAAATTTAGAAATTAAACCTGGAGAGGTTCATGCGATTATGGGTCCAAATGGTTCTGGTAAGTCTACTTTGGCCAATGTGTTGATGGGAAACCCTGTTTATGAAGTAACTGAGGGGTCAATTCTTTTCAATGGTAATGATATTACAGAAGAACCAGTCGATAATAGAGCAAAAGAAGGTATGTTTCTAGCTTTCCAGTATCCAGAATCGATACCTGGTGTGACTATTGTTAATATGCTCAAGACGGCACTGACTAATATTGAGAATACTGAGTACTCAACTCTTGAACTAAGGCTTAAAGTTGCAGATGCAATGAAAGATCTAGGTCTTTCTCCTGATTTTGTCGATAGATACCTAAATGAAGGTTTCTCTGGAGGAGAAAGAAAGCGTAATGAAATTTTACAATTAGCAGTATTAAATCCAAAGCTTGCAATTTTAGACGAGACAGATTCAGGATTAGATGTTGATGGTTTGCGTATTGTTGGTGAAGGTATCAGTAAACTTAGAACTCCCGAAAGAGGTTATCTGGTAGTAACTCATTATCAAAGACTTCTTGAATATATAACTCCAGATTTTGTTCATGTATTTGTAGATGGCAATATTGTAGAGACAGGTGGCAAAGAATTATCTGATAAACTTGAAAAAGAAGGATACGAATCATACCAATGAATGAATTTCAAGATATCAAAGATGATTTCCCTATTTTTGAACGTGAAATAAACTCTAAGAAACTAACTTATCTTGATTCTGGAGCTACATCTCAAAAGCCAAAAACTGTGATTGAAGCGATGAATAATGTTTATCTCAATACAAATGCAAACGTACATCGTGGCACATATGTATTATCGGCTGAAACAACCCAACTTTATGAAGGTGTGAGAAATAAATGTAAGAATTTTTTGAATGCTTATCATTCAGATGAGATAATTTTTACNAAAGGAGCTACTGAAGGCTTTAATTTTCTTGCAAATTCTATTTCTAAAAAATTCCTACAGCCCGGAGATGAAATTTTGCTTACTGAAATAGAACATCATGCAAATATTATTCCTTGGCAAATGGTTGCTAAAGAGTATCAGTTAGAAATAAAATATATTTCAGTTAATGAAAATTTTTCAATTGATCTAGATGAGCTAAAGCAAAAGATATCAAAAAAAACAAAAGTTGTCTCAATTACAGGTGAATCTAATCTTTCTGGTTTACTTCCAGATATAAAACTAATTCGCTCAATTATTAAAGAAAATTCAGATGCTTTATTTATTGTTGATGGGGCACAGCTTGTTCCCCATAGAAAAGTAGATGTTCAAGATTTAGGTATTGATTTTATAGTATTTTCTGGCCATAAATTACTAGGTCCAACCGGTATTGGAGTTGTTTGGGGGAGATTAGATCTTCTGAATGAACTTGAACCTGTCTCTGGTGGTGGAGATATGATTGAAGAAGTTTACTATGACAGAGCAACATGGGCGCCTGTNCCACATAAGTTTGAAGCCGGAACTCCTCCTTACGTAGAAGCAATAGGATTAGGAGCAGCAATTGATTATTTAGAAAATATTACCATGGAAAAAGTTTCCCAACATTCTGATAATCTAAGAAAATATGCTCAAAATATATTCTCAGATTTAGATAGGGTCAACATAATACANACGAATGAAGANTNTGCTGGATGTACNTTTAGCATGCANGTTGACCAAATNCATGCAACAGATATTTCATTGATGCTTGATACATACGGAGTTGCTGTTCGAGCTGGGCATCATTGTGTTCAACCTTATCATAGAAAATTAGGTATCGATGCAACATTCAGAGCCACAGGATACATTTACAACGATGAAAATGATCTTGATGTCTTTAAAGATGCACTTATGAGTAGTATTGCGATGTTAGGCTAAACATGGCTATTGATCAAAAAGTAGAAGAATATAAAAGAATGTTAGATTTATTGCCTAACCCACAAGAAAANTATCAGTATTTAATTGAACAAGCAAAAGATAATACTAATTTTCCCGAAGAACTAAGAAACGACAATTTTAAAGTAAGTGGTTGTCAAAGCCAGGTGTGGCTAATACCAGAAGAAAAAGATGAAAAAGTNTACTTCATGAGCGACTCTGATGCGCTTATTGCAAAAGGACTTGTTACTCTTATTGCCTCAATATACTCCGATGAAACNCCTGATGACATTGTCAACTCTGAGCTAGATCTGATGGAAGAATTTGAACTTGGAGTAATTTTAAGTCCAGCAAGAAGAAACGGTGCTTTTAATATGTTAAAAATGATTAAGGANTACGCTTTAAAACTTAAAAATTCCTAATTTTGTAACCACCAGTTTTCGTGTGCAAATTCTATCCAAACTGGATTAGTAAATTTTGCCACTTCATTAACAAAGTAATGGGGTTGAAATTCACTTTCGTTATTCCACCAAAGTGACATAAATCTAACATCACAGTCATGATTTATATTTTCTTTTATATAATTAGAAAGCTTTTCAAATGTTTCTCCACTATCACATATATCATCAACAATTAATATTTTTTTATCGTTTGGCCTTGGTAAATAATTCTCCCAATGTGGAAAGTCTCTTGTGGATGCATGAACTGGTTTAAATGGAACATTTAGTTTGTGTGACATCATGACACCAGGAATTAATCCTCCACGGCTAATCCCAACAATCACGTTGGGTTGAAATTCATCTTTTTCTATTTGGGAACAAATAGTCTCCGTATCTTTAAATTGTTGATCCCACGTATAATTTAATTTTTCCATATGATGAATTATTGTATCAAANTTTAAAATTCATCATGANATTTATTTAGATTAATATTTANCTNNAAAATTAATTCCTTAGTTGTNNGTNGTTTATAATTAAAAATATGAAAAGGAGGTAAGGATGCGTAGAAGATGGGCGGTAGGTCTAATCTTAATCAGTATTCTTACTATGGCATGCGGTGGAGCCGCATCCGTAGATGAATATAAAGCTGCATTTGTGTATGTAGGTCCGGCAGACGATGGTGGCTGGTCACAAGCACATGATGTAGGTCGACAATATCTAGTAGAACAAACTGGTATTCAAACAGAGTACACAGCTCTAGTACCAGAAGATGCTACAGAATTCAGAACAGTTGCAGAGGCATATATTGAACAAGGTTACAATATTATCTTTGGGACTACTTTTGGTTACATAGATGCAATGGCAGAAATGGCTGAGGAATATCCAGATGTTATTTTCTTACATTGTTCAGGATATCTAAATAACGATACAAACTTTGCAAATTACTTTGGAAAGATGTATCAACCAAGATATCTCTCAGGGTTAGCTGCGGGAGCTATGACTGATTCAAACAAGATCGGTTATGTTGCTGCTTTCCCAATACCAGAGGTTATCCGAGGCATTAATGCTTTTGCTGCAGGAGTAAATGAAGTGAATCCAGATGCCACTGTTGANGTNGTTTGGACTTTCACATGGTTTGGTCCAGAAGCAGAAACACAAGCTGCAAACGCNTTGCTTGAAACAGGTGCAGATGTACTTGCGCAACATCAAGATTCAACAGCTACAGGTTTAGCTGCTGAGGCNGCTGGAGCAAAATGGATATCTTACAACACTGCTTATGGGAAAGACTCTGCTCCNGAAGCATTTGTAACTGCCCCGGTCTGGGATTGGGGTCCATATTATGTAGATNTTGTTGAATCAATAGTTGATGGTACTTTTAGTACAGAAAGTTATTGGGGAGGTATGGAAACAGGTTTAGTTTCACTTTATGACCTTTCTTCAGATGTTCCATCTGATATAGCTACATTAATTGGAGAAAAAACTGATGCTATTATTGACGGCACTTTTGATGTTGAAATAGTTGAAGAAGAATTTATTAGTAACGTTATAGGAACAGTAAATCCATAACTTACAGTTTTTACAGCGCTCTTTTCTTAGTATTAGGGCGCTGTAATAAATAATCAAATGAACCAAATTATTCTTAAAGCTACAAATATTTCTAAATCATTTGGGAATACCAAAGCACTTAAAAACGTTGATTTCCATCTTTATAAGTCAAAAATTCATGGACTACTGGGTGAAAATGGTGCAGGAAAATCATCATTGATGAATATTTTATCTGGGATATATCAACCTGAATCAGGAAAAATTACAATTGATGGAAATACAATAAAAAAATTGAACCCTGATTATGCNGCGCAACTTGGAATTGGGATGGTCCATCAAGAATTTAGGTTAATTGATAATTTCAGTATTAAAGATAACCTAACACTTTCAAAATCAAATATTTATATAGATNATTTCGGAGATGCTTTTAAAAAATACTCGGACATTTTCTCATTATCCGCAGATCCCTCGANAACAATTAATAAACTTTCAGTTGGAGAAAAACAAAAAATTGAAATTATGAAACTAATTTTTAATAACAATAAAATTATGCTTCTGGATGAGCCCACTGCTGTATTAACTCCACAAGAAACTTCTCAACTAAGAGTCTCTCTAGAAAAACTTTCTGAACAAGATGATAAAACTATTGTTTTAATAACACACAAACTAAAAGAGATTCAAGACTTCACTGAATCTATTTTTGTATTAAAAGATGGAGAAATGGTNGCTAAAGATTTAAAAACTAAAGATGTTACAAAAAAAGATTTAATCAATTTAATGATGGGAGAAATTAAAACAACCAAAGTAGATAAAGAAAATATGAAGGGAGAATATAAGCTTAAGGTTGAAAATATAAATTTCGAAAATATACACTCGAATGTTCCAACTCTAAATGATATTTCTCTAAAAATAAAATCAGGTGAAATTTTAGGAATCGCGGGAGTCTCAGGTAATGGCCAAGTTGAACTTGCAAATATAATCTCTGGAATTGAAAGAAACTACCAAGGAAAAGTNATAGTTAATGGAAAAAATATCTCAAATCAAGGTGTGCGTTCTAGGAAAAATCTTAATCTATCATATATTCCGGAAAATAGATTGGGAGTTGGATTAGCACCAGGCGTTTCAATAATTGACAATTCAGCTGTGAAAGATTACTTTAAGTCAAGACTGGGACCACATTTGTCTAGTACTAAGATGTTAGATTATTTAAATACGCTTATAAAACAGTTTTCAATTAAAGCGCCTGATCCAAGAGCTGAGGTTTCTACACTTTCAGGTGGAAACATGCAGAAACTTTTAATGGGGAGAGAACTTGTTTCNAATCCAGAAGTAATTATTGCAGCACAGCCAACAAGAGGGTTAGACGTAAGTGCTGTTGAATCATTGCATGAACTTATTATTAATCAACGAGATAATGGTGCAGCAATAATGCTAATTTCTGAAGACCTAGATGAGTTATTTAAGTTGAGCGATCGAATAATAGTCTTGTATGAAGGAGAGATAGTAAAAGAGTTTGACATAGATAATGCAAATATTAATAACGTTGGTTTGGCAATGGCTGGTTCACTTGAATAAATATTTACTATCAAAAAAAATTGTAGTTAATGAATTTTCCACTTTTTATTCATTTTTAATTGGTCTTTCCATTGGAATAGTAATCGGCTCATTAATTCTATTAATTCAAGGGCAAAATCCGTTTGAAGTATTTTCATTAATGTTAAAACTTTCTGTAGGTAGTTTAAAAAGTATTAGCTCATCTCTAAATAAAGCAACTCCGTTAATATTGGCTGGGCTGGGAATCTCAATAATAAATTCAGTAAAACTTTGGAATATTGGAGCTGAAGGCCAGATATTTATGGGGGGAATCGTTCTCAACTTTATCTATATCAGTCTAGAAATCTCAAATCCAAGCTTATCTATTCTTGTTTTATTACTTTCATCATTTGTTGGTGGATCTTTATGTATTTTTATACCAGCGATAACAAAAGTATTATTTGGTGTAAATGAAATAATTACTACTTTATTGTTCAACTATATAATCATTGGCTTTACAGTTTATCTAGTTAATGGTCCNTGGAAAGATCCNAACTCTCTAAATTTTCCTGCTGCGACATATGTTGGAAAAGAAGTTTATCTACCTACAATTTTTGGAAAGCTGAGCTACGGTTTCATAATTTGTTTTCTTTGCACCTTAGGAATTCACTATCTAAAAGAAAAATCCGTGTTTGGTTATGAGCTNAGGATTTCAGGAGGTTCTGCATTAACTGCAATTTATGCAGGCATTAATGCAAAACAGAAAGCATTTATCGCAATGTTAATAGGTGGTGGACTTGCGGGGCTGGCAGGTGGAGTCGAATTATTGAGTCAGACACATAGAGTTTCAACAGGATTATCTCAAGGTTTTGGATACACNGCTATTATTGTTGCTGCAATAACTGGAATGCGACCATTAGGAATTTTCTTAGTGGGATCTTTATTCGGAGCACTAACTATTGGGGGTTCCGTGATTCAAACTATAGGAGTTAGTAGCTATATTGCCGATATTATCCAAGCTACCACTTTATTTGGAGCCCTTATAGCTCAATTCTTTTTTTCTTATAAGATATTGAAAGTTAATGACGATGATTGATATTCAATTTATAGGACTTTTAAATGCAACTCTTCANGCAGCTACATTGCTTTTTATAGCTGCACTTGGCGAGTTGATAACTGAGAAATCAGGAATATTGAACCTTGGTGTAGAAGGAATGATTTCGATTGGAGCAGTAACTGGTTTTATGACAGCAGTGAATACCGGAAATCTCTTTNTTTCAATATTTATTGGAATTTTTTCTGCAGCCCTGTTTGCTTCACTTCATGCATTTGTNACCGTCATTCTTAAACAGGACCAAACTGTTTCTGGTTTAATTCTTACAATTTTAGGACTTTCTTTATCAGCTCTTATGGGAAAGAATTATATAGGTAAAAAACTTCCTGTAAAAATTAATAGCTTAAGAGAAATAGAAAATCCCTCAACATTGGTAGACGTTATACTAAGTCAAAGTTATATATTCTTTTTANCAATTCTCCTTATGATTGCGACTGCNTATTTATTAAAAAAAACTATGTTTGGGAGAAGACTTGAAGCTGTTGGAGAAGATTCTCGTGCTGCGGACTCAATGGGCTTAAATGTAAATAAAACACAATTCATAGCAACATGTGTTGGTGGAGGTTTTGCTGGATTAGCTGGTGTTTATCTTACACTAAGCTAC
>NHIM01000032.1 GCA_002169845.1 Acidimicrobiaceae bacterium TMED189 | reverse complement strand
ATTCTTCTTCTGAAATAATTCCAGCATCAAACATCTGTTGTCTTCTTGATTGCATTCTTGTCTTAGACCAAGCACTGTAATACAGACGCTCTGGAATCCATACTTCTTGATTTTCTTTAAGTGGGAACTTGTCTAAGTCACTAGCTGCAAAATAAGCTGCAGTTCCTATTCTGTGTGTCTGAATGTGATCTGGATGACCGTAACCACCAAAAGGATCGTATGTTATTAAAGCATCAGGTTTATATTTTCTGATTATGTCGACTAGTTTTCCAACAGGATCAAAATAATTCTGCCTCCAGAAACATTCTGGATCTTCATTTTCACTAGTGCCCATCATGCCAGAATCTTTAAAGCCCATCCATTCATATTCTTTAACACCAAGTGCTTCAAGGCTTGCTTCTAGTTCTTTTCTTCTCATTTCAGCGAGTTTTGGAAAGAGTTCTTCTGGATTATCGTAGTTATGAATTTCTCCGGCAGAGCCATCGGTTGCGGTAGCTACAACTACTCTATGCCCTTCAGCTGCATATTTTGCTAAAGTGACACCTGTTGATACTGATTCATCGTCTGGGTGTGCATGAAAAGCGAGTATGCTTTTCATTATTAACTATCTTGTTCTGTTAAGTCTTCTACTAATTCTTTGCCACGTAAAATTGCTGCCTCGTGGTCTCCATCAATCTTTTCAATGATTTCACCAAGTACAGTTACTTTTTCTGGTGTAATTTGAAGGAGGCCTCCAGATACTGCATAGCTGTCCTTACCTCCAGAGTGTTCAATTGTTAATCCACCAGGCAAAATTGTTGCTACAGTAGCTTCGTGGCCACTATAGATTCCGATTTCACCATTTGGCGTCCTGGTGACGACCATTGTTGACTCGCCACTAAAGTATTCTTCCTCTGGACTAACTACATTTACAATCATGGTTAGGCAGATGCCTCAATCTCTTTAGCTTTTTCAAGTACTTCATCAATGCCACCAACCATATAAAATGCTTGCTCAGGAGTTGAGTCAAGATCTCCGCTTAGGATTGTCTTAAATGCTTCAACACAGTCTTTAATAGATACGAATTTACCCTCAATACCTGTAAACTGCTCAGCAACATACATCGGTTGAGAAAGGAATCGTTGAATTCTTCTTGCTCTACCTACCAACAACTTGTCTTCTTCAGAAAGCTCATCAAGTCCAAGAATTGCAATAATGTCTTGTAAGTCATTATATCTTTGAAGAACTCGTTGTACTTCTCGAGCAGTTGAATAGTGGTCGTCTCCAACAATTTTTGGATCCAATATTCTACTTGAAGAGTCAAGAGGGTCAACAGCTGGATAAATACCTAAGTCTGCAACTTTCCTATCAAGAACTGTTCTTGCATCTAAGTGAGCAAAAGCAGTGTGTGGTGCAGGGTCAGTAATGTCATCAGCTGGAACGTATACAGCTTGAAGTGATGTAATAGATCTTCCTTTAAGTGAAGTAATCCTCTCTTGAAGGAATCCCATTTCATCAGCTAATGTTGGCTGATAACCCACAGCTGAAGGCATTCGCCCTAGTAATGTTGATACCTCAGATCCTGCCTGGCTAAATCTAAAAATATTATCAATGAACAAAAGAACATCCTGTTTTTCTACATCTCTAAAATACTCTGCCATTGTGAGTGCTGAAAGTGCCACTCTTAACCTCACTCCAGGTGGTTCATCCATTTGACCGAATACTAGAGCTGTCTTATCAATAACTCCAGATTCCTGCATTTCTCCGAACAAGTCATTACCTTCTCTTGTTCTTTCTCCAACACCAGCAAAAACAGACACACCACCATGTTGAGTTGCAACACGGTTAATCATTTCCTGAATCAAAACAGTTTTTCCTACTCCAGCACCTCCAAAGAGACCAATTTTTCCACCCTCTACATATGGTGCTAATAGGTCGACAACTTTAATACCAGTTTCAAACATTTCACTCTGTGAAGTCACATCTTCATATGCAGGTGGTGTTCTATGTATTGGCCAACGTTCTTTAACATTAATGGACTCTATCGGAACATCTAGTGTTTCACCAGCAACATTAAAAATATGTCCGAGTGTTTCTTGACCAACAGGAACTGAAATTGGTGCATTTGTATTTCTCACTTCTGTTCCTCTTTTTAATCCATCTGTGGCTTGCATGGAAACTGCTCGTACTTTATTTTCACCAATATGTTGGGCTACCTCTAAAGTAATTGTATTTTTTGATTCTCCAATAGTTATATCGACTTCTAAAGCGAAGTTCAGTTCAGGAAGGTTGTCTTGTGGGAATGCCACATCTACAACTGGACCTGCAACCTTTACTACTCTACCTATCTCTTCACTCATTCTTTTCCTTTCTAACTGGCATCCGAAAGTGCTTCAGACCCACCAACAATTTCTGAAATCTCTGTTGTAATTTCTGCTTGTCTTGCTTGATTGCTTTTCATTGCTAATAATTTAATTAATTCTTCTGCATTATCTGTAGCCGCTTTCATAGCCCTCATTCTTGCTGCATGTTCTGAGGTTGATCCATTTAAAAGCGCATTGAAAAATGATGCATTTGCATATTTTGGGAGAATACTATCTAGGACTTCTTCCCCACTTGGTTCAAAAGTTACTGATGATTTGTTTTCTACTTCTTGTGGATCAAGAGGAAGTATTTTTTTAATAACAGCATCTTGTGTAAGGGCTGATTTATAACTTGTATAAGCAATTTCAATGGAGGAAATATCTCCGGCATAAAATTTTTCTGTTATGGGTGTCATAACATCTAATGCATTATCAAACTCTGGAGTATCAGACATGCCTTCGTAACCTGATGAAACATCAATCTTTCTATAAGTAAAATATCCAGTTGCTTTTTTACCAACTGTTACTACCTCTACGTCTTTGCCAGACTGCTCAATTTCAATTCTCCTTGTGTCTGCAATTTTTAAAACATTGGTATTATATGCTCCTGCTAAACCTCTATCAGAAGTAAGTACTATCAATAAAACTTTCTCCTTACCTTCTTTAGCTTCAATCTGTGGAACAGCTCCGTTATTTATTAAATCCTGGACAATCTCACTTAAAAGTCCAAAATAAGATTCAGATGATTTCATTCTGTTTTGTGCTTTCACAATTCTTGATGAAGCAATGAGTTCCATTGCACGTGTAATTTTTTTAGTTGAACGAACACTCTTTATTCGTCTATTAATTATACGTAGTTCAGCACTAGCCACTTCTATTCCTCTGTTGTAGTTTCTAAAGTTGCCACAAAAGCAGTAACTGCCTCTTTTAACTCATCTCCTGGGAGCTCTCCAGTATCTTTTATGGTGTTAACCATGTCAGAGTATCTTGTTTTTACAAATTCAAGTAAGTTCTTTTCTGCCTCATAAATACCATCGACAGGTACTTTATCAAAATAACCTTCTGTAACAGCAAAAAGTGCAATAACTTGGTCTTCAGTAGCTACTGGTTCATATTGTGGCTGTTTAAGCATTTCCACAACACGAATACCTCTATCTAACTGAGACTGTGATGCTGCATCAAGATCAGAACCAAATTCAGCGAATGCTTCAAGTTCCCTAAACTGTGCAAGGTTAATTCTTAACGGTCCAGATACTTTCTTCATAGCTTTAGTTTGTGCTGCACCACCAACACGTGAAACAGAAGTACCTGGGTTTACCGCCGGTCTAACACCTGAGTAGAATAATTCACTCTCGAGATATATCTGACCGTCAGTAATTGAAATAACATTAGTTGGTATGAAAGCAGAAACGTCACCAGCCTTAGTTTCAATAATTGGTAGACCAGTCATTGAGCCTCCGCCAAGATCTTCCGAAACTTTAGCACAACGTTCTAACAAGCGGGAGTGTAGATAGAAAACATCACCTGGATAGGCCTCTCTACCTGGAGGTCTTCTTAATAACAACGAAATTTGTCGATAAGCAATGGCTTGTTTAGACAAATCATCAAAAATTATTAATGCATGCTCTCCGTTATACATCCAGTGCTGTCCAATAGCAGAACCAGCATAAGGTGCGTACATTTGAAGTGCGGCAGCGGCAGATGCAGGTGCGTTAACAATTACTGTTTTATCTAAAACTCCTTCACTCTCAAGACGAGCAACAACTTCTGCAACAGTTGAAGACTTTTGACCAATAGCTACATAGATACATTTAACATCTGTATCTTTTTGATTGATAATTGTATCAATTGCTACTGCAGTTTTTCCAATACCTCTATCTCCAATAATTAACTCTCTTTGGCCTCTTCCAATTGGAATCATAGAGTCAATAGCTTTAATACCTGTTTGAAGTGGCTCTCCAACTGGTTGTCTTTGAACAACAGTTGGTGCTTGAATTTCCATCAATCTTCTTTCGGTAAATTCGATAGGACCCTTACCGTCTATTGGATTACCCAGAGTATCAATTACTCTTCCGAGAAAACCATCTCCTACTCCAATTGATAGAACGTCACCAGTTTGCTTTACTGGCATACCTTCTTGAATATGATCTGAGTCACCCATTAACACAACACCTATAGAGTCCTCATCTAAGTTAAGAGCAACACCTAAAAGTCCACCAGGGAATTCGAGAAGTTCAGAAGACATGGCGTTTTCTAATCCTTTAACTCTTGCTACACCGTCAGCAATAGAAGCAACATAACCGACTAAGTCGTCTTTTACTTCCTCTGACCAGTTCCCTAGAGTCTCTTTTAGGGAATCTGAAATTTGTTTTGGATCTATATTTAAATCGCTCACATTACCTTCCTTCTAATACTGTTTGGATATCTGAAAACTTTGATGAGAGCAAACCATCAAAAGTTCTTTCACCGATACTTACTTTAATTCCACCTATTACAGAGGAATCAACTTTAAGACTAAGTTCAACATCTCTTCCTAATTTATTTTTGAGTGCAGCCTTAAGATTTTTTTGCGTTGATTCATTTAATTCAACAGCGGAAACAACCTTTGCTAATGCAGCACCTCTCTTTTCAGCAATATAGTTAGATACTTGCTGTTCTATGTCTGATAAGTTGTCTGCATAGCCTTGAGAAATAGTAAGTGTAACTAAATCAAGAGTCATTGAAGTAACTCTTTTTGAAAAGATATTACTTATTGCTTCAATTTTTTTATCAGCAGGGATACCAAAATTTCTAAATACATCTAATGCCTCACTGTTAGTGTTAAGTGCTTGAAGTACTTGGAGGAATTCCCCTTCAATTTTTGCACTTTCATTAGATGAAGAAATAATTTCAACTAACCCTTTAGAAAAAGATTCTGTTCCCATTTAGCTTGAGGTCTCCATGTCTTTAATGAATTTATCAATTAAATTTTGTTGATCTTTTTCTGACATTGATGCAGCAACTTTTTGTGAGATTGCTAATGACAAATCTGCTACTTGGGAACTTATCTCTGATGATAATCTCTCCTTTTCAGCTTCAGAGTCAGACTTAGCTTTTTCAACAATTGCTTCAGCATCCTGTCTAGCTTGATCGATAATTTCTTCTTTTACTTTTTCTGCAGCAGCTTTACCCTCATCAATTATTTTTTGAACTTCAGAGTTAGCATCTGAAACTAATTTTGCATATTCAGCTTTAGTTGCTTCTGCATCAGCTTTAGTTGCTTCTGCAGCTTCTATTTGTCCTTCAATAGATGCAGCTCTTTCTTCAAGAGTTGTATTCAAAGCTGGTAATGCCCATTTCCAAACAAAGAAAAAGACAATTGCAAAGGCAGCAATACCTGCAACCAACTCTGATGTAGCAGGAAGAAGTAAATCTACCCCTGAACCTGCCTCTTCAGCTTCTGCATAAAATACGTTTAAATTTAAAGTCATTTGTAAATCCTATACTAAGAAGAATAGAACGAACCCAATAAGTGCTAATGCCTCTGTAAAGGCGATACCTAAGAACATTGTTGTTCTTACCATACCTGCAGCTTCTGGTTGTCTAGCCATCGCTTGTACAGCATTACCAGCAATTAACCCGATTCCTATACCGGGACCAATTGCGGCTAGTCCGTATCCTATTAACGCGTATGCAGCTTCCATTTTCCTCCTTATTATTATTAATGCTCTGGGTGCAGAGACGTTTGTATATACACTGCAGACAACAAAGTAAATATGTATGCCTGCAAAATTGAAACTATTAATTCAAAACCATATATTGCTAAACCTAATGTAAACCAAGCCGCTCCTATTGGAGCTCTAGCGATCAAGTATTCTACTCCGCCGGGTTGAACAATGAAGAAGTAAGCCGATGCCAATAGGAGGCTCAGCATAACGTGACCAGCAACTAAGTTTGCGAACAGTCGAACAGCAAGACTAAAGGGCCTTACTAAAAGCACTGAAACTAATTCAATGATTCCGACTAATGGTTTTAAAGCTATTGGAACACCTGGTGGCCAAATCAAGTGAGTAAAATAACCAATTCCTTGTTTTTGAACTCCAACTACTAAGAAAATTACATAAGTCAACAAACTTAAGAACAAAGGAAGCGCCATACGAGAAGTCACTGGAAAGTTTACAAGTGGAGTTACCTCAAAGAGATTTCCTACTAATACGAACATAAATATAGATATTAAATAAGGCGTAAACTTCTCTCCACCTCTACCGATTACCCCAACAGCAATCTCATCTTTTACGAAAGAAAAAATTGATTCTACTACGGATTGAAGCTTGCCTGGTACAGTCGATTTTTTCCTAAGGCCAAAGTACATCACAGCTACAGGGATTAAGCCTGCAAGGAGTATAAGAATTTCTGTTCTGGAAATTTGAGATGCTCCGAAATTTGCGAACTCGAATAGCTCTTTGACGTTTGCGGGTTTGCAAACTACTTCATTAATAAAATCACAAGTTTCAGCTGCTGTTATCATTTGCCCAATCTAAATCTGTGTCTTTTCTCTTTATAACCATAGCCATTTCTAAAAATAACATACTTAAAAAAACAATAGGCACTGTCAGCGACATTGCCATTTCATCAATAGGATATAGGCTCCTAAATAATATGAGAAACCCAAATATATAGATTAATCTCGCCACATAACCGAATAAAGCAGAGAAATAGTAAAAATTTAAGGATATATTTGCAGCAAAAGACATGAGGAATGCACCTAGATAAAAACCTGANGCCACAATCAAACCAGATATGAGTGAAGTAATCATTGACTCTGTTGACTTTATTAAAAACAACAATGGAACAAGTGTATATATTGGTAAAGATCGTTTAAGCATTCGTGTAGCAAGAATTAATTCAACATTCATTACTCACCCTCTAGTTTCTTTGATATTTGCCACATTCNTCTTGANCCNTCATATATTCCTATCAAGACGAAAACTATNACCGGAACAGGTTCGTAGCCAATAAANTATTGAATTANCAANCCNATAAGNAGGCCACTTATGATTGAGGTTGAAAAGGAACTTACTGGACCAAAATCTTGAAGATTAAGAATATTTTTCTTAGGCATACGGTTGATGTGCTAACGCCAGATCGCTTACCTGAGCTTTTAAATCTACTAATTTTTTTTCATCATTTCTANTCTTGAGTATGTTAGAAATTAATGAACCNACTTCTGTTAACTGCTCTTCCTTCATNCCACAGGTTGTGACCGCTGGAGTTCCCATACGTATACCAGAAGTAANAAAAGGTGANCTTGTGTCAAATGGGATTGCATTCCTATTTAATGTTATCCCCATNTCATTTAATAAGATNCCTGCTTCTTTTCCGGTGAGCTCCTCATCAATACTTTGTGTGTCAACTAATACGATGTGATTAGAAGTACCTCCACTTACTACTCTGAGTCCTTCATTCATGAATGAATCAGCAAGTGCTTTAGCGTTAACTAAAATTTGTTGAGCGTAAGCTTTAAAGTCATCTGATAGAGCTTCCTTAAAACAAACGGCCTTAGCNGCTATCTGATTATTTATGGCACCACCTTGAGCACCCGGAAAAATATTTTTGTCTACATCTTTTGCGAATTCTTCTTTAGAGAGAATTAATCCGCCCCTTGGGCCTCTNAGNGCTTTGTGAGTAGTTGCTGTAACAACATCAGCGTACTCCATTGGATTATCTACAACTTTACCAGCAACTAAACCAATGAAATGGGCTGCATCAACCATAAAATATGCTCCTATCGAATCTGCTATTTCCCTGAAAGCCTTAAAGTCGAGATTTTGAGAATANGAGGAATAGCCAGCTATCAATAGTTTTGGTTTATGTTGATTTGCTAGTTTCTCAACTTCNTCCATATCAATTAGTTCTGATTCTTTATTTAATCCATAACCAACAAAATCATACATACGACCTGAAAAGTTAACGGGGGATCCATGCGTTAGGTGGCCTCCCTGATCTAGGTTCATGCCCATGACAGTATCACCAGCATTTAATAGTTGCAGATAGACAGCCATATTTGCTGAAGAACCAGAATGAGGTTGAACATTAGCGTGATCTGCCTCNAAAAGCTCACAAGCTCTATCTATCGCCAACTGTTCTATTTCATCGATAGTTTCGCATCCTTCATAATATCTTCTGCCGGGAAAGCCTTCAGAATATTTATTAGTCAAGATAGAACCAGATGCCTCCATTACNGCACGAGAGGCAAANTTTTCAGAAGCAATTAGATGTATATGTGTATTTTGTCTATTTAAGTCTTGTGCTATTAAATCTGAAATTTCTTGATCTGTGTCAGATAAATTTTTTTGTGAAGCTCCATTTATATCCATATTCATATCTTAACAGTAACTCGGTGGCCACCTTAATGGACCCTGCCTTAAAATTTTACCACCGTCTACTCTAAGGTCTACGACTGTTGACCCGTCCCCATGAAGAGCATCTCCTTCTAAGTATGCAGAAACAGAGTTGCCAAATATTTGTTCAGCCTCGATATGGTTATTCGCTTCATCTGTACCAGATATATTTGCGCTTGTAACTGCAAGAGGCCCTGTCATTTTAAGAAGTTCAATTGCTAATGGATTCTCTGGTACCCTAATCCCAACTGAGTTTGGATTTGAAGTCCCAATACCAACTGGAAATGTATCATTTACTTCAACAACTATTGTTAAAGGCCCTGGCCAATATAATTCGACAACTTCTGGTATTTCTGTTTTTACATTTAATTTATGTAGCTCTGTGTAAGAGTGTATAAGTAATGAGATAGGCTTATCATCTTCCCTCTCTTTTATTTTAAATAAGTTGTCAACAGCTTTCTGTGAGTAGGGATTTACTCCAATCCCATAAACGGTTTCTGTTGGAATCCCAACAATCTGATTATCCTCAATTTTTTGGACTGCTACGTTTAAATCATTTAGTTGCAAAAACATATCTATCCTTTTCAGCTAGGTCTTTAAATAACTTCACATCTTTCCAATCTGATAATAAATCTAAAGTTTGAGAGGATTTTGTAGAGTCAATTTCAAGACAGAGTGTCAAATCACTGATATCTCTATCTTCAATTTGATTAATGAGTCTAGAAATAATTTCTAATCCATCTACTCCTCCGTTTAGTGCAATTAAGGGTTCATAATCTATAACTTCCTTATCTAAACTCTCAAGAGTATTTTCCGGTATGTATGGAAGATTTGCGATAATTAGATCAACATTTTCAGTTTTAATATTTTCTAATAAATCTGATTGAAGAAAATTTACAGCTAATGAGTTGAGTTGGGCATTTTCAATCGCAATGCTTAGAGCTTCTTCAGAGATGTCCACACCTGTAACCTCAATGTTTGGATATAAAGCTTTCATCATTAACGCAATGCACCCTGAACCTGTCCCGATATCTAATATACTTTTTAAAGGATTTGTGTTCTCCTTAATAAGTTCTATGAGATATTCCGTTTCGGGCCTAGGTATCAAGCAGCGCTGATCAACTTTTAACTGAATAGTGTAGAACGGTACATACTCTTCAATATATTGCAATGGTTCATGATTGAGTCTCCTTGTTAGTAGGGTTGAGTAGTCTTGTTCGTTACTTGAAGATGCACCATTAATTTCTTTTGCTTTTTCACGTAAACGAGCTAATTCATGCTCTGGTATGTTTCTAATATTCACTTTATTCTTCTAAATTAGCCAAACGTGCAGTTTCATGGTCTGCAATAAGTGCATTTACAAAGTCTTCCAAGTCACCATCAAGGACTTGCTCGAGTCGTTTAATTGTCAGGTTGATGCGGTGATCTGAAACTCTATTGTCTTTATAGTTATAAGTTCTTATTTTGTCAGAACGTTCTCCTGAACCAACTTGTTCTTTTCTATCTTTTGCTCTCTCAGCAGCAGCTTCATCTTGTCTCGTTTTTAATAAACGTGATCGTAAAATTCTCATAGCCTGATTTTTATTTTTTAACTGTGATTTTTCATCTTGACTAGTAACGACTAAGCCTGTTGGTATATGGGTAATTCTCACTGCTGAGTCTGTTGTGTTAACACTTTGTCCTCCAGGTCCGCTAGATCTATATACATCAATTTTCAGATCATTAGCTGCAATACTTAAATCAACTTCTTCAGCTTCAGGAAGTACTGCTACCGTTGCTATTGAAGTGTGAACTCTTCCCTGTGATTCGGTTTTGGGTATTCTTTGGACACGATGTGCCCCCGCCTCAAATTTAAGCTTTGAGTAAACACCTTTTGATTTTATTGAAAAAATAATTTTGTTATAACCACCTTGGTCTGAAGCTGTGAGTTCTATAGGCTCTACATTCCAAGCATTTCTCTCAGCAAAACGAGTGTACATTTTATACAAATCACCAACCCATATAGCTGCCTCTTCTCCACCTGCGCCAGGGCGTATTTCTACTAGTACGTCTTTTTCATCCAGTGGATCTTTTGGCAAAAGAGCTATTTTTATGTTTTCAGTGAGATCAACAATTGAAGATTTCGATTCACTCACTAATTCTTCAAGCTCAGTTTTCATGTCAGTATCTTCTTCAGACTTTAACATTTCTTCTGCATCTGCAATATCGCCATTAAGTCTTCTCCACTCGTTGAACAAAACGACAATTGCTGTAACATCGCTATGTCTTTTAGCTAATTCAGCATACGCCTTTGGATCTGAGGATATGTCTATTTTTTGTAACTCTGCTTCAATCTCCCCTAGTGAGTTTTCTAAAGCTGTGAGTTTTTCAACTAGAGCTTCATCCATTTTTTAACTCCTTTGATGTAGATAGTAGTTCGTCGAATTCATCATTATCTTCACTATATTTAATACAATTGGCCATTGATATCATTGCAACTTCTATTTGTTCATCACTTGGATTTTTAGTTGTTATTTTTTGTGTCCAAATACCTGGTGTTGAAAAAATTTTGGAGATTAAAGAATCACTATTTTTAAAATTAAATTTTAAAATTTCATAAGAAATCATAGCGACTACAAAGACATGCAACAGTCTTGTAATGAGTGTAAGTAATATATTTAGTGTTGGAATAAATGGAAGTGTAAGCAGACTTACAAACACTATTAAGAAAATAAAGGCTGTTCCACAACGAATATGCTCTTTTGGGTATTTTTTAATATTCTCGATTTGAAGTGACTTGTCTGCCTCAAATGAGGCAATAGTCATATGCTCTGCACCATGGTATTCAAATAACTCTTGTGCATCTTTTGTTTTCCCAACAAGATATATGTAAGTTATAACAATTGCACCCCTTAGAATTCCCTCTGCAAAACCTTTGTTAGCTTGACTCAAATCCAAAAGATCTATCAACAACCGTGGACCTACTATTAGAAGACTTAAAATTGTAACTATTAGCAAAGTATTAGTGATTTTATTAAAAAGAGTTTCCTCTTCTTGTTCTCCATAATATAAAGTATCTGAGAGTGATATTCCTTTATAGCCAACATACAGAGAGTCAGCTAATGCTCCTACACCCCTTATGAGAGGTTGTTTCCAAATTCCATCTCTTTGGGTTAAGGGAATCCTTGCTTCAAAATAGTTATGCAGTTGATTTTTCTGATCCCGTACAGCAAGGGACCATCCTTTAGGACTTTGAATGAGAACGCCACCTATTACAGCTTGTCCTCCATAGGCAATATTATCTTTAGACATTTTGGATGTATTAAGTTAAGTTATTCTTCTTCTTGAGAAGAAGCTTCTTGAGTTGGAGTTTGACGGGTACTTGTAGAACCGTACCGTTGTTTAAATCTCTCTACACGACCTGTGGAGTCGACAAGTTTCTGCTTGCCAGTAAAAAATGGGTGACTTGCACTAGAAATATCAAGTTTAACTAGTGGATAGTCGTTTCCATCTTCCCAGGAAATTGTCTCACTTGTTTTAATCGTGGAACGAGTGAGAAATGCAAAGCCTGCGTCTTCATCTTGGAAAACTACTTCTCTATAATCTGGATGTATGCCTTGCTTCATATTTACACTCTAACTTACTTGTTGTTTTTTGCGACATCTTTTAAGAAGGCTTCATTAGTTTTTACAGTTTTGAATCTATCTATTAAAAGCTCGGTCGCACCACTTTCAAGACCTACCAACACTCTTCTTAGGGCCCATAATGACTGAAGCTCTTGAGGAGAAACTAATCTTTGTTCTTCTCTTGTTCCGGATGGAGTTACATCAATTGCTGGGAATACACGCTTGTCTGCAAGCCCTCTGTCGAGTTTAAGTTCCATGTTTCCAGTTCCTTTGAACTCTTCAAAGATAACTTCATCCATCTTTGAACCAGTTTCAACAAGTGCAGTTCCTAAAATAGTCAAACTTCCACCACCTTCAATATTCCTNGCAGCTCCAAAAAATTGNTTTACAGGTGTAATAGCAGTTGAATCTAAACCACCAGAAAGAATCCTTCCACTTGCAGGTGATGCTANGTTATGNGCTCTAGCTAAACGTGTTATGGAGTCAAGAAGGATTACNACATCTTTACCTTCCTCTGTTAATCTTTTCGCTCGCTCTATAGCAAGTCTNGATACCTGTGTGTGTTCTTCCGGAGGTCTGTCAAAAGTTGAAAATATAACCTCTCCGTCAACGGATCTTTGCATATCGGTAACTTCCTCAGGTCTCTCATCAACAAGGACAACCATCAAATGTACTTCAGGGTTATTAGCAGTAATTGAGTTTGCAATTTCTTTTAGAATTGTTGTCTTACCTGCTTTAGGGGGTGATACGATTAATCCTCTTTGGCCTTTACCAATAGGTGCAATTAAATCTATTATTCTGCCGACAATTTTTTCTGGCTTACCAGGAACTTCTAATATCAAACGTTCATCTGGAAATAGGGGTGTTAGTTTATTAAAATCTACTCGTCTAGCTANTAATTCTGGATCAGCCCCATTAACTACTTTTGGTTCAATTAATGCTGGAAATTTTTCTTTTTGTCTTGGAGCTCTGATGGGTCCTTCAACTAAATCGCCCTTACGCATTCTATATTTTTTAATACTTCCTGCCGGTACATAAACATCATTTTCTCCTGGCTTGTAGCCATTACATCTCAAGAATCCATAACCCTCAGGGAGTATATCTAAAATACCCTCTCTNGACTCTCCTGCTTTTACTTGNCTNTCACCAGAATTCACTACTGATGGAAGGTCAGAATCTTCATTTTTGGTAATAACTTCAGCAACTACTGTTTCCTCAACCTCAATAATTTCCTCTCCTTGTTCGAGAAGTAAGTCAATTAATTTAGCTTTTTGTAGACCTTTATGATCAAGGCCTAAACCTTCTGCTATTGCCCTTAAATCGGCAACGGGTTTTGATTGTAATTGTGCTCTTGCGGACATTTTTCTCCTAATTCAAAACATTCGATTTGGAATGATAGTGATTTTGTTTTGTCTGAAAGACAATATCATTATATACATAAAAAACTTAAATCAACAAGATTTAAATATTTTTAAGAAATGCATAAGATACAGCCAAGACCATGCTGACTAAATAGTAAATAACTCCATAAACAATTAACTCTGGCATATTAAGAGAAGCTCCAAGTACGACGACTATTGGAAAATTCTGGCAAAACCCCTCGATTGTTATTGTTTGCATATTCTTTTTTGTAATATTTAGAGANTTAGAAGCAATAAAATTAACCAGGGTTATACAGACCAGTGAAAATAAAGCAACTCTAAACCCTTCAAAAAAGTTGTCCAACATAACTTCTCTTATCTCAAATGGTCCCGTAAAAGACAGGATTAAAATTATAACTTTTAGAAATACATCCAGTTTCTTTGAAGAACTTTCAGCGAAAGTTGGCTTTTTTATTAAGATATAAATCCCTAAAATGAACGGTACCAAGACAAGTATCAATAGCTGTAAAAAGGTCTGTACAAAATTTATGTTCAAATCTTGATTGTCTCGAACAATAAAATTAAGCCATAACACAATAGTAAAAGGTGATAAAAATGAAGCTACCGATGTCAATCCTACAGNGAGAGCAATATTTCCCTTTTTAATATGAGTTAAAAGACCAGATACATGTCCCCCTGGAACAAATAAAGCTAAAGCTACAGCAGCGGAAAAAATGGATGAGGAAAAAATTCTTGATGCTGCAATACCAATTAATGGCAAAAAGATTATTTGTAGAGTTAGGCCATAAATAAAACTTTTCTTTTCATCAATTAATTTTTTTAACTCAGAGATTTTAGTATTAACTCCTAAAAAATAAAATAATAAAGGTATGAAGAACGGTATAACTTTAAATGAGATAGCGCTATCGACAATATCAACCATATTCTAAATATACAGAGAACTAGCTTTNGCTACAAGTATCTATGAATTTGGTTAAATATATATTTTCTTCATTAGTGAGATCTCCTGTCAATCTGTAGTGATTGTAAGACCCGCCAAANTAGAGTACGAGAGCATCNGCAAANTTTTCCTCTCCACCAAAGTAATTCCATGCATCTTTTCTNTAACTAGTATTTTCTTCTGTATTGCAATTTCTAGTTAAATATGAATATGCATGGGCTGATTCGTGAATTAAAACATCTTTTGACTCACCGGCTTCAAAAGCTCTGTCTGAAATCCATATTGAAAGTGACCATTTGGCACCTTTACTTCCATCAGGATTTGTACCTGAAGAATCCCATACACCATACGGACATCTTGAAACTATAGACAAGGCATATTGATGGCAGCCATTAATAAATAATACTTTGTTNCCNATTANGTTTTTTAGTGNTGTGGGCAAGNTTACAACAAGTTCATCTAATAATTCTTGATTGGACCCTTCAAATCCTGGAAAAGANAAATANGGACCAATGTATACGACTTGCTGCTCAATATCTTCTTCGATTATTCTTACAGATTCTGAATCATCAGAAATGTTTACNGGCAATGTAGTTGTTGTTGTCGTATCAGGAGTAGTTGTTGTTGTCGTATCAGGAGTAGTTGTTGTTGTCGTATCAGGAGTAGTTGTTGTTGT
>NHIM01000020.1 GCA_002169845.1 Acidimicrobiaceae bacterium TMED189 | reverse complement strand
TCTAATATTTTTTGGACTACTTGAAGCTATATCTTCACCTAAGTAGTGAACCGTACCTTTGCTCGCCTTTCTTAGCCCTGTTAAAGCCTCTACAAGCTCAGATTGTCCGTTCCCCTCAACACCAGCAATTCCGACTATTTCACCAGCATTTATACTCAGACTTACACCATTCACAGCTAAAAGGCCCCTTGCATCATGGACCCATAAATCTTGTACATTTAAAATTTCTTCTTTTGGCTGAGCTTCTTCTTTTTTGACTTGGAGGAAAACTTCCCTTCCAACCATTTGCGAGGCTAATTCTGTTATAGATGTGTTTTTTGTTTCTGAAACACCCTGAACCTCTCCATTTCTCATTACTGTTACCCTGTCAGCAATTTCCATTACTTCTCTAAGCTTATGGGTAATAAAAATAACTGTCTTACCCTCATCTACTAATGTTCTAATAACGTTAAATAATTCGTCTGTTTCTTGAGGAGTTAAAACGGCAGTCGGCTCATCTAAAATTAATATATTTGCGTTCCTATATAGAGTTTTTAATATTTCTGTTCTCTGTTGCACCCCTACAGAAGCATCTATCATTTTCAAACCAGGATCTACTTTAAAACCATATTTTTCAGCTATCTCAACAACCAGCTTGTTTAGCCCTTTCCAATCTATAAGACCCTTACTATTCCTAGGCTCTTGCCCTAGGCCAATATTTTCTGGAGCAGTAAAACTTGGGACGAGTGTAAATTCTTGATGCACCATTCCTATGCCAAGGTTTATTGCAGTTTCTACCTTGTTAATAATATGTTTTTCCTCATTAATAAAAATTTCTCCTTCATCGGGTTGCTCAATTCCATAGAGAATTTTCATTAAGGTGGATTTTCCTGCACCATTTTCTCCGACTAAAGCATGTATTTCACCTTTGTTGACTTGAAATTCTACATTTTTGTTGGCAATAACGCCGGGGTAAGATTTTGTAATATTTTTTAAATGTATTGCTGATTCTTTATTCATATTTTGATTTTTACTATATCTTATCTTAATAATTTAGCCCGACTTACGTCGGGCTAAATTAAATTTTAACTAGTGAATAGTTTATTAGCCACCAGCTGTTACGTCAGTAACAACAATTTCACCAGAAATGATTTTTGCTCTAACTTCTGCAACTTCAGCAGTCAAAGCTGCGACTTGGGCTGCCATATCAGCAGGTCCTTCGTCAGCAAATAATGAACTTCCATCAACCAACCATGTTGGTCCAACACCGTTTTCAGCAGAACCGTATGAGTTTATTGAACTCATTACCATTCCTGCGTCTACTCTGTCACTGATTGCTGCGTAAACTGAGTAGTCTACGTTTTTCATCATTGATGTGATCATTGTTCCAGGATGCATGAAGTCTTGATTTGAGTCAACACCTATTGCAAAGTTTCCTGTTTCTTCTGCAGCTTCATATGCCCCGTTACCAGTTGAACCACCAGCTGCAAATATAATATCCGCACCTTGTTCAAAACAAGCTAATGCAATTTCTTTACCTTTAGCAGGATCTCCCCAGCTTCCGGCATAACCATCACATACTTTTATATCAGGATTAGCGTATCTAGCGCCTTCTTCCCAACCAGTTTGAAATTTTCTGATAATTGGAACGTCCATACCGCCCATGAACGCTACATGACCAGTTTTGGAAAGTTTTCCAGCTATATATCCAACCTCAAATGAACCCTCATGTTCTTTGAAAATAAGGTTTTGAACGTTAGGCAATAAGTCACCATTATCCGCTGTTACAACCATATCGACAATCGCAAATTGTACATCTGGGTTAGCTATCGCTGCTTCTTTTGTAATTTCTGCTTCTGAGAAACCGATCGTAATGATCATTTCTTTTCCATCAGCTAGAAAGTTTTGGATAGCAGCTGCTCTTTCGCTAGGTTCTGTTTCTACATAGTCTCCTTGAATGCCAAGTTCAGCTACAGCTTTGTCGTAGCCTCTTTTAGCAGAGTCCATGAAGGAAAGGTCACCTAATGCGCCAAGAACGATACCAACTTTTAATCCCTCTGGTTCTGCTGCAGGTGCTGCAGTTGTAGCAGGTGAGTCTAATGACTCTTCCTCAACAACTACTTCAGCAACTTCCTCTGTTGCAGTGTCTGATCCGCCACAGGCAGATAGAACTAACATCAGAGATAGCAAAATCAAAGACGATTTTCTTTTATTTGTTATCATTTATTTACTCCTTCATTATTTAAATAATGATTAANTAAGTTTATCACTTTATNNAGAACTGCCGAATNAGGATAGAAATATTTTTATTTTTAAGGGAGTAGTGATGAGGTTTTTGTTATGATTGAAAANAATTTATCATCATCAACTTTGTTCATCCAGTGTACATTTTTNTCTCTACCAGATATTTCATTAACGTCTACAACCGTTTGGCCAAGTGTAAGTTCTGAAGAAGTTTCTACCTCAACATTTACAAAGTCTCCTGTTGTCAGAGAACTATCAACAAGATAAGCTGTCACGAATGCATCATGCACGGGAGTTCCATCTGGNAACTTTTTCTTAACAATCTCTAAATTTGCTAATCGGGACATCAAACCTACNAGAAGTTCNGACGTCTTTGTTTTTGTTTCAGATATATTTTGTATTCTATCTNAAGTTGAAATTGCTTGGTGTGTAACATCAAGTCCCATCATTANTAATTNTATGCCNGAGTGTAAGACTATTTCTGTAGCTTCNGGATCAACTAAAATATTAAATTCAGCTGCTGGTGTAGTATTTCCANCTGTTGCACTTCCACCCATAAATATTATTTGTTCGATATTATCTGAAATTTCAGGCTTTTCAATTAATGCCTTCCCGATATTTGTCATGGGACCAAGTACACATANNGTTACCTTTTCTTCCGAACTTGATATTGATTGTTTTAAAAAGGAGACTGCATCTAAGTCNTCTTCGGTTTTCGATGGTTCTGGAAAGGGAACTCCACCTAGACCATCAGTGCCATGAACCCACTCCGCAGTTAAGAGTTCTCTTTTCAAGGGAGTGCTTTCACCTTCGTAAACGTGAATGTTGTTTCTACCAGCATGCTCAAGNATTCTCAGAGCATTTATAGTNCCAATTTTTACGCCAACATTTCCAGCAACNGTAGTTATACCAAGAATTTCTTCGTCAGAAAAGTGTGCAAGTGCAATTAATATGGCTACTGCGTCATCAGTACCTGGATCGGTATCAATTATTATTTTCATTAGGTTTGGTATATATTAAGACTCAGAGTCGGCAAAGTCAACTGGTGGCTCTGTGGGAGCTTCGACCGCTTCGAATTCTAGGATACCTTCCTCGGAATTGAGAGAGATTACAATAGTTGATCCAGCCTTATATTTACCCTGCAATAATTCTTCTGATAGGGGGTCTTCAAGTAATCTTTGTATAGATCTTCTTAGTGGTCTAGCACCAAATTCTTTGTTATAACCTTCTGTTGCTAAAAACTCCTTTGACTCCTCAGATAGGACAATTTCAATATCAGAGTTTTTAAGTTGTTTATGTACTCTATCTAACATCAAGTCTACAATTTCAGTTACTTCCTCAACGGTAAGTTGGTGGAATACTATTGTTTCATCTATTCTATTTAAAAACTCTGGTCTAAAGTGTCTCTTTAGCTCTTCAGCTACCTTAGATTTCATTTTTTCGTAAGATCCAGTATCACTTAAATTACTAAAACCAATATTTTTACTTAAATCTTTTGTTCCAAGATTTGAAGTCATAATGATTACTGTATTTTTAAAGTCAACAGTTCTTCCTTGAGCGTCTGTCAATCTACCATCTTCAAGAATTTGAAGCAAGGTATTGAAAACATCTGGATGAGCTTTTTCAACTTCATCTAATAAAACAATACTGAAAGGCTTTCTTCTAACNGCTTCGGTTAGCTGTCCACCCTCATCATATCCTACATATCCTGGAGGAGAACCTATCAATCGACTGACGGTATGCTTCTCCATATACTCAGACATATCTATCTGTATTAAGGAGTCTTCATCTCCAAAAAGAAACTCTGCTAATGCCTTTGCTGTTTCAGTTTTTCCAACGCCTGATGGTCCAAGGAAAATAAAAGATCCAGATGGTCGTTTTGGATCTTTTAATCCAGATCTGGTTCTTCTTATTGCCTTAGATACAGCGTTTATAGCTTCATTTTGACCAACTATTCTCTTATGGAGTTCATTTTCCATTTCAAGCAATCTAGCTGTTTCTTCTTGAGTGAGTCTATGAACAGGTATGCCTGTCCATTGTGCTAATACTTCAGCGATTTCCTCTTCATCAATTACCATTTCTACATCTGTAGAAGACACTCCTTCTAGCGAATCAATTTCTTCTAGTAAAATTTTTTCTTGATCCCGAATTTGAGCAGCTTTTTCGAAAAGCTGTGACTGAACTGCATCAATTTTTTGCTCTCTATAATTTTTTAATTTATCTGAAAGTTCTTGNTTTTCCGGATCTAAAGGTTTTTTGTAAACTCTCATTCGACTTCCAGCTTCATCTATCAAGTCAATGGCTTTATCTGGTAAGAATCTGTCTGAAATATATCGATCAGCCATATTTACAGCAGATGCAATTGCCTGATCTGTAAATCTTACTCCGTGGTGTACTTCGTACCTATCCTTAAGTCCGCCAAGTATTTCAATTGCATCAGGTAAATTAGGTTCATCAACTTTTACTGATTGAAAACGTCTTTCTAATGCTGCATCTTTCTCAAAATGTTTTCTGAATTCTTCAAGTGTTGTGGCTCCAACTGTTTGTAGCTCCCCTCTAGCTAACATTGGTTTTAAAATTGAGGCTGCGTCGATAGCTCCTTCAGCGGCTCCTGCTCCAACCAAAGTATGTATTTCATCAATGAAAAGAACTATGTCGCCACGTGTTTTAATTTCTTTTAGAACTTTTTTAAGTCTCTCTTCGAAGTCACCTCGATATCTTGAACCAGCTACTAGTGATGAAAGGTCCAAAGTATAAATTTGTTTCCCNTGNAGNGTTACTGGAATATCTCCCGATACAATTTTTTGTGCTAAGCCTTCAACTATTGCAGTTTTACCTACGCCAGGTTCCCCAATCAATACTGGGTTGTTTTTTGTTCTACGAGATAATATTTGCATAACGCGCTCAATCTCTGTTGATCTACCGATGACAGGATCTAATTTACCTTCTTTAGCCATCCTTGTAAGGTTTCTTCCGAATTGATCTAATATTGCTGAACCAGTACCTGAGCCTGATCTTTCACGTCCACCAGTTGATGCAGATTGTGTTTTTTTACCTTCTCCAGAAGAAGAAATTAACTTTATAACAGTCTGTCTAACCTGTGAAAGCTCTGCACCTAATTTTTTAAGTACTTGTGCCGCGACTCCTTCACCTTCTCGAATGAGTCCTAATAAAATATGTTCCGTGCCGATATAATTATGTCCGAGTTGTAGAGCTTCTCTCAGGGATAGCTCTAAGACTTTTTTTGCNCTTGGNGTAAAGGGAATATGTCCACTTGGTGATTGCTGTCCTTCACCAATGATTTCTACTACCTCTGATCTGACTGAATCAATGTTAATACTCAATTCTTCAAGTGCTTTTGCTGCGTGGCCTTCACCTTCTTGGATAAGACCTAATAGAATATGTTCCGTACCAATATAGTTATGGTTAAGCCTTCTAGCCTCTTCTTGAGCAAGAACAACAACCCTACGGGCTCTATCTGTAAATCTTTCAAACATATACTTATATTAATAAGTCTCTGTTTATACGCCTAAACGAAAATTACATGTATTTATTAAAGTAACTTAATCTATGATTATGGACTCAAATGAGCTATCAAATATAATACCTATACCAAGTTTATGGGACAATTTAGAAAAGCTTGAAAAGCGCTTGTTTGAAGTTACCGTTTCTGAAGATACTTACCTCACAGAAATATCTCAATATCTTATGGAAGCTGGAGGTAAAAGATTTAGGCCAATAATTTCACTTTTAGCAGGTGAGTTAGGCACTGAAAATAAAGATAAAGTCATCGATGCAGGTATTTCTGTAGAGTTAATTCATCTAGGAAGTTTATATCATGATGATGTAATTGACGAAGCGACAACACGCCGAGGAGTTGAAAGTACTAATCGTAAATGGAATGCTACTTTAGCTATATTGGCTGGCGATTACCTTCTTGCTAGATCTTCTGAGCTTGCAGCAGATAACTTGGGTCTCGAATCAGTAAAGCTACTCGCATCAACATACGCGGAACTTGTTGTTGGGCAGACCAAAGAAGTTCAGTTTTCTTTTGATACAAAACATGGAACAGATGACTACTTGGAAGTAATCAGCGGTAAAACAGCTAGTTTGATTAGGACTAGTGCAAAACTTGGAGCGATGGCCTCAAATAGTTCACCTGAATTAATAGAGTCAATTAGTTCATGGGCTTGGCACAGTGGAATTATTTTTCAAATAACTGATGATATTTTAGATCTAAATTCTGATACTGAAACATTAGGAAAGCCAGCAGGTAACGATATTCTTGAAGGCACTTATACTCTGCCTGTTCTCCTTGCTCTTGAAAAAGATCGAATCAAAATTGAAGATATATTACATCAGGTTAAGAATTCTGAAATAGAACTTGTTGAGGTTCTACAGGAATTTAATAATGATGAAATAGTTGAAGAATCTAATAAATTTGTAAATCATCACTTTAAGCAGAGTAATGAGGCAATAAAAAATATAGAAGATAAGAAAATTTCTAATATTTTAAATAATATAAACGAATATCTTCTCCAAAGAAGTAATTAATTTTCTGGTTTTAGCTGTGGGAAAGCTACAACTTCCCTTATAGATGTATTTCCTGTAAGCATCATTACAAATCTATCAATTCCAAACCCCAGGCCACCTGTAGGGGGCAATGCATGTTCTAGTGCTTCTATGTAGTCCATGTCTTCAACATGTGCCTCTTCATCGCCTGATTCTTTTTTCATTGCTTGAGCTTTTAATCTTGATTCCTGTTCAACAGGATCTATTAATTCAGAAAATCCATTTGCAAGCTCACTTCCAAAAGCAAAGAGCTCGAATCTTTCAGTAATATTTTTGTTGTTTTTGTTATTTCTTGCAAAAGGAGAGACTTCCACTGGATAGTCTATGACAAAAGTTGGATTTACTATTTTTTCCTCTACGAACCTCTCAAAAAGATTGTAAACAAGAAGGCCGGTAGTATTTATTTCCTTATCGACTTCTATATCTTTTCTGCCAAGCTCTTCTAGGACTTCGTTGAAATTACTATCGAATTCAACTTTGACGCCAACTTCCTTAGAAACTAAATCAAACATTGATGCCTTACTCCACGGAAATGAAAAATCTCCATTCTTTTCATCGAAGGAGATATTGTGACTCAAATCAAGATGCTCAAACACCGCTGAACACATATTCTCAACCATTTCAATGACGCCATTGACATTTGTGAAGGCTTCATAGCTCTCCATCATTGTGAATTCTTGCAAATGGGTCTGGTCTATCCCTTCATTTCTAAAAACTTTACCTAATTCAAATACTTTCTCAAAACCTCCAACTATCATTCTTTTCAAATATAACTCTGGAGCAATTCTCAANTACATATCAACATCAAGTGCATTGTGATGGGTTATGAACGGTTTAGCAATTGCCCCTCCAGCCTTAGGCTGCAATGTAGGNGTTTCAACTTCAATAAAATCTTCGCCATGCATAAATTGNCTGATGNTNTTAATAACTNTCGATCNAATTTCTAAAGTCTTTTTTGCATCTGGATTAACAATAAAGTCTAAGTACCTCTGACGAAACCTTGTTTCCTTGTCTTTTAATCCATGCCATTTTTCAGGAAGGGTTCTTAGTGACTTTGATAAAATTGTGCTCGAGGAAACTTTAATTGAAAGCTGCCCTTTTTTAGTCTTCATAATCTCACCTTTGACTCCTATCATGTCGCCAGAGTCATATTTTGTGAATAAAATATTCTCATGCTCAGATAAAGTTTTTGCATCAACAAGAAGTTGTATCTTTCCAGAATTATCAATCATGTCAAAAAATGATAGCTTTCCAAAAGACCGTCCGTTTAGAATACGGCCACGAATCTGTACTTCTATTCCAGAATGCTCTGCTTCTTCCAAATCACTATGTTTTTCAATAACGTCAGCAATGTTTGAANTAGCAATAAATTCAGTTGGAAAGGCATCATTATAGTTTTCTAGAAAGAATTGAATTTTTTCAGTTCTAAGGTCATATATTTCTTTTTCTGATTTGGAAAAATTACTCACTTATATATCCTAATTATTTAAATTATATATTTCTTCAAGTCCATCTAGAGTTAGATTTTTCTCAAATGAAGTATTTATATTTAAAACTGGTTGAATTAGAGGTCCTAACCCTCCGGTTATAACAACACCTGGGGAAAGTTGAGATTCCAAGACTATCTTTTCCAACATTGAATCAATCATTGAGGCATGTCCCAAAACCAATCCACTCTGAATAGCCTCATAGGTATTTTTTCCGATAGCTTTACTTGGCTCTTTTAGTTCTACAGATTTCAATGAAGAAGTTCTTGAAATTAAGGCATCGAGGCTTATCTTTATTCCTGGAGCTATTGATCCACCAAGGTACTCCTTATTCTGATTTACAATATCAAAAGTTGTAGCTGTTCCTAAATCNACGATTACTACTTCTTTGTTTATTTTTTTATANCCGCCAACNGAATTNGCAATTCTNTCAGGACCAAGTTCCTTTGGGTTGTCGATATTAACTTTCAATCCAGTTTTAATGCCNGGTCCTACAACCAAAACTTCTTTGGATGAAAATTTATTTATTGCCGACACAACACTATCTGTTATTTGGGGTACAACAGAACACACTATTGCCCCGTGAATAAGCTCACTGTCCTGTCTTGTGAGATCAATGGTCGTCTTAAACATCATTAGTAGTTCGTCCGAAGTAACTGTCTTTCTTGTTGTATAACGATAACTGTCCCAATTTTGTGAGTTTCCAACTCCAACAGTCGTTTCACTGTTACCGATATCAATAGCTATGATTTTATTCATTTACTCCTCTTTTCTAAAGTCGATGTTATCTATTAACCTAATGCCCTCTACGTACCCAGCAATAATGATTATAAAATTCTTAGTGCNGTCGTTAACTGTATCGAAAGAGTCTTTGTCTAATATTTCAAGATAGTCGATATCTAACTNACTATCTTTATTGTTTTTTAATGTTTTCTCAATAGAGGTTTTTATGGCGCTTGTTTCAATATATGTTTGTTTTAAAAAATCTAGGTGCCTCTTTAGTCCCGAGGCTATTGCCCGGCCACTTTCGCTCAATAGCAGGTTTCTACTGCTGAGTGCTAAACCATTTTTGTCTCTTATTATCTCCCCATCAAATATTTCAATATTTTGATTAGATTGCTTTAGATAATCTTTTATTAAAAACAATTGTTGCGCNTCTTTTTTCCCAAAAATTGCCTTGTNNGGTTTCACNAATTCAAACAGCCTATTTACTACAGTCAAAACTCCATCGAAATGTCCAGGTCTTGACTTNCCTTCATATTTTTTGCCAATANTTCCAGAACTTATAATATTTTTAAAATTATCGTNATATATGTAGTCTTCATCCGGTGTAAAAAGATAATCTACACCAAGTCCCTCCAAACTGTCGGAATCTTTTTGATGGGTTCTTGGATATTTTTCATANTCACTAATATCATTAAATTGTTTTGGGTTAACAAAAATAGATACAATAATCTTTAAGNCTGAAGTCATTGCCTTTTCTATTAATGAAAAATGTCCCTTGTGCAGAGATCCCATTGTCGGAATAAAGAAAAGGTTTTCTTCATGCANTTCATTTGTAATTNTTTTTAAAGTTTTCATATTTATCGTGCCCTTATTGGTGCCCGTAATTATTTGTAATTTAGTTTACCTTTTTTTACTACTTTTTGATCANTAATATTAAATTCCGAAATATTAAATTCTTCNACTATTTCACAAAGCGGTTCGATAACAAAAAGTCTTTCCTTCCATGCGTAGTGNGGAATTGTTAATACCTCTGTTGAAATACTCTCTCCACGAAAAAATATAATATCGATATCAATTATTCTTGGACCATATCTAATAGTTTTTTCCCTTCCAAGATTTATTTCTATTTCATTAATTTCATCTAATAGGTCATTAGCATTTTTTAAATANTCTATTTCAATAGCTATGTTGTAAAAATTAGCCTGATTTTTTATTAATAAGGCTTCTGTCTCATAAATAGAAGAAACAACCTTTATTTNAGCTATGCTTGCTAACTCTAAAAGTGCTGAGATTAAGTTTGTTTCTCGATCTCCAATATTAGATCCTAGAGATAAGATAATTCCCCTATAGTTAACCACTATAGGTAACGCTGATATTTTGACTCTTTTTACTCAATGCTGTATTTGGCTTGTGGACTGTAACGGTTAATCGATTAATCTTAGGGCTCTCTAATTTACTATGCAGATGCTGTGCAAGGGTTTCAATCAGGTTGAAAGATGATGAACTAACTAAGTGTTCAACTTTTTCAACATATTCCTCATAGTCAATTGTTGAATCGATAGAGTCNTTAACAACTATGTCAGAATTTAAATTAATTTGTAAGTCTATGAGAAAAAGTTGCTCTTCTTTTTTTTCAAAGTCATATACCCCATGTTTACCAAAAGTTTTGATTCCATCAATTTTTATGTCAAAAGACATTTTTAAGGGCTTGGAATTAAAGCAATTGCTCTTGGAGATAGGGGTTTGCCNAATATTCTCTCGAGAATAGTTCGTGCGAAAATAGGGTCGTCCAAAAGTTTAGAATAGATTAAGTAACCTGCCAAAATGCCAGGTACTTCTTCATCAAGATACTCTCTGTGTATTAGAAGCTTTCGTTCTTTGTCAGATAGTGCTTCCTTTATAGCTTCAAAGATAACTGTAATAGACTCTATATGGGGATTTTCTGCTAATGGAAAATGATAGGTTCTAAATCCCACTTCCTGATAATTAGTTAAGTTGAAGTCTGTTTCAAGGAGTGAAAAAATTGAGTTGATACCGTTACTTTTAAGCCACTGAACCTCTTCTTCTCTTCTAATTTTTCTTGAGGTAAGGCCCCCACCACCTATACATTCGGATACAGCTAATTTTCCTTCAATGATCCAGTGAAAATCATTAGGTTTTAATCCTGCCATTCATTGCCTTTCCTAGGTGTCAAACAATTGTAGCTTAGCAAATTTTTTAGTCTACAAGATGCAATCTAACGAGAGAAACTCCTGCTTT
>NHIM01000019.1 GCA_002169845.1 Acidimicrobiaceae bacterium TMED189 | reverse complement strand
ACTGATCCAAAAGAAGGCGTTCGAAGATGGTATGACCTTGGGATAATAGATTTTCAACCTTCGGAGTATATAAAAATAGCTATCGTACTTTTTATATCTAAGTGCTTTATTGAAAAATATAATATATTTTATGTTGGCATGCTTTCTGTATTCTCCATTACATTGGTTTTCTTCCAACCAGATTTAGGAACAACAGCTTTATTAATTGTCATCACTTTAAGTATGTTTTTAGTATCTGAAGTCAAAACACGGAGTATTTTATTCTTGACTTTACTTGGTGGAATCTTCTTTTTTGTTTTCTTAGAGTTTGGGCTTATAAATTCATATCAACTTAGTCGTATTACTGATTTTTTTAATACAGTAGATTTTGCACAATCACAAAGTAGATTAGCTATTTCAAGCGGAGGAATTACAGGTCAGTTTTTTGAAGTTGATAAGATAAATCAGATTTTTATACCTGTCCAAAGTACTGATTTTATTTTTTCAGCATACGCATATCAGTTTGGTTTTATAGGCGTACTTTTGCTTTCCAGTCTTTGGATTTTCTTTTTTTATCGAGTAGCAAAAATAGTTTTATCCACTGAATCTGATTTTGAAAAATTTATTCTTGCAGGTTTTTCTGCTTCTCTCATTTTTCAAATTTTTATTAATATATCAACTGTAATAGGCGTTATCCCAGTCACAGGAATGCCATTTCCTCTCTTGAGCTTGGGTGGATCTTCTATAATTGCTACCGCTGTAATTTTTGGAATTATAAATAGAATATTTATAGAAAATAACGTTGTTATTTAATATTTGATATCTATTAACCTTAAATTATGAGTTTTTATAATATATTTTCGCACCAATATGGAGGTTTAAGTGTTTGGATTATTCAAAAAATCAAAAGTAATACGAAAAAGTGATGAACCGTTAAATAAAACGGAGACTAAATGGTTTAAAGGCCAAAAAGTCAAGATAAAGACAGGTACTACTAGCAGTAGACCAAAAAGAAAAAACTATAGAAATAATAGGTCTAACAATCAAACGTGGTTTAAGGAAGAACCTTTGCCAGTGCCAAATGTTGAAAAAAAACAAATGCTAATAAGCTTTAAAGGGGGTTCTTCCAAGATTGCAATACTAGAAGGAGCTTCATTAGTTGAGTACTACTCTGCACAGAATAAAAAACAATCTTTAGTAGGAAATATCTATTTAGGAAAAGTAAAGAATATATTACCTGGTATGGAAGCAGCTTTCGTCTCATTCGGAGAAGAAAAAAATGGTGTTATTTATGTGGCTGACATAACAAACTCAAAAAGAAATTCAAAAATTGAGCATTTACTGAAACCGGAGCAAGAAATATTAGTCCAGGTCGTAAAAGATGCCATGGGAGAGAAAGGTGCAAGACTAACAGGTCAAATATCATTTCCAGGAAGATATCTTGTTTTAATTCCAAACTCTAATACAAAAGGTATTTCCAGAAGACTTCCAGAACAAGAAAGATCAAGGCTCGACAGAATAATTAGAAAAATCAAGCCGGAAGGCTTTGGTGTAATAGTTAGGACAGCTGCAGAGGGAGTGTCTGAAATATCGTTAAAAAATGATATAGATAAATTAGCTGACGAGTGGGCTGCTGTATCTTCAAGCAATCAAGGTGCCGCACCGGTTCTTATACATGAGGAACCAGATGTTTCGATAAAAGTCATAAGAGAGCATTTAAACTTCGACTTTAAAAAACTATTAATAGAAAAGAACAAAAACTTTGACGATGTTAAAAAATATGTAGAAGAAACTTCACCTGAACTTACAAATATAATTGAAACTTACGACGACAAAATGGATCTTTTTGAAAGATATCACATCGAAGACCAGATCCAAAAAGCATTAGACAGGAAAGTTTGGTTACCATCAGGAGGTCATCTAATAATTGACCCTACTGAAGCTTTAACCGTTATCGATGTTAACACTGGAAAATTTGTGGGTAAAAATAGCCTTGAGGAGACAGTATATGAAAATAACCTTGAAGCTGCTGAGGAAATTGCTCGACAACTTAGATTAAGAGATATTGGTGGGATTATAGTTATTGATTTTATTGACATGGAGTCAGTCAAAAAACAACAAAGTTTACTAACTAAGTTAAAACAAGAGTTAGCAAAAGACAAAACAAGAACTCAGGTATTTGAAGTTTCTAGACTAGGACTTGTAGAAATGACTAGAAAAAATGTAGCAGCTGGACTGATTGAAACATTTTCAGAAGATTGTGAAGAATGTGATGGAAGAGGTCTAATAATAAATGATATCTTTTCAAATAATTCACAAGAAAATAATATACTTGAATCTGAAGCAGTAGTAGAGTGATTTAGTTATGAGTATATACGCAGTAATTAAAGTGGGCGCAGCCCAGCAAAGAGTCTCAGTTGGGGATACCATAGAGGTTCCTCATAATTTTCCAGAAGCAGCTATTGAGCCAATTTTTATGGGCTCCAGTAAGGGTGCTATAAAAGCAGATAAAGACTCCTTAAAAAATTCGCTGGTCGAATTTGAAATAATGGGAGATATTAAAAGTAAAAAAATTAATATTTTCCAATATAAAAATAAAACTGGTAACAGAAGAAGAATGGGTTATAGAGAAGATAAAAAAGTTATAAAAATAACTTCTATTTCCAATTCTGAGTTCGAAGAAGAGGAGTAAAAATGTCAAAAACTAAAGCTGGTGGTTCTACAAGAAATGGTAGAGATTCAGAATCAAAACGATTAGGTACAAAAGTATTTGACGGACAAGATATTTCTGCTGGATCTATAGTAATCAGGCAGCGAGGAACAAAAATTCACCCAGGAGAAAATGTCTCTAAAGGTGGAGACGACACTCTTTTTGCAAAAATAGATGGAGTTGTTAAATATTCTTCAAGGAATGGTAGAAAACTAGTAAATATCATTCCAAAATGAAGCAATGTTTGTCGACAAGATTAATCTAACATTATTTTCTGGTTCTGGTGGATCAGGCTCAATAAGCTTNAGTTCAAAAAGTTCAAAAACCTCACCTAATGGTGCAAGTGGTGGCTCAGGTGGATCAATAATTCTTAAAACAAACAAGAAACTTTTTGANTACAGTCACATCANTTCTAAAAGTATATTTAAAGCAGATAACGGCGGTGATGCCTCGAAAAATTTACAGTCTGGTAAAAATGCACCTGACTTAATAATAGAAGTTCCCCTAGGCACAAGTNTTTTTGATGATTCAGGATTATTGGCTNAATTNATTCANGANAATCAAGAAATAATTATTCTTGAAGGGGGAAAGGGTGGTTTAGGTAATAGAGAACTCAAATCATTGAGAAATACTAATCCAGGGTTCGCCGAACAAGGTCAGAAAAGNNTTAAAAGAGAGATAAAGCTCGAACTTAGTTTAATTACAGATATTGCAATATTGGGATTACCAAACTCAGGTAAAAGTACACTAATAAAAAAAATTACAAATTCAAATGCTAAGACAGACTCTTACCCATTTACAACGATTTCACCAAATCTTGGCGTTATTGACAATCTGGATAATAAGTATGTAATTTGTGATCTCCCTGGCCTTATTAAAGGAGCAGCTATAGGAGTAGGTCTAGGAAAATCGATTTTAAAACACCTGATTAACACAAAAGTTCTAATATTTCTTTTAGACCCTTCAAATTTAGANTTGAACATTAATGAACAAATTACATTACTTCAAGATGAAATATATAGNTTCGAAGAAAAATTAAAAGAATTACCAGTTTTAATTATTGCAAATAAATCAGACCTTAATAAAGTCGAAGATAGCCTAATTAACATTTCTGCATTAGAAGGAAGTAATCTAGATATTTTACTTCGAAAAATAGATGAACTAGATATTGTTAATCTTAAATCATTAAATAGAAGTTTCTTAAGAACAGAACTTGAGCAAAATAATTTCAATATTCAAGAATTGTCAAATAACTATTGGGAAGTTGACGGTCATGATGTCGATAACATAGTTGGGTTATTGGGAAATGAAAATGATGTTTTTAATGAGATATCTTATAGATTCGAAAATTCAAACATCCCAGATGAATTAAAATTGTTAGGAGTACAAAAAGGCAGTACCATCAAGTTAGGTAGTTTTGAGTTCATATATGAAAAATAAAAAAAATATTGTCATAAAAATAGGTACAACCTCCATTATCAAAGATAAATTACTTAATAAAGTGTTCATAGAGTCTCTTTCCAGAAATATTAAATTGTTAAGAGATGAGGGGGTCAATACTCTTATTGTTACATCTGGGGCTGTCCAACTTGGTGCAAATGAATTAGAGCTTACAAAAAGACCGACTAATCTTAAATCTCTTCAAGTTGCATCTGCAGTTGGTCAAATTGAATTAATAAATTCATTTAAGAATATTTTTAATGAAAGTAATTTAAAAGTTGCACAAGTTTTGATATCTAAGAACGTATTAGAGGATAGGTCACAATTTATAAATACAACAGAAGCCCTTAATGAGCTACTTAACCAAGACATTATTCCTGTAATTAATGAAAATGATATTGTTGCAACAGAAGAACTTAAATTTGGAGATAATGATAGGCTCTCGGCTATTGTGGCAATCATTACAAAAGCAGACAAACTCATCATTGTTACTGATCAAGAGGGCTTATTTAACTCAGATCCAACATCAACTAAAGATGCTCAAAAAATTGACTATATTGAATTTGACTCAGAGGAGCTTACTAATCTAATCGGGAAATCTTCATCTGGAGCAGGTATGGGTGGCTTCTCGACAAAAATAATGGCAGCTCAAATGGCAGGATTTTCTGGTATCCCAACACAGATTATTTCATGGAATGAGGGAGCACTTATTGACTCTGTAAATGAGATAAAAATAGGTACATTGATAAAACCATCAGATAAAAAAGTGAAATTAAAAAAACTTTGGATTGCTTACGGCTTACAAATTATTGGAAAAATTATAATTGATAATGGAGCTGTAGAAGCTATTAAATCTGATGCATCTTTACTATCAATAGGGATAAAAGAGATAGTTAAAAGTTTTAATAGTGATGATGGAATTGAAATATTTGATGAACAAGATAATCTCATTGCAAAAGGAGTATCAAAATTAGATAGTATGAATATTTCTAAAAAAAATAATGAAATTCTTATTCATAAAGATAATCTATTAATTTTATAAAAAGATTTTTATTATTTGGATAATCAAATAAACTTGATATGTGTTAAAAGATATAGGCATTAAAGCCCAAAAGGCTGCTCAACAGTTAAAAAAACTAGATTCAGATTTAAAAAATAAGATAATTGATGACATGTCGCATCAATTATTAGAAGATAAAGACTTAATACTAAACGCCAACAATCAAGATCTTAAAAATGCACAAGACCTAGACCTTTCAAGTGCATTGATTGATAGATTGACACTCACAAAAGAACGAATAACAAGCATGAGTGAGGGGCTTCAGAAAATTATTAACCTAGAAGATCCTGTAAATGCAATTACTAAATCTTGGAAAACAAAAGAAGGACTAAATATTAATAAAGTTAGATCACCGTTTGGAGTTATAGGTGTTATTTATGAAGCCAGACCAAATGTTACAAGTGACGTTTCAGCATTGTGTTTAAAATCAGGTAATGCAGTGGTCTTAAAAGGATCAAGTTATTGTGTTGACTCAAATAGCCAAATCTTGAACTCTTTACAAAAAGCTCTCAACACAAATGGAGTAGATGAAAATTCAATCCAACTTATAAAAAGTAAAGATCGAGAAGACGCTATAAAGTTCATGCAATTAAAAGACTATATTGATTTGATTGTTCCGAGAGGTGGGAGAAGCTTAATTGATACTTTAGTTGAAAATGCTAAAGTACCTTTTATTCTTGATGGAGATGGAAACGTTCATTTATACATTCATGATGATGCAAAAAAAGATTATGTAAATAATATAATCATCAACTCCAAAGTTCAAAGACCAGGAGTATGTAACGCACTGGAGACACTATTAATTAATCGAAAAGTTTACAACACTATGGGCCGAGATATTATTTCTAAATTAATTGACAATAATGTTGAATTATTTGTTGATATAGATATTAAAAAAGATTTCCCTTCATTAGAGGAAGTTAACGATGTTCATTTTGCAACTGAGTTCCATGACCTAAAGTTAGCAATTGGTATTGTGGACACATTAGATGAAGCTATAGGGCACATACAAAAATATTCATCTGGACATACTGAAGGAATAATTTCAGAATCTGCAGAGGTAACAGAAAAATTTTCTAAAAGTATAGACTCTTCAGTTATTTTTATCAATACTTCGACTAGATTTACAGATGGTGAAATGTTCGGTTTTGGTGCAGAAGTCGGCATAAGCACACAGAAACTCCATGTAAGAGGGCCAATGGGCTTGGAAGCATTAACTTCAGAACGTTATGTGGTTACAACTGAAGGGATGGCCAGAGAGTGAATAATCAAGATATAACGCTTAAAGATTTATCAGAAAAGGGGTATTTCACTCATCAAAGCTTAGTTGATGTTGTTAATGCTGCAAAATATTTAAATAAGCCGCTTCTTGTAGAGGGTCCTGCAGGAACTGGAAAAACGTTTTTAGCTAAAACATTATCAGACTTACTAAGTTTGGATTTGATTCGGCTCCAATGTCATGAAGGAATTGACGAGGATAAAGCAGTATATGAGTGGAATTATAAAAAACAACTTCTATCAATCCAAGATAAATCAGATAAAAAAAATTTATTTAGCGAAGAGTATCTTATTAAAAGGCCATTATTACAGGCCTTGACATCTGAAGCTGATAATTTACTGCTTATTGANGAGATAGATAGAGCTGATGAAGAATTTGAAGCTCTCTTGCTGGAAATACTTGCTGAAAATCAAATAACAATCCCTGAGATGGGAACCATTAAAGGTAATGAAAATAAAATAATTATTCTTACTTCTAATAACACACGAGAACTTTCTGATGCATTAAGGAGAAGGTGCATATATCTGTATTTAGACTTCCCAACTATTGAAATCGAAAANAAAGTGTTAATGAACTCCGTTGAAAAGATAACTTCGGATGAGGCGACAAAATATGCTTCACTCATAGCCTATATTAGAAATCTCAATTTAAATAAAATACCATCATTAATCGAATCAGTTGAATGGGTGAAATATAATATCTTTAATAAAGGAAACACGAATGAAAATCTTGGAATTTTACTTAAAGACAAGTCTGATCAAAAAATTTACTTAGAAAGTATAGAAAAACTTAATGAGTCTAACAACAAGTGAGTTAGTAAAGTTTACTGATTTTTGTAAAAAAAATAATTTTTATATTCCAGTAGAGTCTTTGGAAACTTTTTTAAAATTCAAAATTCAAAAAGATTTTGATTCCCTGCAGCAAAATATAAATTATCTCTACTACTTGATTCCTAAAGATAGAGAAGATCAAAACACATTAAGAACTNTAATACACAAGTATTTTCAAATAGAAATTGAAAATGTAAACTCTTCAACTTTTCAAATAATTGATGAATATAGACAAAATCAAGCTTTATTGGATATTCTAGAAAATATTAATTCAGGAAGTATTGAAGAGCTAAATAGAATCTCTATTGATTTAATAACTAATGATATTGATGCAGATTTTTCGAGACCAGTATCTGATCTCTATTGGTTAAATCAGATTAAAAAAACAAAGAAGTATAAAGAAATTCTAAGTATTTTTGACAATTTTGATATGTCGACATTTTCACAATTAACAAATGAGTTGAATAAGAATAATTTTGAAAGATTGTTAGACAACTCAATTTTAGAAAAAATAAGAGTAGAAAGAAATAAACAAAAATCAGCATACAAGCCTTCAGAGCTTGAACCAAAAAATCAGTTAAACGAGACCGATTTTTTATTTACCAATCAAGATGAACGTAAACTTTTGCTAGAGCAAACTTATCAACTTGGTAATAAACTTGCAGTTAAATATAAAAGGTATGTAAGAGAATTTTCAAAAGGAAAATTATTTTTCAGAAAAACTATTCGAAAATCTTTGGCATCAGGAGGTGTACTCCAAAATATTATTTTTAAACCAAGAATAAGACAAAAACCTAAACTAACAATTATTTGTGATATCAGCGGATCTATGGCATTAAATTCCTTATTCGGAGTAACGTTACTTTACGGTATGGTTACAAAGTTCGCATCTATAAGGGCCTATGTTTTTATAGATGGTATTACAGACATATCAAAAANTTTGAGACATATTAAGAAAAATGAAATCGAAACCATATTTTCTCGTTGGAGTGAATTTGTAAAATCTGATGGACACTCAGATTATCAAAAATCATTTGAAGAATTAATAGAGTCTGACACATCTGAAAAAGGAACTTTAATTGTAATAGGAGATGCTAGAAATAATTATAGGAATATATCTGAAAACCTTATTATCAATCTTAGTAATAAGTACAAAAAAATATTTTGGATTAATCCAGAACAAAAAAAATACTGGAATACTGGTGATAGTCAAATGAAAAAGTTCCAAGAAATTAATTTTAAAACTTCTGAAGTTCGTAATTACAAACAATTGAAAAGTTTTATTAAGGAGTTAGATTTCAAGAAAGTTTTAANATCTTGAGTATTGGAATCCTGGGTGGTACATTTGACCCACCTCATCAAGCACATTGTGAAATCTCTATTAGGGCTATTAATCAATATGGCTTAGAAAAAGTAATTTTTGTACCCTCTAGAAACCCGTGGCAGAAAACTGTTGCAACATCTTTTGTCGACAGATACAACATGACTAACCTGCTAATAGATGGATANTCTGATTTAGAAGTCAGTGGCATTGAACAAGACAATAAAAAAGAAACCTTTACTGTTGATACGCTATCTAAGTTGGGAATTCCAAAAGATGAATTATTTTTTATTTTAGGATCAGATGTCGCATTAAATATTAAAACATGGAAAAACTATAAAAAACTTAAGGATTTGACCAATTTTTTAATTGCTCCAAGAAATAATCTAGAGGANCTGAGTCTAATTCAGAAATTTCCTTTTGACTTTCAACTGATTGATGGGGAAGAGCTTGACATCAGTTCTACAAAAATTAGAGATAAATACAAGAACAAAGAAAGTTTAAATTCATCAATTCCTGAAAAAGTTTTGGATTACATAGAAAAAAATAACATTTACTGAATTTTTTTCTTTAATTCNTTAATTTCATCTGATATTTCTTCAAGTTTTTCTAAGACGTCATCGTTCGTATGATGATCAACAAAATTTTGTACAAACTTTGCTGAAACTATTGCTGTTACAGTTGCAATCAAACCTAGCCCCAGGAACATGAGTGCACTTGCTACAAATCGCCCCAAAGTAGTTGCTGGTGTGATATCTCCGTATCCCACAGTAGTCACAGTTACAAGTGCCCACCAAATTCCATCACCAAAAGTATTAACATCATCCTCTGTTAGATAAAATATATATCCGAATAAAAGTACAAAGAATATTAAAGCACCAAGAATTGTTCTCAAACGTCTGCTATTAAAAACAGTTGATAACAAAGACAAAAGATTGTTAAGTATTTTCAAAATTCTCCTTATTAATAAGAATAGTGACTTTATTTTTTACATGGTAATATATTTGTTAGTGTCTAAAAAAAATGATATATATAATTTAAAAACTAATTTTCTTGAGCCACTCATAGATATTTTATTAATTCAGAACTTAAAAGATATTAAAATTTATAAACCAGAATCTGATATCTATAGTGATTATGTTGTTATTTCTACAGCCTCATCTAATACTCAGATGAATTCAGCACTAATTAAAATATCAAAACATATTAAATCACTCGGAATGGAGGCATTGTCCGAAGGAATGAATTCATCATGGATATTATTTCAGTCTAATGGAGTTTCTATGCATATTTTTACGGAAGAGACAAGAGAATACTATTCAATTGAAGATTTATATTTTGAGAGTAGTTTAGTGAATCAATATGGTTAAAATTTCTATAGTTAGGGGCTGTAGCTCAGCTGGCAGAGCACCTGCATGGCATGCAGGGGGTCAGGGGTTCAAATCCCCTCAGCTCCACTCACAAAAATGAATACATCATTTATTAAAGAAATACTTAATCAAACCAAAGAATTGGCATTCTCACAGTTTTTTGTGGCTTTTGTATCTTTATTACAGGTTTCGTTAGTTGTCAAAATCTTAGGTGTTGAAAAATATGGAATAGTAACACTGATGGTCACACTTCCAAGCCTGATTTTTAGAGCTTTTCATGGTAAAAACAGTGATGTAACACTTCTATCATTAAGGAGAGGAACAGCTTTAGTTTACTCTTATTTTTTTGATCTAGTAATTGGTATAATTTCTTTCTCAATATGTATTATTATGCTAAATTTGCCATTAAAAAGTTATTTTGGAATCGATAATCTTGATGCCTATATTATCATTTTCATTGCCTCAAGAATTTTTCAAACATTTTCTGAAAGTTCCAAGGCATGGCTTATTAAAGAAGGAAATTTAAGAAAATTTTCTATTCTTGATTCTTTATCTGTAGGTGTTAGATTTCTAGCAATTATAATTCTCATATCAATTTCAGCTACTGTAGAAAATTATATTATTGGGCAAACTATTTACTCAATTTTCTATGGAGTCTCAAGTATTTTTATTCTTAGAAAAAATGTTCAAATCAGTTTATTTAATTGGGATGACTTTAAAAATTTTTTAAAATCAGTATTTCCACTTTATAAAGACATAAGACTTAATCAAATTATTGGACTACTTCCACAGCACTTTGATGTGATTATTATTTCAATTGTCAGCGATTACTCGGCAGTTGGCATATATAGATTTGCAAAAAGATTGATTGAACCAGTCAATTATATTATAGCTATTTTCAATCCATGGCTTCAAAATAAGCTTAGTCAAGAGGGTGAGACATTCAAGATTCAATCATTTTTCAGAAAGTTTCTTTTACCATTAGTGGCAACTGTAATTCTTTTTTATGTATCACTTGGTAAAACTGTAATTGAATTAATAGGTTCAGAAGACTTTACAATAGCTTATGAACCAATGCTTATCCTACTGTCTGGATATTCATTTTATCTGTTAACTTTCTGGATTAGACAGTATCTACTTTTTAACAAACTTATAAAGTTTCATACTTATGGAAGAATTTTATATTCGAGTACATTCATTGTATTATCACTATTCATAGCTCCAATATATGGATATAGCGGCATTGCAATTTCTTTAAGTATCTCCATGATTTTACAAAAAATCTTTGAATATTTTATTTACAAGACAAAATTATCCCAATAAAAATAAAGATTGCATCAATTTAACATACTTTAATTATGATATGTTTATGACATTAAAAAATGAAATAGTAAATATACTTTTAATATTATCAATATTTTTTTATGGCTTAGATTCTTATTCAGTATTTGATGTACCTTTTTCTTGGATAGGGTTGGCATTAATTCTTGCCATTGCAGTTGTGAAAGATTTAAGAATTTTATTTAATTTAAATTTGTACTTACTTATTGTTTTGTTTTTAATGCCTACATTATTTGCCATAATTCCAATAGGATTAAGCGAAATAAATATGAATTTATTTCTTAGGGCATTTAACATAATTTCTTTTCTGATAGTTTTTCAGTTCTCGTTAAATTATTTCAGTTCAGCCAATAGTTCTAATTTTTTGGACCTCTTACAAAAGTTGATATTAATCTTTTCTTTATTCGCTATTTATACCTATTTTGCACAAATTTATGACCTTCCTGAATTTGTTCGGAACAGGTCAAATACAGGTTTATTAGGCGACTCTTTACAGACAACATTTTGGCAATATGAGCCCCACAGGGCGATGGGTTCTTTTAGGGAGCCAGTCTTACTTTCTTCTGTCTTGCTTCCTTTATATTTCGTTTATCTTTTTACCATTGAAAAACCTGATAGAGTTACTTTTATTATTGCTTCATTAGCAATTGGATTAACACGAAGCGATCTTGTCAGGGTTTATTGTATTTTATTTTTCATCTTGCTTATGGTTGATTATTTAAAAAATAAAAAGATACATAGTGCATTGCTTCCAGTATTACTTATTCTTTTCTTTTCATTAATAGGAATCAGAGAATGTGATTTAAATCCTCAAAGCAGGGANTGTTTAAACTCTAATATTGAATCATCTGAGATTGAAGCAATTGTATTTAATGATATTGATGAAACAATTAAAATAGGNAGTGATAGAAGCGATGTTATTAATTATTTTGCTTTTTCATTCAGGTCATTATCTCCACAAGGCATTACAAATACNAACATNGGCTTNAGTGATTATCTGTCTTATGAAATGAAAAATGAAATGTATTTAACTAATAGGACATTACCAAGATATTTATTATCAAGATATGAAGCAAAAAACTTTGGAACTGGTAATTATTCATTACTAGAGTATTCTCCAAATGTACAAAACCTTTTCGTTAACTACTCTCTATCTTTCGGTTCGTTCTTTATTGTATTTCTATTTCTTTTAATTTGTAATTTTTGGATATCAGAAGATAAAAATTTAAATTTTTATTCTTTTCTTTTGCTAGTATTCTTCTTTTTCTTAATACCTATTGAAGAATTAAATGCTTTTTCTGCTCTCATTATGGGAGTCGGGTATAACATGATTATTAAAGATAAAAGTTTGAAATAATGAATAAATACAATTTCTCTCCCGGACCAGCTAAGTTAGATAATTCTGTTTTAGAGATAGTTAACCAAAATATTTTAGAGTATGAGAATGAAGGATTTTCAATCCTTGAGATATCACATAGAAGTGATATTTTTCAGAACATACTTGAAAATACTAAAAAGAATTTAAAAGACCTGTTAAATATCCCTTCTAATTATAAGATTCTATTCCTTCAAGGAGGTGCTACTTTCCACAATACTTTTTTAGCGCACAACATAAATTTAAAAAAATCTACATCAAATTTAGTTACTGGAACATGGGGGAAAAAAACCTATGAAGATTTTGTTAAAATTAGAGATTCAAAAGAGATTTTCTTGAAAAGTAGCGATATTTCTGAATTTATCAAAGATCCTTCACTAGCTGTTAATCAAAAAACTGATTATCTCCACATAACTTCAAATGAAACTATCGAAGGTATCCAATTAAGAAATTTTGATCAGATAGAGAATGATTTAATAGTCGATNGTTCCTCCGATATTGGGTCCTATAAATTTGATTGGAACAATGTAGCTTATATTTATGCTGGAGCACAAAAAAACCTAGGAATACCTGGAGTTACAATTTCTATAATTCGAGAAGACTTTATTGAACAAAATGAAAATCCAACATATCTTAACTTATCCAAATTGATCGATAAAGATTCTTTGTTAAATACTCCTCCTACTTTTTCGATTTACGTGTTAAAACTTGTTACTGATTGGATGTTGAATGCTGGTGGGGTGGAATATTTTGAGAAACAATCTCAAGATCACTCAACTAACGTATATTCAATGCTCAGCAAATATAGCGATCACGTATCTCTACCAGTTGAAGAGTATGCAAGAAGCAAAATGAATGTAGTTTTTAATTTTAAAAATGAACAAATTGAAAAACTCTTTTTAGAAGAATCTCTCGAGAACAATATCATTGGGATTAAAGGTCACCGTAGCGTTGGTGGTATCAGAATCAGTTTATATAATTCTATAGATAAGCCCGCAGTAGAATACCTTTTAAAATTCATGAGTTCTTTTTTTGAAAAACTATGATATTTAATAATTTTGAAAAGTATAAATTTAATGGCACTGAAGTAGTTGGGTTAAAAACAACTATTAATCTCTCAAAAGATAATGATATTGATATAGTTTTACATGAAGAGACTCAAGATAAATTTGAACAAGTCAGAGACCTTGAAACGGTTAAGGATTTCCCACCACTAGTTTTTTCTGTTGAAATTGATAGAGACGTAATTAATAATTTAGATATTCAAAATCAGATACAAAAACTTATACTTTTAGATGGACACCATCGTTTTGAACATTTAAGTTTATATAATTATGATTATCCAATACCNGTAGTCCTTGTTTCAAACCAAGATGTAAAAATCCAATCATATAATTCTAAAATTAATGTAACTAAAGAACAATTTATAGAGTTTTTAATTGTAAATGATTTTGAACCATCTTCTTCAAAGTATTTTNTAAGTATTCAAGATAATAATTATTCAAATAAAAAAATAAACAGTATTTATGAACTGTATGACTTCAAAAGAAAACTAATAAATTCAAACTTAATTAATCCTATTCGAAATGATGTAAGTGGGTCTGAAGATATAATCGTTAACTTTACGCCAATAAAGCTTATCGAATTTTATCGTGAAAATTATTTATTTCCACCGAAGTCAACTTGGATTTCACCTAGAATCTAATTTGATTATGAAAATATGTCACGTAATTAACACACTTAATAGAGGTGGAGCAGAGACACACCTGTTTGATTTAGTAGAACAACAAATAAAAGAGAATTACATAGTTAATCTAATTATTATTGGCCCAGATAACAATAATATATTTTCCTTNGAAAATGAATTTAGCAATTTAGATATTCCAATCAAAAGANTAAATGGTCCAAGAATGTTTAATGTTTTATCTTACTTTAAGCTTTATTTTTATATCAAAAAAAATAAATGTGATATTGTCCATTCTCACCAACCNAGAAGTGATTTCATGATATATATTATTAAAAAATTCAATGATAATTTTAGATGGATAGTCAGTGTTCATGGCAAATATGATACTTACTTAGAAAGTACAGATATCTCTAATAGTATAAAAAAAAGATTTATGATTTTTCTAGCGAGNTATTGGGAAAAAGCAGATTCAATNATTGCAATATCTAAAGCAGTTAGTGATTGGATAATTGAGCTAAATGAAAAACTGAGACCAACGATTATTCCTTATTGGATAGATCAAAGTAACTTTAATCCNCCAAATTCATTTGGAGCAGATATTTCGATTGGTTTNCTTGGAAGAATAAATAAAAATAAAGGAATTGAAGATTTGTTATTAACTTTCAATAAAATTGATACTAATAATGTNACTCTCAAAATAGGAGGTTATGCAGATCCTTCATATATTGAATACCTACAGTCAATTTCTAGTGAGGAAAGTAATAAAAAAATAAGCTATTTGGGATACGTTTCAAATCGAAAAAAATTTTTCGACTCAGTAGATTTGTTTGTTTTTCCATCATTTTCTGAAGGACTGGGCCTTGTTTTGCTGGAAGCTATGAGCTTTTCAAAAATATGTATTACTAGAGATATACTTCCAATGAATAGTTANCTAACAAAAGATAGTGGNTATTTATTTAAAGATAATGAGGAACTTTTAAGTTCATTAAATGAAGCTGTTAAGGATTTAAGATACGATAATAAAAAAATAAAATCAAAATTGTTTAATATTGAACAAATGGTTAAAAAATCTAGTGTGGATTCTATATTTCCTCTGATAGAAAAGGTATATCAAAATGAGTGACTATAAATTTGCAGAATTTGAAAAAAAATGGCAAAATCTTTGGGCTGAATCCAATCTTGGAAAATGTGATCTGAACTCCGAAAAGCCAAAGTTTTACAATTTATGCATGTATCCATATCCATCTGGAGATCTACATATGGGCCATGTAAGAAACTATACGATTGGTGATGTTATTACGAGATATAAAAAACTTACAGGCCACAATGTACTTTCACCAATGGGTTGGGACTCTTTCGGTCTTCCTGCTGAAAATGCTGCAATTAAGACAGGCATACACCCAAGAAAATTTACGGAAGACAGAATGAAAAATATGAAAGATCAGATTATTAGATTGGGATCACTTTATGATTGGGATAGAGAGGTAGCTGCTCATTCTGAGGACTACTATAAATGGACTCAGCATTTATTTATACAACTTTTCAATAATGATTTAGCATATAAAAAAGATGCACCAGTAAATTGGTGTACATCATGTAAGACAGTTTTAGCTAATGAGCAAGTAATTGAAGGAGATTGTGATAGGTGTGAGTCCGAAGTAACACAAAAAAATCTAAATCAATGGTTTTTAAACATATCAAAATATTCAGACGAGCTCTTAAGTGGCCTAGAAGATATCGGAGAATGGCCAGAGAATGTAAAATCAATGCAGAAAAACTGGATTGGAAAATCTGCAGGCGCACAATTTAAACTTGAAATAACTGATAGCAATCTAGCTTTTGAAGTCTTTACTACGAGACCTGATACATTGTTTGGAATGACTTTTGCAGTAATCTCTCCAGAACATGAACTAATAAAAAATATTCTTAGCATGTCAGAAAATGCTGAAGATATTAAAAAGTATATTTCTGAAGCTTCTGCAAAGTCTGAGTTTGAAAGAATGTCAATTACAAAAGAAAAGACTGGTGTTGATACAGGTTTATTAGTTACAAATCCCCTCACTAAAGAACAAATTCCTCTATGGATAGCTGATTATGTTCTCATCAATTATGGAACTGGTGCCATAATGGCTGTTCCAGGTCATGATCAAAGGGATTACGATTTTGCTAAAAAGTATAATCTTGAAATAAAACAGGTGATTTCAGATCAAGAAATGTCATCTAACATCGAAAAAGAAGCATTTACAGGTCANGGAAAATTGATTAATTCTGAAGAATTTGATGGTCTAAATTCTCATGATGAAGCCTCTTCAAAAATAGTTGAACGGCTAGTTGCAGATAATATTGGCTTACAAAAAACAACTTACAGACTAAGAGACTGGTTGATAAGTAGACAGAGATACTGGGGCTGCCCAATCCCTTTAGTAAATTGTAAAAATTGTGGGCTTGTTCCAGAAAAATTTGAGAACTTGCCTGTTAAACTTCCTGAGATTGAGGATTATCTCAATACTGATGGCTCACCTCTGTCAAAAAGNGATAGTTTTGTTAATGTTGAGTGTCCCGTATGCGGAATTCCATCTAAAAGGGAAACAGATACAATGGACACTTTTGTGGACTCATCATGGTATTACATGAGATATTTAGATTCCAAAAATTCTGAAAAGCCATTTAATGCAGATTATATTAATAACTGGCTTCCAGTAGACCAGTATATTGGAGGAGTAGAGCACGCAATTTTACATCTACTTTATTCTCGTTTTTTCGTGAAAGCACTAAGAGATCTTGGAATGATAGATATTAATGAACCTTTCGAGAATCTATTTTCACAAGGGATGATTAATTTTGGAGGATCCAAAATGTCAAAATCAAAAGGTAATATAGTTGACCCAGAAGGCTATTTTAAAAGCCATGGTGCAGATGCTTTAAGATTGTACATTTTATTTATGGCTCCACCAAGTGATGGAGTCGAATGGAATGATGGAGGAATAGAGGGGACTAGAAGATTCCTGTTTAAGTTGTGGGATAACCTTGAATCAATCTCAGAATTGGAGAACAGTGATGCAATAAGTAGAGATGAAGAAAAATTAGAAATTTTATTAAATCAGACTATCGGATCAATCACAAACCACCTTGAAAAATTTGAGTTTAATACTGCAGTTTCTGATTTAATGAAAATCAACAATCAAATTTCAGATTATCTAAAGAATAATAATCACATCTCTTCTGGTATGAAAAAAGATATTATACAAAATATTTGTTTATTACTTAATCCATTCGCACCACATATTTCGTCAGAAATTTTTTACAAAAATTTTAATACTGAGATTACGCAACTTAGTTGGCCAAACATAGATAATAATAAAATAGAGAATCCAACATATGAGTTAGTTATTCAGATTAATGGTAAAAAGAAACATGCAATGGAAGTCTCTACTGGCCTACAACAATTAGAGGTCGAGAAGTTATGTTTAGAAAGCTACGAACTTTCTGCAAAAAAATATAAAAGAGTAATTTTTGTTCAAGATAAGATTATAAATTTTGTTGGTTGATGACTAAATTACTTATTACAGAAAATTTGATTACTAATAGACAGGACTTTATCAAACTTTCTAATATTTCAGAAGCTGTTGAATTTATTACCTTTGAGGAATTTTTGAGTACTACGACACTTTCCTTATTTGAAGATTACGATAAGAAATTTGTTTTTGATAAATTTGTCAACTTTAGAGATTTATCAAAGAGTGATTATGATTTCTCTTTAGATTATATATTTCAAATTAAAAAGAGTAGTTTAGGTAAATTCTCAGAAGTCTCAAACAACATTGAGATTATCGAAAGTTTAAAAAAGGTCAAAGATAAGTTTTTCCCATGGGATTTAAGCAATATAATCTTCAATCAAAAAGAATCCCTTTCAAACCAAATAATTTATGAATTTTGTCAAAATGAGTACTTGTTTCAACAGTTTCTTTCTTATTTAAATAAAGAGCTTCTAAGAATAAATTTATTGTTTGACAATGAAGAAGAAAGAGTTGCTTTATTGTTAGATGAAAAAATTGACTTTAAATATGAGCTTGCTAAACGAAGACTAAATAATATAAGTAGAGATAATTTAAATCAGTCATTTCATCAATTAAATAAGATTGAAAGACTTACAAATGAATCAGAATTTAATCATGAAAATAATAAAAGATTTGTTGTGGGTATTAAAAAAATTTTAGAGTTTTGATATTCTAGACTTATTTCTATCTCTATAATTTTTTGAAATAATGCCGTCTGTGAATGCTTTATCTAATTCTTTTATGACAATAGCTTTATTTTCTGGGATAATTTTATCATTTTCATCGTATAAAGACTTGAGAGATGACTTTAACTCAGTTTTTATAGACTTGTTGCGCAAATTCTTTTTTGCATCCTGCCTGATTCTTTTCTTTTGTGATTTAATATTTGCCATCTAAAACCTCTTTGTATATAGGATAATAACTTAATAAAGATGTTAAATAATAAAAATATAAGAAATATTTCAATAATNGCTCATGTTGATCATGGGAAATCTACATTGGCTGATAGGCTAATCGAGATTTCNGGNTTAATCANTCCAGGTGAACATGTTGATCAGATATTAGACNCTATGGANTTAGAAAGAGAGCGGGGTATNACAATTAAATCTCANCCCATTCGTTTAAATTTTGGAGATATTCAAATAAACCTAATAGATACCCCNGGNCATGTAGATTTTTCATANGAAGTTTCACGTGCTCTAATAGCATGTGATGGTGCCTTACTNNTAGTAGACGGAACACAAGGCGTACAAGCTCAAACATTTGCCCATTCATANGCTGCAATAGAGGCTGGTCTTGACATAATACCTGTAATTAATAAAGTTGACTCTATTGATGTTGACATAGAGAACGTATCGAAACAGATTTTTAATCTTATTGGAGCTCGCGAAGACGAAATTTTCAAAATATCCGCAAAAAGTGGATTAGGCGTTAATGAGTTGATTAGTAAAATCCCAGACTTAATAAGCTCACCTGTTACAAAAGCGGAAAATACTAATGCTTTAATTTTTGATTCCTACTTTGATCCATATCGTGGGGTAATTGCATCAGTAAGAGTTTTCGGTGGAGAGATAAAAACTAACTCAAAGCTTAAACTAATTAATTCCAAATTTGATTTTGATGCATCAGAAATTGGTTATTTCGACTTGAAGCTTTCTCCCTCAGATTCACTCTTATCGGGAGAAGTTGGCTATATAGTCACAGGTGCAAAAGAATTATCCCAAATTAGGGTAGGTGATACTCTTGTGAGCCAAGAAGATGTTAACCCTATTGTTGTTTCTGGGTATAAAGAACCTCAACCCACTGTATTCTCAAGTATTTATCCAGCAGATTCCGATGATTATGTAAAATTAAGGGACTCTCTTGATAAATATGTTCTTAATGATGCAAGTTTTTATTATGAGCCAGAAACATCATCTGCCTTTGGATTTGGATTCAGGTGTGGCTTTCTTGGCTTACTGCATTTAGAAATTGTAATAGAAAGATTAGAACGAGAATTTAATCTCTCTCTAATTGTTACCCCTCCATCAGTTGAATTTAAGATTGTGCGTAACAATGATGAGGAAATAATAATAAGGAACCCATCAAAAATTGAAGAATATACAGATATTAAATCCATACAAGAAAGAATTTGTGAATTAGATTTACTATTTCCCAAAGAGTATCTTGGTTCAATAATGAATTTATTGAATGAAAAGAGAGGAGTCCAATTAGATCTTAACTACCTAAGCACATCAATGATAAAACTTAAATATAGAATGCCTTTATTAGAACTAGTTACAGGTTTTTATGATAGTTTAAAATCAATATCGCAAGGTTTTGCCTCTCTAGATTATCAAATATTAGAATTTGAAACAGGCAATTTAGTCAAACTTGATATATTAGTTAACGGAACGCCTATTGATTCATTTAGCTCTATACTCGCAAAGGAAAATGCGGAATTTATTGGTAGAAATAGAGTAAAAAAACTTTCCGAACTTATTCCAAGGCAGCAGTTTGATATTCCAATCCAGGCTGCAGTGGGATCTAGAATTATTGCCAGAGAAACGATAAAAGCCCTCAGAAAAGATGTCACTGCCAAGTTGTACGGTGGTGATGTCACACGAAAGCGTAAACTTTTAGAGAAACAAAAAGAAGGTAAGAAGAAAATGCGGAATATCGGCAAGGTTGCTGTACCAAAAGAAGCATTTAAAGAATTTCTTAAACAATAATGCATATACCTACAATATTTGACATAAAATATGAATCCGGACTGACTAAATATACTATTGAAGAAGAAAAATTGCATCACCTCAGTCATGTACTCAGAATCAAAAATGAATCTTACGTGAAAGTTACTAATGGAAGAGGAATCATTTCTTTAGGTAAAATNCTGAATTCACAGATCATCATTTTGGAAACTGAAGCTAATGAAAGAACGACTGAATTAAATATATTCATATCCAAACTCCAAGATAAAACAAGAATGAGATTTTTAGTTGAAAAACTTACTGAATTAGGTATAAAAAGTATAACAATAGGACCAACTGAAAATTCACAAAAAGTTAACATAGATTTCAAAAAGTTAAATTTATGGATAGTAGGGGCAGTAGAACAGTCAGGCATATCCTTTGTGCCAGAAGTGATAATAGAAGATGAGCTTGACTTTAATAAGTTTCAACATGCCTTTGATTTAACTGGAGAAAGTTTAAAAAGTAATATTATGCACAATAATTTTGCAATAGGTCCAGAAGGTGGATGGAGTAAAGGGGAATTAGAAAATTTTANNTACATTTCTAAATTATCTGATTTTACTTTAAGAGCAGATACTGCAGCAATAGTTGCTGTATCCTTAATGATGTAGGATTAAATATGGAAGAAAAGTCAATATTTGAAATGATTCTTAATAGAGAAATTGAATCTGAAATTATCTACGAAGATAAAGAAATTTTTGCTATTAATGACATCAATCCTGTAGCTCCAATTCATGTATTGGTAATTCCAAAAAAAAAGATAAGAACTATAAATGACGTTTCTAAAGATGACGCAATGTTGATCGGACGAATGGTACTTACTGCACAGAAACTTGCTGAAAATCTAAATATTGATGAGTCAGGATATCGCTTACTTTGGAATACAAATAAAGATGCAATGCAGACCATTTTTCACATTCATCTACACCTTATTGGCGGAACCCAATTGAAGGCTATTTGATGGGTTTTGAAAAACAAATTCCATCAAATGTTGAAGTAGTAAATATCTTAGGCATAAATGATAAAAATCTTAAGTATATAAAATCAGTCTTTCCAAACGTCAGGATAAATGTAAAGGGCAATACAATACATATCGATGGCCAAGACAAAGACGCAAAAGAGATTATGCGAATTTTTGATGAAATGCTGTTAATGAATGATAACGATGAAAATATTGAAGAAACTGATATTGCATTACTATCAAACATTAAGACCTCCTCAAAATATGATGAAAAAAAAATTAGCTCTATCTCTATAATTGAAAATAAGTCAATAAAAGTTAAGAATATAAATCAATATAAGTACATGGATTTAATACAAAATTCAACAATAACTTTTGGTATTGGGCCGGCGGGAACTGGAAAAACCTTTTTAGCTGTTGCAGCTGCAGTTAAGATGTATTCTGATCAAAAGATAAAAAAGATAGTACTTACAAGACCAGCAGTTGAAGCTGGGGAGAGATTAGGATATTTACCTGGAGATTTATCACAAAAGATTGATCCATACCTAGTGCCACTTTTCGATTCTTTAGAATATTTTTTTGGTAATGAAACCTTAGCTCACCTACTAGAAAAGCGAAACATTGAAATTGTTCCATTAGCTTATATGAGAGGTAGAACCCTTAACAATGCTTGTATAATATTGGATGAAGCTCAGAATGCCACAATGAGTCAAATTAAAATGTTTTTGACTAGGTTAGGTGAGAATTCAAAAATAATTATTACTGGAGATGAATCTCAAGTAGATTTATACAGCAAGGATAATTCNGGCCTTAAAAAGACTAGAAAAATACTTTCAAAAATTGAGGAAATTACTGTTATGGAATTTCAAAATACCGATATAGTAAGAAATCCAATCGTATCAAAAATTTTAGAAATATTCCCTGACAAATGATTTCAAATTATATACAGCATTCTAAAAAGTTATTTTATGTAGTAATTTTTGGTGGGTTAGTTTGGTTTATTTCTTTTAGTATATTTCCTGAGAATCAAATAATAAAAATAGATGTAGGGGATGTTTCNCCGACATCATTTTTTGCACCAAATTATATAGAAATCATTGATGAAGAACAAACAGCAATCAATAAGGAACTTGCAATTGAATCTGTAAGTCCAATTTACTCGATAGATACAACAATTAATGATTCTGTTATCAAGGGAATCAAAGACATGTTCTTAGCTGTTTTTGAAGCAAGGGTATCTGAAACTTTAGTAGTTGGTGACTCTGAAGTAATTGGTGAAGAAGAAGAACCTGAAGTTGAAATTGTGACTCTTTCTAAAGTAGAACAAATCGAAAACATTACAGGATCTCTTTTATTTTCAACTATCTCAACTTCGACTATTGAAGTGTTAGTTGAAATTTCTAATTACGACTTTAACAATAAAACAAATTATCTTTCACAACTTGAACTGGAAGCAAAAAGTCAGGCAAATCAAATTTTAAATAATGGTATAAATAATGAAAACTTGAATTCTTTAAGACAGAGTATTGTTTCAAACCCCCCATATTTAGATCTCACAAGTGATTTATTTTCATTAATCCCAGAAAATCGTTTGAGATCAACTGTTTCAGAAATTATTTCTGAGAACCTTGTATCTAATCAAAGGTTAGAAGAAGATTTATGGAACAACCAAAAAGAAGATATAGCAAATTCTGTAGAACCTGTAATTGTAAAATTCTTTGAAAATGACTTAATCATTGAAGAGGGTAATCCTATTAATCAGATCCAATATAACGCACTTGATAATTTTGGTTTTCTTTCTGGTGAGTCAAGAACTATTCAAACTGCTGCTCTTCCAATAATATTTTCAATATTTCTGCTTATTTATTTTTTATTTTGGAGGTTTAATGATTCTATATGGAATAACGATAAAGAATTTATACTGTTACTTACTTTAATTCTGATAGCATCAGTATTTCTAAGAGGCACATCTTATTTTTCTCAGACATTAGACATTGATTATCTAAAATATGGTGTGCCAATATCTTTTGTGGGGGTTATCTCAGCAACTTTACTAAACCTAAGAGCTAGCCTTGTTTTGTCACTTTCCAGCGCTTTATTAGCTCTTGCTGGTGGTGGGAATATTGGACTTCTAGCTTTAGGTGGAATTCTCTCGATTCTTCCATCAGTATTTATCTCAGAAAATATTGACAGGAGAGTCCTAAGAGAGAGAATAATATATATATCATTGACCCAACCTGTGATCTCTTTTGGAATCTATTTCTTTTTGAGAGAGGATTTCACCTTATTTGAAATATTAGTNACTGGTTTAATTGGTGGCTTAGCTGCCAACTTAGCAGCATTTTCACTTATCACGTATATAGAAGCACTTTTTAAGATCACCACAAACTTTCGACTTTCAGAGCTTGCGGATCGAAACCACCCAGGNTTAAGATACCTTGAAGAAAAAGCTNTAGGAACATTTAATCACTCTCTTGTAGTCGGGACTCTTGCCGACAGAGCTTCTAATCAAATTAATGCTAATGCTCAACTTGCAAGAGCAATGGCATATTTTCATGATCTAGGAAAAACAGAAAATCCAACTATGTTTATTGAAAATCAATTTGGTTCAAGCAATCCACACGATACGTTATCAACAAGTGAGTCATCCAATATTATTAGGGCTCATGTTCCAGATGGAATTAAATTAGCTAAAAAATTTAAAATTCCAGAAATTGTGTACAACGGAATATTAGAACATCATGGTGACTCAATAATGCGATTCTTTTATGAAAAAGAGAAAATGGTTAACCCTAATGTTGAAAAAAGTGATTTCCGACATTTAGGTAGAAAACCAACTTCGAAAGAAACCGTAATACTAATGATGGCTGATGCTCTTGAAGCTGCCTGTAGGGCAAGATTCATGAACGAAGATGCTGACGANGAAAAAATAAGAAATCTTATAGAAGAAATATTNACTGAAAAAATTACTGATGGTCAGTTTGATAATTCNCCAATCACTTTCTCTGATATAGATAAAATAAAACGATCTTTCCAAAATAGCCTAGAAGGGCTTTATCATCAAAGAATAATGTATCCTGATATATCAGAAGAGGAATAATTTGAAAGTTACTTTCAATGGATATTTTTATAAAGAAGAAAAAAAAGGTATAAAAAAAGCAATTGAAGTATTTAATTCATATTTTAATATTTCAGATGAGTTTTACTTTAACTTAAATTCCATTTCCAAACATGAAATTAGTAATTTAAATAGTGAGTATTTTAATAAAAAAGGTCCAACTGATGTGCTTTCTTTCCCATTGTTTTCAGGAATAGTCGAAATAAATCAACTCAATATTGAAAATGAAGAGACTTTAGGTGACATGTTTTTCTGTAGATCTATTTTAAAAATGAATGCAGCTAAATACCACAAAAGCTTAATTGAAGAGTTACAGCTAGTATTAGTCCATGGCCTTTTGCATTTAGTAGGATACACACATGCAGATGAGTCAGAATTGCGAAAAAGGGAAAATGCAATATTAGATAAGGTGTGGAATGGACTTATTAAAAATTAACCTCAATCATATTGCTATCATTATGGATGGCAACGGGCGTTGGGCTCAAGACAAAGGCTTAGAAAGAACTGCTGGTCATGCCGCGGGTGAAGAGTCATTGTCTAGAACTATACACTGGGCCTTAGATAATAAGTTGAAATGGCTAACAGTTTATGCCTTTTCTACTGAAAATTGGATGAGAAGTTCGGATGAAGTTGAATTTTTAATGTTTTTTAACAGGGATTTACTTATAAGGCGGAGAGATGAATTTAATGAACTGGGAGTTCGTTTTCATTTTTTAGGAGATTTGGAAGATAATAAGATTCCTGATGAAAATAAAGTATTGATGTCGGAAACGGAAGAATTAACCTCTTCAAATAGTAAATTAAATTTAGTATTTGCCTTTAATTATGGCTCTCATAATGAGATTCATAGCAGTATTCAAAAATTTGTAAATGATAATAGAAATGAAGTTGATTTAAACTCAGTTAGCAATAAATTTCGTAATTATATGTATATTCCCGAAATGCCAGATCCAGATCTTTTAATAAGAACTGCAGGAGAACAAAGGTTAAGTAACTTTCTACTATATCAACTTAGCTACACTGAGCTTATGTTTTTTAAAACTCTCTGGCCAGAATTTGGTGAAAACCAACTTAACGAGGCTGCAGAAGAATTCTCAAAACGAAAGAGAACTTATGGAAACGCCTGATAAAGAATTATTTGAAAAAGTAGTAAAGATAGCCCAGACTAGAGGTTTTGTTTTTAATGCATCCTCAATTTACGGAGGTTTGAGAAGTTCTTATGACTACGGACCACTAGGAACAATATTAAAGAAAAACATAGCGGATATTTGGTGGAAATCTTTAAAAACATCGGATGTAAAAATTTATCCTATAGACACTTCTATCATCCAAAGTACTGAAGTATGGAAAGCATCGGGGCATTTAGCTGAATTTACCGACCCCATGGTTGACCATAAACCTACTGGAGAAAGATTTAGAGCCGACCAGGTGCCAGATGACTTAAAAAAAGAAGATCTAACCGAGCCACGTCAATTTAACTTAATGTTTGAAACAAACATNGGTCCGGTTCAAGACGATAATTCACAAGTATTTTTAAGACCGGAAACAGCTCAGGGTATATTTGTTAATTTTGAAAATGTACTCAGAACAATGCGAGCCAAATTACCTTTTGGAATTGCAAATATTGGTAAATCGTTTAGAAATGAGATAACTCCTGGACAATTCATCTTCAGAACAAGAGAGTTTGAACAGATGGAAATAGAATTTTTTTGTAAGGAAGACGAATCAGATGAATGGATGGAATACTGGATTCAAAAAAGACTCGATTGGTACAAGGATCTTGGNNTAAAAGATANCCTACTACGATTAAGACCACATGAANCTGATGAGTTAGCCCACTACGCAAAATCAACTACAGACATTGANTACCTTTATCCATGGGGATGGGGAGAGTTAGAGGGAATTGCAAATCGTGGAGATTNCGATCTTTCAGCTCACCAAGAAAAAAGNGGAAAAGANCTGACTTATTTTGACTCTAAAGATGATTCTAAATATTTACCAACAGTCATAGAGCCAGCTGGAGGGCTGACTAGAACAGTTTTTGCNATTTTATTATCTACATTTCAAGAAGAACAACTTNANAGCGGAGACACAAGAACACTTTTCNAAATGAACTTTGAGATTGCTCCTATTCAAATCGCAATATTACCTTTAAGNAAGAAAGATGAATTAATCCNTATTTGTAATCAAATTGAAGAATTATTAATGCCTTTTTATAGAACAGAAATAGATGTTACACAGTCAATTGGAAAAAGATATAGAAGACAAGATGAAATTGGAACACCAAACTGTATAACAGTAGACTTTGATACATTAGATGATAAATGTATAACGGTGAGAAATAGAGATACTATGAAACAAGAAAGAATTAAAATAGACTCTTTGGTTCAATATTTTCAGAGTTGATATGGGTATCTCAAAAGATTCAATAGAGTCATTAAAGTTAAAATCAAAAATAAGTGACTTCATACTAAGTTCCACAACTGGGAAGCTTCGAGGAAATAAAGGAATGGCGCTGTGCCCATTTCACGGTGAAAAAACAGCAAGTATGAGTTTTACAGATGAAGAAAACTTATTTCATTGTTTTGGATGCAAAGAGGGGGGAGATATATTTAAATATGTCCAACTCATCAATAATATAGAATTCCAAGAATCAGTNGAAACAGTTGCTGAAAAATATGCCTTCAATCTTAAATACACGGATTCACAATTTGAATCAAATCAAAAGAGTTTAATTCAAACAATGAAAGTAATTTCAGATTATTTTACAGGAAACATCCAAGAGACTACATCAGAAAAACCTAAAAAATATTTAATTAATAGAAAGATTGATGATGAAGCTATTAAAAAATTTAATATAGGNTTTGCTGAGATGGATGAAAAAATATTCTATGATTTCTGTTCTAGCAATAATATAACAAAACAAAATCTAAAATCCCTAGGNCTTTTAAGCGAAAAACAAAACTTATTGTTTAGAGAAAGAATATTATTCCCAATAACAAACTTTAGGGGTGAAGTGGTTGCATTTGGTGGCAGGGCATTAAGTGATTTTGGACCAAAATATTTNAACTCNGCAGANTCCCAAATCTATAAAAAAAATAGAACATTATATTTTACGGATAATTTTTTAAAAAGTGTCAAAGATGCAGATGAGATTATTNTTGTTGAGGGATATTTCGATGTAATNGCATTNAACTTACTNGGCTATTCAAATGTCGCATCGCCATCGGGAACTGCTTTAACAGCTCAACAGCTTGAGCAGTTATCNAAATATTCATCCAATATNACTTTATCTTTCGATAATGATGAAGCNGGAGTTAANGCTACAAAAAGAATTTTAGAATTTAAAAAATCTACNNCNAGAGATTTAAATTTANCTTGCTTGANATTACCCAATAATTACAAAGATATTGGTGANTATTTTGAAGATGGNAAAGNTGATATTAGTTTATTACTAACTCAAAAAATTGACTTAATNGAGTNTTGTGTAGACACACTTATTGACNANGAACATGAAATTGANAAACGAAGAATNTTTACTGAATTTAAAAAACTTATNTCTGTCCTNGGACCATTAGANAAAGATTANGCCTTTGATAAANTATCAANTAAAATAAACACTCCAAAAGANGTNTTAATTAAAGAGNTGAAATATAAAGAANCAGCNCAANCTTCTGNNTCNGNTTCNTCCANTNCNANTAATACAAACAAACACATCGAATCTTTNCAAGATATTTTCNTATCAAGCTTNATTAAAAATAANTTTGAAAAATCTGANGACTTNAANGATCTNTANGANNCNAANNATGATNTTTCTAATATTGTTAAAAAACTTCAAGNTNATGAANATCAANAACTTACCGNNAAGTATAAAAATATTTCATTNACNGATGATCAATTACATGAAGCAATTTCTAGGTTATANATACATTATTTTGAAATNAAAATAAATTCTTTNNTTACTAAATTAGAAGATTCAAATGATATANAAATATTTTCTCAAATTGAAAACTTAAAAAAGAAAATTGAAAATTTTCAGAATACCCTTTAATTCATAGTATTATTAAATTTCTATCCGAGGTAGCTCAATTGGCAGAGCAGCGGACTGTTAATCCGTTGGTTGTGGGTTCAAGTCCCACCCTCGGAGCAAATAATTGTCAACAGTTTTATAATCATGTATATAATTAATAAATAAATAGTTATTAGGAGGAATATGTCTGAAGCGTTAGATTTTGTAATAAAAAATATGGAAGGGAAAGATCTTAGTATTTTGCCTGGATCAATAAAGTGGGTTGTAGATTCTCAAGTTGTTTTTATGAGCCCCGAAGGTAGTGAAGTAACAGATGAAGATGCTGAAGCAGACTGCACTATTACAACTGATATGGAAACATTCAAGGGTATGTATGATAAATCAGTCAGCCCA
>NHIM01000018.1 GCA_002169845.1 Acidimicrobiaceae bacterium TMED189 | reverse complement strand
AGAACAAGTAAAACTACCTCAGTTACTTCTGTTGCCAATAAGGGAAAAGGAATGGAAGAGGGTACTGTAAGGATCGGACCATCTGACTATGTTGAATGGTTAGAAGACCGAAAAAAAGCTTTCATCAGGCTAGAGGGTGAAGCTTTTGGGGGAGTGCCTCTAAACATAGAACTCCAACTTGAGGTTTGGGATTCACCTAACAGTGCCGGTGTAGTTATAGATGCTATTAGGTATATGAAATTCTTTGCAATGAAAAAAGATTTGAAATCCCTTGATCTTGTATCAGCGTGGCTTATGAAGGCACCAGCTGAAGCTGCTAAAGATTCAGAAACTCTTAAAAAGCTGCATGAACTTACTCACGTAGATTCTAAATAGNGTTTACAGACTCAGAGAACATTTCCATAGCTTCATGCACTTGAGTATCTGGAGTAGTAAGAGGGCCCATAAATCTTATAACATTTCCTTCAAGTCCACAATTTACTAAAAGNAATCCTTCATTTTTTGAATTNTCAATTATCTTCATTGCNATATCTTTTGAAGGATTTTTAGTATCCNTATCTTCAACNATTTCTACACCAATCATAGTTCCATAACCTCTTACATCTCCAATAAATTCTTTGTGTGAACGAAGAGTATTTAAAGTTTCTTTCATTATTTCTGAATGCCTTTTTACATTTTCAAGAATGTTTTCTTCATCAAACACTTCTAATACTCCTAATGCTGCAGCACAAGAAACTGGAGATGCTCCAAAAGTACTTCCTATCCCAGCATCGTGAATTGAATCCATAATATTACTTTTACCAATAACTCCAGCAAGTGGAAAACCACCGGCAATTCCTTTAGCCAAGGTTGCCATATCAGGAGTTACACCAACTGTATTAGCTCCAAACATTTCTCCAGTTCTGCCAAAACCTGTTTGGACTTCATCAAAAATTAGAAGAATATTATTTTCAGTAGCTATTTTTTTTAACTCTTTTAAAAAGTAGCTACTTGCAGGTATGTATCCTCCTTCACCAAGTTGAATTTCGATCAAAATACCAGCAATATTTTCCACACCTATACTTGTAATATGATTTTTAAATCTTTCTAGAGCTTGATCATCGCTTGTATTTCTGTATTCATATGGAAAATCAGTATGTGATATAAAATCTGGAAATGGTCCAAAACCAGTTTTGTAAGGCTTCTCTTTACCAGTTAATCCCATTGCCATATAAGTTCTACCGTGAAACCCACCTTTGAATGCAACTATGTGTTGTTTTCCTGTGTAGTATCGGGCAATTTTAATGGCATTCTCTACGGCTTCAGCACCACTATTTACCAGAAATGTTTTTGTTTCACCTTCTATTGGGTATCTTTTATTAATTTCTGTACATACATCTATAGCATTTTGATGTGGGGCATAAGCAAAGCAAGAATGAGTAAAATCGTCCATTTGCAATTTTGCTTTTGATACAACTTTAGGATGAACATGGCCTGTATTCAAAACAGCATATCCACCGACATAATCCAGAAATCTATTTCCATCTTGATCCCAAATTTCCGCATTACGTGCTTTTACAATTTTTGATTGAAAAGTAGGAGACCAAGCATTTGGCACATTAGCTTCTAATTGAGACTGGACTATTTTTGACATAAATTCACTGTAACTGAAATAAAATTAATACTCAATTTAATTACTACTAAAATAGAAATATATGATGAACAACTTTAGCGCTGAATGGCCTTTAATCAGTATATGGGTTGCAGGTACAAGTGGCTTAATTCTTATTGCCATATATATTTCTAAGTCTGAAAGATTTGATAATATTGCTAAATACCTAGTAAATTTTTCAGTAGCAACTATCCTCATTCAAACTGCTGGAGAACTTTTATTATTTTCAGAAATTATTGAGCCAGGATCTTTCCATCTTTTTTATAAAGTAGTAGTTTTATTTACACTTACGTTCTTATATGTTTATAGATCAGAAATGAATAAAAATTATCTTCTATATTGGGGAATAGCTTTATTGTTTATTATGGGTCTTGAAATTAGGGCTATCATGACTTTAGGAAGAATGTTAATCTAAATGGCATTTCAACTTTTATCAGATGGTAGTACCTTTGCTTACTCCAATGTTGAGAATCCTAAAGTTTGCTATATGCATGGATGGGGTAGAGACAGTCAAGATTTTATAAATATAATTGAACTCTTTCCAGGGATAGCATTAGATCTTCCCGGTTTTGGAAAGTCTAAAAGCTTAGAAAATAGTATGAGCCCATTTGAGTATGCAGCTTATTTGAACGATATAATTCCTCCTGAGATTAATACACTTGTCGGCCATTCGTTTGGTGGCAGAGTTGCTGTTCATTTATCTTTTTTGAGACCAATTAATAACTTAGTATTAATTGGAGTCCCTTTACTGAGGAATACTCCAAAGAAAAGTTTTGTTAATAAATTATCGATATTTAAAAATCTTAATAAATTTGGTTTAGTTTCCTCTGCTAAAGTTGAATCAATTAAAAATAAAACCGGATCATTCGACTACAGAAATTCAGAAGGGGTGATGAGAGAAACACTAGTAAAGGCAGTAAACGATGATATGGAAGATAAGCTTTCAAGTATTAAATCTAATGTGAAGTTACTTTGGGGTGAAAATGATATGGATGTACCAGTCACTATCGCAGAAAAATCTCAAAAGTTAATTTCCAACTCAGAATTAACTATTATTCCTAATCAGGGGCACAATATGTTAAGAAGTAATCCTAATTCAATATTTGAGGTGTTAAAAAGTTTATGAATGTAACTTATATAATTGTTTTACTAGCTCTTACGATTGGTTCTTTAATAAATTCAGTTAAGTGGTCTAGGTTGGCACAGAGAGAACATTACATTGGAGGATCTGTAACAAAGTTTTATTTCAGGTGGGTTAAGTCTAAAACTTCTAACTACATCTTGTTTATTCTACTCCTCATCAGTGGGTTCATTTCACTATGGCTAGCCTATTTCCCTGCGATAGTGTTAATACTTACTATCTTTACTCCTATTGGGTTAACATTTTCCTCCAGGACTTCAGAAATTATAAAAACTGAGAGATTATCACGTGTTAATAACTTCTATTATTTTGTCATTATATCCATTTCAGCTGTCTCACTTATTGTTGAATTGGGTTATCTGCTTGCACTTCTAGCTAATATTTTTAGTTATTTTGTATATGATCAATGTCTAAAGATATTGGTTAACTATGAAAAATCTCTAACCCAACATTTCGTAGATACAGCTTCTACAAAACTAAACGAAATGCTTATCCCAATAGTTGGTATTACGGGATCATATTCAAAAACTACAACAAAAAATACTCTTCATCAAATTTTAAAAATTGATAATGAAATATTTTCAACCAAAGAAAGTTTTAACAATAGATTAGGAATAGCAAAAGCAATTAATGAAGATTTGAAGTCTTCAGATGAAATAGCCATCATTGAAATGGGAACTTATGGTATTGGAGAAATACGAGAAATTTGTTCATGGGTAAGGCCACACATTGCAGTAATTACTGGAATCGCTCCTGTTCATCTTGAAAGAATGAAAAATTTAGAAAATATTCTTGATGCTAAATCAGAAATTGTAGAACTTACTGGATCTGTTGTTATTAATGGTGATGATGAACTTTTATTAAATCAAGCACGTTTATGGACAAATCAAAAAATTGTTTATGATTGCTCGACTACAAGTAAGCAAGCAATAGTTTTCGTTGACTATCAAGATGGAGAACATCATATATATGTTAAAGGCAAATTAATATCTAAAGTAACCGCCCCGGAATTATTACAACTTTCAATTGCACTTTCTACGGGTGTTCTACTTGCTCTTGATTTAGACGTTGTTAAATATTTTTCTGATATTGTATCATTAGAAAAAACATCACATCGCCAAACAGTTATAGAAAGTGACTTGGGGCACAAAATTATCGATAACTCGTTTAATTCGAATCCTATGGGGATTGAATATGCATTAAAACTTCTAGATATTGAGGGAGATGAAAAATCTCTAAAATATTTAGTTACACCTGGGATGATAGAACTAGGAAATGATCAATTTTCTCTTAACTATGCTTTTGGAACAGAATCAAGCAAAGTAATAGATGGTGCATTAGTCATAGGTCATACAAATAAAAATGCATTGTTGTTAGCTTTCCAAGAGAATGGGATACCTACTTTTTGGTTTCCTAATAGAGATGAAGCTGTAAACTATTTGAATACTATTATAAAACCAGATGATGTTGTACTATTTGAAAATGATTTACCTGACCACTATCCATAATAATGAATTATAAAATCGGTGTTATCCTAGGTGGTCCTTCTCCTGAGCATGATATATCTATTCTNACTGGTCTCCAAAGTGCAAGAGTCCTTTCTGCTAAAAATGATGTTTCAGTAATTTATTGGACTAAGGATAATAAATGGTTTCTTCTTGATGCCAATTTAGAAAGCACTGATTTTGTTAATAATCCCAAGATTTTTAAGAAAGAATTACAAATAACTCTTGGAAAAACAAATTACTTTTCCCATAAGAGAACAAAACTAGACTTCGATGTATTTGTAAATTCTTGNCATGGTGGACCAGGAGAAGATGGTACGTTACAAGGATTTCTTGAGCTAATGGATGTTAAATATACAGGTCCAAATTTAACTACTGCACAAGTATGTATGGATAAATATGCTTTTTATTCTGTTATGAAAGCAAACAACCTACCTGTTTTAGATAAATTTAGAGTAATAGATGGCAGNTCCATAGATTTTGATGGACCCTATGTTCTAAAGCCACAATTTGGGGGATCATCAATTGGTGTTGAAGTTGTAAGAGATTATGAAACAGCTTTAAAAATAGTTTCATCCTCTGATCTTTATAATCAAGGCGCATTAATAGAAAAATATATTGAAAATGCAGATGATTTATTAATTGGCGTCAGGAACTACCCAAAATTTAATTACTCAGAAATAGAGAAACCAATAAGAAACTCAAATTTATTTTCATACGAGGATAAATATCTAAATAATGGAGGTCTAGAAGGGTCAAAAAGNGAACTTCCAGCAGAAATATCAGAAAATATTAAATCTAAAATTTTAAACTACGTTCAAGAAATTAATAAAATTATACCCTCACGCGGTATTGTTCGATACGACTTTTTAAAAACTGGAGAAGAAGTATATATCAATGAGATCAATACTATACCTGGAAGCCACGCACTCTATCTATGGAAAAATCTGAATGTATCAAAATATGAATTATTAAATGATATTGTGCAAGAGGCAATTAATGATAAAAGCAGTCAGTGGAGCACTCAAGGTTCAGATGGGCTTGCATTAAAAAGCGCTAAAGATATACAATCAAAATTAGGTTAAGTAGTGATAGGAATCTATTGGGACTGTGATGGAACCCTCATGGATACGGAAAGGGCTTACGCTTACGCTTGGCAAGAAGTATTAAAAAGCCGCAACTTAAATTTACCTATTGAAAAATTTGATGATTATGTAGGTATCGATGATAGATTAGTCTATAAAAAATATGCCCAAGAAGTTGAACTTCCTTCATTCAGCGAAACTATGGATGAAATAGCAGGATTGATTATTCAAAACTTTTCTGATCATTCACTCTATGAAGATGCACTTATGTGTTTAAATTATTTTGATAATTTGAATTGGACACAAGCATGTGTATCAGCTTCTCCACAACAGGCATTAGAAGACAAGTTAAACAAAGCTTCTATAGCTAGTTACTTTAACTTTATAGTTGGAGGTGATGCTGTTCGTCCAAGAAATAAACCATTTCCTGATATTTATAATTTGGCTGTTAACAAATTAAAAACCTCAAAGAATATCATTGTTGAAGACAGCCCACCTGGAATACAAGCTGGTANAGCTTCGAATAATTTTGTGGTGGCTATTGATAGGGGAATTTTTAAAAAGAATGAGCTTTCAGATGCTGATGTTATAGTTGATCAGCTTACTCCGGAACTCTTCGTAGATATTACCAAAAGGCTTTAATTGTTGACATATAGCGGGATAAACTACAAAACTGACTTAGGCGNAAAATGTGACTAAGTTATTGAAAGTATTATTACTGGAATTGTTCTATTTGTTCTTTGTTGATACCTTCCATANCCACCATTATTTAAATAATCCATTTTTANCCACCATTCATGGCGTTCCTCTTCGAAAATTTCTCTAGAAGTAACCTCAAAACGTTCAGTACCAATAAAAATTACAGAAGTTCTGTTCTTTTTTAAGTTATAGTACCAACCCGGATTTCTCTCACTTCCACCTCGTGAAGCCACTAAACATATTTCGTTGCCTTCTCTNAGAAACACAAGTACATTTTTTCTTACTAATTNTGTTTTAGCACCAACAGTTTCAAGAATTAAACAAGGCCTTCCATTTAGATTCTTTCCAATTCGNCCATTTGTATAGATATATATGTAATTATGAAAAAATAAAAAAACAAACAATAATATTCTTCTCATACGCTTAGTTTGATCTTTTTTTTCCATGAGGAATAACTCTTTGGATAGAAACTTATAGGTTCTGCCAGCCTTCTTGATGGAAATTCAGTCGCCGGCTTAATTAAACTAGTAATATCTCGATATTTAGGAACACATGCATANGTAACAGCAAATTTCTGNNCTTTTAAAATAAATTTAGGATCATCAATAAAAACTGATAAATCTTTTTTGTGAGAAATTTCCCTTAGTGTATCCAATAAAAAATTTATTCTTTTCGATGATAATTTTAACTTACTTAATAATAATTCATCAAATACGAATACAACAGGTAACTCAGAGTTATTCTTTAACGCGGGATCATCATCTCCCAATGATTCACCAGTCAACCATACAACTTCAGGCTGTTCTCCTGAATCAATAATGTTTGTAGGTCCAAATTTCTCAGCAATCTCAAAATCTANTTTCTGACTAATTGGTTGGTATATAGTTTCATCTGGCCATGTTTGTATTGGGCAATTATATTGTAAAGTGCATTCTTGGCATAACTTTGGAGCTCTATTTTTAACTTGAGATTGAGCAAATCCATACAATTTGCCGGTTTGTCCACCCATTACCCATTGCCATCCAAGCCTATTGGCAAATCTTGATCCATCAACTAANTGTTTAAACATATAATCTTCATACACTCGCCAACTATTTTCTGATCTGAAGCTTCTGTGTGAGGAAAGCCACATCCTTGTTTGGTTGACCATATAGCCTGTTTTAACTAACTCATTTTCTATTGTCTGAATACAATTCATTTCATCAGAATTGACATGTTTATTATTGTTTACCATTGAATAATTCAGCATTTTTTGCATTTTCTTTCCCATAATTGCATACAAATGTCTTGAAAATTCCTGCCAAAGTAGTTCATCTCTAAACTTTGTTCGATCTTCATAAGGAAAGTCATCTACAGCATTCCAAACTTCTCTAAGACCTAGTAAACCGTGTCTTATATACGGAGAGAGATAAGATGAACCTCTTTTACTTTCTGGGTANACATTGTTTCTTTTTTTTGAATATCCTTTAATATCTAAATTTGCAAGATATTCATCCGCCGTAGACTGTCCGCCCCTAAATATAGATTCTGTATATTCATCACAAACTAGTTGATTAAAGTGTTTTTCTATAATTGACTTATTAGATTCGTTAATATTTATTTCAGACATTAAATAATATTAATATCCACCTTGTCCAATTTTCACATTTGAAATAGTTGGAACGTCATCAATATTGTGCATTTCGAAATTTATCCTTTGACCCTGCCTAAGAGTTCGGAAGATTGAACCCTTGAGTGAACCCGGCTGAATGTAGACTTCACTTTTATCCGTATCTAAAACTACTATCCCGTTTCCAGAATTAGGATCATAAGATTTTACGACTCCCTGAGCCATTAAACCTTTTCACCTCTTTGTCTAATATCTCTAACAACTGACTCTATACCACGCTTATCAATAATTTTATTACCTCTAGTACTGACCTTAAGTTTTATCCACCTTTTTTCACTTGGTAGCCAATATTTTTTTGTAATGATATTTGGTTTNAACCAACGNGGGTTTCTTTTATGAGAAAAGGAAACATTTTTTCCTGATCTTGGCTCTCTNCCGGTTACTTGACATCTATTTGCCATANATTTTTCCTCTAAATTACAAGTTTAACTATAACTAATTTAATAATTTGTAGGTACTTTGAATTAAAAAGTTTTTAGCTATTGTTTGAATGTGGTTAAAAGAGGAATTAGTTATTTAAATAATGTTGACGTATCTGAAATAAAAGGTTTCGGTGAGAAGCGTATTAAGTCGTTAAATAAATATGGTATAAAAAGTATCATCGACCTTGTAAGATTTTATCCGCGTAAGCATATAGATCGATCAGATATATTAACTATTGAAAATGTAAGAAACTTNATTGAGACAAAAGAAATAACTGTACTGGTAAATGTTACAAAAGTCTCTGTATTCACTACAAGAAGTAGGTTAAGAATAGCAACTTTATCACTTTCAGATGAAACCGGTGAAGCTAAAGCAAAATGGTTTGGACCTCAATACATTGAAACTCGCTACAAGGAGGGCGATACTGTAGCAATTTCTGGGGTTCCAGAAGTAAAGAAAACCGGGTCAGTCGAATTTAAAAATGCAACAATTGAAAAATACCTGGAGTTTGATGAATTGAATGAGACAGGTGCATTAATTCCTATTTATAAAAAAATAGAAGGATTATCAAGCTCACTTTTGCGTAAGGGTATAAAATATGCGCTTAAAAGATCGCCTGAAATTGAGGACTATTTAAACGAAGAACAATTAACTAAGTATGAACTTCAAGATCGTACTACAAGTCTAAATGACATTCACTTCCCAGTAGGATTGAATGAATACTTTAAGGCAAAAAAAAGACTGGCGTTTGATGAATTTTTATATTTGCAAACAATTTTTAAGAGAAGAAAAAAAATAAATAAACAGATTATTGGAAGTGAAAAAATTTCCACAAATAGTAACTTACTAGAGACTTTTACAAGTAATCTTGATTTCACTTTAACTCATGCCCAGAAGAGGACAATAGATGAAATTTTAAATGATATGAACAAAAACTCTCCAATGAAAAGATTACTGCAGGGTGATGTGGGATCTGGAAAGACAATCGTTGCTGCATGTGCAGTATATTCTGCAAGTAATGCTGGTTTTAAAACTGCACTAATGGCGCCTACTGAAGTGCTCGCTGAGCAGCATTACAATTCACTTGAACCGATCTTAAAAAAATATAATATTAAAACTTATCTTTTAACCTCATCAGTAAAAGATAGGGAGGAAATAGTTAAACAAATGACTTCCTCAGAACCTGTATTCTTTATTGGAACACATGCTTTAATTCAAGATGATGTTTTTTTTAACAATTTAGGACTTGCTATTATCGATGAACAACAGAGGTTTGGGGTTGACCAAAGAAAAAGACTTATAGAGTCAACAAACATAATACCGCACCAGATAGTTATGACTGCTACTCCTATTCCCAGGACTACAGCTTTGGCGGTGTATGGTGATTTAGATATCTCTGTAATCGACGAGCTTCCCCCTGGTAGAAAAGAGGTTGAGAATATTTTATTATCAGGACATGAATCAGACAATAATTTAGTTGTTGATTATTGTAATCATCATCTCAATGAAAACTCACAAATATTTGTTGTTTGTCCATATATAGATGAAAGCGAAAATAAAGATATTAAAGCTGCAGAAAAAGTATATAAACAATACGTAGAAATATTTCCTAAAAAAAATATAGAACTTCTTCACGGACGGATGAAATCCGATGAAAAAGAACTAATTATGTCAAAAATGAACAAAGGTCAAATAGATATTTTGATATCTACTGTAGTTATCGAAGTGGGTATTGATATTACAAATGCAACATTGATGATAATTGAAAGCGCAGAAAGATTTGGTCTGAACCAACTTCATCAACTAAGAGGGAGGGTTGGTCGAGGTAATAAAAAATCACAGTGTATTTTCCATATCAGTGAAAATCTGAATATAGATTCGGTTACTGATGTAGGTAAAAAAAGGTTGAATGCAATTATCTCCACAAATGACGGTTTTAAATTATCTGAATTAGATTTACAAATAAGAGGCGAAGGAAAAGTTACCGGCACTGACCAGTCAGGATTGTCTGATTTAAAAATTGCTGATTTAAGATACGATTACGATATTCTTAATTTATCAAAAAAATTTTTTAATGAAGAACTTACACCTGAACTTGAAGAAAAGATCCATCAAGAAGCAACTTTATTATTTCCAAACTTTTTGAAAGTTGAGGATACGACTTGAGAATAATTTCAGGATCTCATAAAGGGCAGAATATTATGACTATCAATGACTCTAAAACAAGACCAATGATGGGTGTTGCACGAGAAGGTATTTTTAGCTCACTGCAATTCAACATTGAGGGCTCTATGATATTGGATTTATATGCCGGTTCAGGAAGTATGGGAATCGAAGCATTAAGCAGGGGAGCAAGATATACAACTTTTGTTGAGTTATCAGATAAATGTGTGATGATAATTAAAAAAAACTTAAAGAATTTTGATAGTAACTTTAACATCCAGAAAATTTCGGTTGATAAGTATATTTCAAATGCATTCGATAAATTTAATATAATTTTCTATGATCCACCATTCAACTTTGAAGATTCAAAGGTGTCAAAGGAATTACTTGAATTAGAGAATTTATTGGAAATAAATGGAACTATCGTTTGCCACCGACACATTAAATCTGAAACTATAATTTTATCTAAAAAGTTAGAATTATATAAAGAAAAACTCTATGGACAAAGTAGAATTTTATTAATAAAGAAATTATGAAAGTACTTATACCAGGCTCATTTGATCCGCCAACTAATGGTCACATAGATGTTATAAGTCGGTGTGCAAAAGTATTTGATGAAGTTCTTGTTGGCGTTGTAGTAAATCCATCCAAAAAATCTTTACTATCCACAGAAACAAGAGAACTCATGCTAAATGAAATATTTTCAGAAACAGGAAATATTGTAATCAAAACATTTAAAGGTTTGCTCGTTGATTTTGCAAAGGATAACGATGTTAAAGCAATAGTCAAAGGGCTGAGGGCTATGACTGATTTTGACTATGAATTTCAAATGGCTCAAATGAATTCTAATTTAGCTGATTTTGAAACTATCTTTATACCAGCCTCTCCAGAATATGGATATGTCTCTAGTTCTATGGTCAAAGAAATTGATTCTTATGGTGGAGATATATCAAAACTTGTTCCAAAAAATGTATTTAAAAGGATGCAAGATGACAGATAAAGAAGATATAAACTTTAAAAACATCATTAATGGTGAAATGAAAGTTGAGTATGTTGACAACCTTGAAGTATTAAGAGAAAAGCTTGATTCAAATAGTATTTTAAAAAACCGCACAAGCAATAAAGAGCTTATTGCAATTGTTGACAATCTTATTGATATTTTACCTGTTGAGATGAGAACTGCTAGATGGCTCGTCCGAGAGCAGGACACTTTTCTCAATGAAGCAAAAGAAGAGTCTCAAAATATAATAAATAATGCAAAAAGAGAATCTGAAACATTAATATCAAATTCTTATGTACTTCAAGAAGCAGTTATCGAAGCAAATACACTTATAAAGCAAGCAGAAAAAGAAGCTCAAGCTTATAGATTGAAAATTGAGGATGAAATGGATACTTTATTTAGCGACCTACAATCAAAACTTGAACAACTAAATTCTTATATAGAAAATGAAAAAAATTCTTTAAGAAAGCCAAGAGAAATTATCAATCCCGAATAGTTATGTCACAATTAAATACTATTTTTAGTTTAGACAAGGTTCTTAATACCAATACTGATCTAAACATTGAAGAGAAGGGTATATTAGATATCAAATATTCTGGCACAGTAGCATCTACAGAATCCGATGCGACAATGACAGGGTTGGTTACAAGAGATGGAGATTATGTTTTGATTGAGTTAATCATTAACTTCAAGATAAATAGTGAATGTTCAAGATGCTTAAAGATATCAAAACAAGAAAAAGAAGCTTATATTGACGAAAAGTTATATATTAAAAAAGATAATGATTACGATATTAATTTTAAAGAGGAAAATATAGACATTCAGCCAATTATTTCTGAGAAAATAATAGATAGCATATCTTTAATCACTTTATGCATGAAAGACTGTAATGGCTTATGTGTTGTCTGCGGAAAAGAGCAAAATAGTAGTATTTGCAAACATATAGAAAAAAACTTAAAAGAAAGTCCATTTTCTTCTCTAAGTGAGCTAGATTTGTAAGTTGAAAGGATATTAAATGGCCGTACCTAAGAAAAAGATGTCAAAATCTAGAACTAGAAGAAGGAAAGCTACACATAAAGTCAGCAAGCCACATTTTATGATAGATCCAGAAACTGGTGTAGCAAAGCAGTCTCACAGAGTAAATCCTGTTGATGGAACTTACAATGGACGTCAAGTTAAAGAACCTGAGACTAGTTAATATATAAAGTATGAATACTATTGCTGTTGATGCAATGGGCGGTGATTCTGCTCCTGGAGAGATAGTTAAGGGTGCTATAAAAGCTAAAAACCTTGGCATAGATGTGATTCTCTGTGGAGACAAAAACCTCATAGATCCATTTTTAGAGGATTCTAAAATACCAGTACTACATTATCCAGAAGTTATCTCAATGGAGGATGATCCAGCTAGAGCAATTAGATCAAAAAAAAATTCTTCAATAGTCGGAGCTATGCAGCTAGTTAAAGAAAATAAAGCTTCAGCTGTATTTTCAGCAGGATCAACTGGAGCAAGTTTGGTTGCTGCAATATCAGTATTAGGAAAAATTAAAGGTGTAATAAGACCAGCTATTGCTTCTGTGCTCCCTGCAGAAGAAGGGGAAATAGTATTATTAGATTCTGGTGCAAGTTTAGAAGTTAAGCCAAAGGTACTACTTCAATTTGCTGCAATGGGATCAAAATTTGCAGAGGTACTTTTTAACATACCGTCCCCAAGAGTAGGGCTATTAAATAATGGTGAAGAACCTACAAAAGGTCGCGACCTTGAGAAAAGTACATATAAATTACTAAAAAATTCAAACTTAAACTTTATTGGAAATATAGAAGGTAGAGATTTTGCGAACAATGTTGCTGATGTATTTGTAACTGATGGATTCACAGGCAATATTGTTTTAAAAACTATGGAAGGAACAGCAAAACTCCAACAAAAAATGATTAAAAAATCTTTTTTAGAAAACCTTTTTAAGCCAATGTTGTTACCAGTTAATAAGGCGTTGAAACCAGTTAAAGATAGACTAGATCCGGATAAAACTAATGGCGCTTATCTACTTGGTGTAAATGGAATCGTAACAATTGCACACGGATCATCATCTGCTGAAGCTGTCATGAATTCTATAATCTTTTCTAACAAAACTGTAGAGAGTGGATTTATTTCAAAATTTTCTGAAACTGTTGCTGAGTTATGAGCACAAGAAGTGTGTCTGAATTCGAAAAGATTATAGGTTATACGTTTAACCATAAAAAATTTTTGAAAATTGCTTTAACGCATAAGTCATATATTGATGAAAACCCTACTTTTGAATCTAATCAACGCTATGAGTTTCTAGGAGATACAATTTTAGATTTCGACTTAACAAATTATTTATTTAATAAATATCCAGATTTAGAAGAAGGCAGCCTAACAAAAATTAGATCTAGTGCTGTAAACCAAGAAGCTCTTGTGGATATAGGTAATAAGATTTCTATTGGAAACTATTTATATTTAAGTAGAGCAGAAGATTCTACAGGTGGACGAAAGAAAGCTTCTATTATAGAAGATGCTGTAGAAGCACTTATTGCCGCACTATATTTTGATGGCGGTTTGGACATTGTAAATAGATTTGTATCNAATTTTATATACCCAAATATTAAAGAATTATCAGTTGATCCAGGTTCTAAAGATTACAAAACGAGACTTCAAGAATACTATGCTAAAAAAGGCAAAAAGGTTTCTTATGAGGATCAATCAGCTGGACCTGACCATAGAAAAGAATTTTTATCCGAAGTTATTTTAGACTCTAAAATAATCGGTAAAGGCAAAGGAAAATCAAAGAAGAGTGCCCAGCAGCATGCTGCTAAGCAAGCATTGAGTAACGTTAGCTAACTAAAAATTAACTTGTTATAATTTTCATCAATGGATGGTTATACAATCTCACTTACAAGAAATAACATTGAAGAATCTATCCACGAAATAGATATTGTAAATGATAAATCTATTGATAGTTTTGATTATTTTCCAAGATCCGCAATAAAACCATTTCAAATAATTCCACTAGTNAATGAATTACTTAATAATGGACTAGAAATAGANTTAAAAGAAATAGCTATATTTTGTGCTTCTCATTCTGGACAAAAGTTTCATACTGAAAAAGTTAAACAGACTGCTTCTAAATATTCTATAGATTATGAAGATATTTTTTGTGAAAAACAAATTCCTTTTCATGCNGACACNTANAAAGATNTGTTAACGAGTAATGAACNACNCACGAAACTACATAATAATTGTTCAGGTAAACATGTTGGCATGCTTCTTTTGTGCAAACTTCTAGATCTAGAAATTGTTAATTATGAAAATATAGACCACCCATTACAACAAAAAATTGATTTATTTTATAAAGACCTATTTAACTTAGAAAATATTGTTTATGGAATAGATGGTTGTGGACTGCCTGCACCATATATCAATACAAAAACATTTTTTTCGAGCGTAGCTAAACTGAACAACTCAGTGATTTATAAAAAATCATGGAATATTATATTTGATTCATTTATTTCTCATCCTAAATATACGGCTGGAACAGATCGAGTAGACACAATCCTTATGAATAACAGTCCAAATCCCATTCTTATTAAGGCTGGGGCTGAGGGCTCGATGTTTTTTACTGATTTGAGTAATAGTACAGTTTTGAAATGTCGAGATGGCTCTAAAAGGGGAGTAGACATCGCATCTATGTATTTTGGTTTAAAGTCAGGTCTCATCCAAGAAGATATTTATTCAAATTTTATTAAAATATTTACTCACAACAACCAAAACACCATGGTTGCTGATATTAAAATTATAGAAAAATAGGGTAAATACCTTTTATTTCTTGATTCTTTAGTATAATTGTTAACAACAACAGGGTTAAAATGTATTTAAAATCGATAGTCGTGAATGGCTTCAAGTCATTTGCTGAAAAAGTTAATATAGACTTATCTAATAAGGTGAATGTCGTTGTCGGACCTAATGGATCTGGAAAATCAAACGTAGTAGATGCCATTTCATGGGTATTAGGCACTCAAAGTCCTGGAGCTTTGAGAACAAATAAAATGGAAGACGTCATTTTTGCAGGAACGGAAAAACTTTCTGAGAAAGGTTTCGCAGAAGTCTATTTAAACTTCGTCGTAGATCCTGAAAAATTTAATGGATCTGAAGAAATTTCTATTGGTCGCAAACTTTATAGAGATGGTGCTTCTGAATATTTTATGAATGGATTAAATTGTAGACTCCTTGATATCCAGGAATTTCTAAGTGACTTAGGTATAGGAAAGCAACAACATACTATTATTTCTCAAGGTCAAATTGCAGAAATATTAAATTCAAAACCAGAAGACCACAGAGTGACTATTGAAGAGGCGGCCGGAATACTACCTTTTAAGTTAAAGAAAGATAAAGCTTTAAGAAGAATTGAATCTGGTGAAAAAGAAATTAAACGAGCTAAAGATGTTCTAAGGGAAATTAATAAACAACTCAAACCTCTGAAAATTCAGGCTGAGCAAGCTCAAGAACATGAGTCACTAAATGCTTCCTTGCTTGAGAGTAAGACTAATCTCAATCTCCTCAAATATGAGAATTTTAATACAAAAGAAAATGAAAGTATAAATAAGCTGACAACAATAAGTGAAAAGTTAGACGATATTTCAAAATCAAGTAATGAGGCAAAAGCATTAAAATCTAACCTCACAAAAGAACTTGGTCAGGGGGTCTCGGTCAGCTCACTTTTTAAAGATCATTCAAATAAATTAACAACAAAATCTGAACAAATTAAATCAGTTGCTCAGATTGCTACAGAACGTCTAGATAATCTAAACAGAGAAACAATACGTGAAGAAAAACGTTTAAGTGATCTTCAAAACAAGGTTTTAACCAACACACTTACTATCAATGATCTTTCTAATAAATTAATATTAAAAAAGAATACATTAACTGATTTAAATAAAAGCCTTGAAAATCTTAACAAACAAATTAATGAGAATAATAAAAATCAATCCGCTTCGCTTGAAGTAAATGAAGCAATCCTTGAAAAAGATTTAGATTACCTTAAAGGTATTGTCAATAAGTTGGAGACTAACCTTATTACAAGTGAAGGAGATTTAAATAAATGGGAAAATGACAGGAATTCTACCCAAGAATCTATGGACAGTTTTTCAAAATTAATTTCAAAAAAAATTCTACTTAAAAACTCTTTTTCAAAAGTACGAAAAAATATCAATCTAATTGTCAATAGAGAAGTAGATGTTACAAAGGAAAATCTAGACATCCTTAAAGCAGAGTACAAAAGTAATGTTGATATTTTAAATTCAAAAATTGAACAACAAAATATTATTTCAAACAACTCTTCGTATAAAGAAGAACTTAAGAACCAAGAAATAATTCTTCGTAAAAATCTCAATTCGCTAGAAGAAGAGATAACTTCAAGATCCAACCAATTAGTTTCTGCTGCTGAACAAATCAAGTTTCTCACTAATGAAAACTCAGAATTACAAATTACAATAGATGAAATTCATTATGCTCCTAATAATGATTACAAATCTGAATTAGAAGCTATTATTTCAAAAATTCCCCCGCCAAAGGGAAATCCTAAAATGCCTCTACAAGCATTAATCTTTGATTCAATTTATAATCCATTTAGAGGGGTAGAAACCTACTTTAAAGTCGTTAATGGGGTAATTAATAAGGGTGATAAAGTTAAATTTTTTGCTACTGGCAAAAATTATATTGCCGATGAAGTTGGTTTGCTTAAGCTCAAACAGGAGCCTCAATCATGTGTTTCGGCTGGTGATGTAGGTTATTTAATAACTGGTATAAAAGAAGCCAGTGAAGTTAAGGTTGGAGATACTATTGTTAGCTCTC
>NHIM01000017.1 GCA_002169845.1 Acidimicrobiaceae bacterium TMED189 | reverse complement strand
AATTACCCACACCGGTTTGTTTGTTTATTATTAAATTATTAACAACACCATTTATCTCTCTAAAACTTTGGAAATCAAGGGAGAGGAGTAGGTCAAACTCTTTTTTAGAAATTAAATTATTGTCAAAGTCTTTATTGTTGTTCTTAAGAACCTCTAAAAATATTTTTTTATCCGGCTTTTCAATGTCTGTTACCAAGCCGTTTAAAACCCTTGATATTAACCTTTCCGGAAAACCTTTTAGCGCTTGTGGTTTTTGATCAGAAGCAAGAACCACAGCTTTGGAGTTGTTAAGAAAGTAGTTAATAGTATGAAAAAGCTCCTCCGAAACCCCCTTTTTGCCAATAAAAAATTGAATATCATCAATTAATAAAACATCAACAGACCTAATTTTATTTTTAAAGATATCAATGTCATTGTTTTTAATTCCAGAGATATATGATTCTAGAAAAGACTCAGAATCAATATAGAAAGAAGAAAAACAGGACTTAGATATTGTTTTTAGAAGCTGTGTTTTACCAACACCCGGCTTTCCATAAACAAAAAGGGGGTTAAACCTTTCACCAGGAGCNGTAACAACATTTTTAGCAGCGGTCACAGCTAGGTTGTTACAGTTTCCAACAAAAAGCTCATCAAAAAAACTTAAATCATATGAAGGTCTGGGAGACTCTTTTTGTTTAACNGGCTCTTCTTTCANTTCGANATATGATGTTTTATCAACATAAGAAGAAAAGGAGTTATCAATAACAAAAACACAATCAGACCCACCTACAACTCTTTTGAAAACAGAAGCAATATTTTTTAAAAGCTTTTTTTCTATAGAAGATTTTACAAATTCCGAACCAACAACAATATTTAACTCTTTTTTATTTAAAAGCTCGAACCTAAGTTGATCTAACCANTATTTATCCGTTTTATTGGCAATACTTTTATTTAATTCAGAATTAAATTCTATTAAAAGCCCACTTANGTTTTTATCATTNTCCATAATCAGATTTAAATTTACTCCACCCTTAAAAAAAAACATAGAGTGTTAAAAACAAATTAAAAATGACAGAATTGTTGAAAACTAGTAAAAAACCCAGTAAACAGTGGTTTTAAACAGTAGTTAGAAATCAGAAACCCTTTGTTTAAGAAGTGTTATTTATTACTAGTTAGTTTGTTTATCGCGAACATAACTTACTTTTCGCGAACTTAATAAAATAAATTATTTTTTGCTTTGTTTAATTACTTCAATCATTTATTCTCTTAATCAGGTAAAAAATGAAAAGAACATATCAACCTAGTAATAGAAAAAGAAGCAGAAAACACGGTTTTAGATCNAGAATGCGAACNAGAGCTGGNCGCGAAATTCTTAAAAGAAGAAGAAAAAAAGGTCGTAAAATTTTATCTGCCTAGGTTAGCTCNTGAANTTTAGAGCACTTAATAANAAAATTCATTTTGAAAACCTNAAAAAAGAAGAATTTTGTTTTGCCGCTAAAGATTTAANAATCTTTGTTAAAGAGAATGATATAAAAACTTCTAGGCTTGGAATAAGCATTTCAAGCAAACAGAGTAATGCGGTTGGCAGAAATAAGTTTAAGAGAAGGACAAGGGAAGCCATAAGGGGCTTTAAAGAAAATAAAAATTTAGACATATTAGTACTTGGAAATAAAGAATCATCAAATCTTTCTTCAAGGGAACTATCAGATATTTTTAAAAAGCACCCCTTATTGCTAGAAAATGAAAGTAATTAGTTTATTTTTACAAATCACTAGATCGTTATTAGCGTTTTTTGGTTTAGGTGGAGGAAATTGTATCTATTATCCATCATGCACCACAGCTATTGCCGAAAAGCTTGAAAATGATGGAATATTAAAAACAACCCCATTAATTCTTCAAAGAATGATCACCTGTAACCCGATATATAGAAAAATTGGTAAAAATTGGCAATATTAGAACCTTTTGCACTCGCTATAGCTTTTTTATTGTCTTATATTTATGACTTTATTGCATCTTATGGTTTCTCCATAGCCATACTAACTGTTGTAATTAATGTAATTATTTTTCCTCTCACTTTGAGACAAACAAGGTCTACTAAAAGAATGCAAGACGCACAGTCTGACATAAAAGCTCTTCAGAAAAAACACAAAGACAACAAAGAAGAACTCAATAAAGCTATGGCAGCAATGTATAAAGAAAAAGGAATAAACCCACTAGGCTGCATACTTCCTTTAATAGTCCAAATGCCAATATGGTTTGCACTTTTTAGAGTATTAAGAGAACCATTAAGCTTTATTCCAGGTACATCTTTGCTATTTAAAGATCTTGAAAACAGCACAAGCTTAACATTTTTTAACATGGATCTTCAAATCCCCCCTTCAGAAGTATCTGAATGGATAGAAAGGGTTCCATACCTGGTATTAATTCTTTTTGTTATATTGACAGCTCTTTATCAACAACAACAAATAACAAAAAAATCAAACAATTCAAACAACCCACAAGCTCAACAAATGCAAATGATTGGAAAGGTCATGCCAATATTCTTTGGATTTATTTCATGGACCCTTCCAACCGGCTTGGTTGTTTATTTTTTGACAGGAAACATATTTCGAATAGGTCAGCAAGCCCTAATAGTAAAGCTTGACGACAGAGAAGAAACAAAAAAAGAAAATACTAAAAATGAGGAAAATGAACAACAAAATGATAACCCTGTTCAAGAAAATCCTCGAAAAAACCGCAAAAAAAGAAGGAGAAAATAATGGCCAACAACAAATGGGTAGAAGTTGAAGCAAAGTCCATTGATGATGCTATAAAAGCTGGATTAAGCGAACTAAATTTAGACGATGCCACTCAAGCAAATATTAATATTTTAAGAGAACCAGAAGGCGGAGTTTTTGGTGTGGGGGGAACAAAAGCATTAGTTAGAATCTCGGTTAGAGACAGTGGTTCCAGAAACTATAACAAAAGAAGCCAAAATAAAAGACATAATAATGGTAATGGCAACAAAAATGTTCAAAAAAAGCAATATACACCTAGAAAACCAAGGGTAGAAGCAGATAAAGATGANCAANTAAAGGTTTCAATTGACTTTTTGAAGGGNCTAGTNAAATCATTTGGANTAAAAGGCGANGTCGAGGGNACANTAGAAGATGAAAANTTNGTTGTTAAAGTAACNGGTGAACAGACAGAGGCACTCGTTGGAGATAAAGGTTTTATAATTAGGTCTTTACATGAATTAACTAGAACAGTTGTACAGCGAAAAACAGGTGCTGGAACAAGGTTGAGACTTGATGTTGCAGAATATGCAAAAAAGAGAAAAGAAGCCCTTACAATTTATGCAGAAAGANTAAGCAAACAAATTCTTGATGACAAACAAGAAGTGATGTTAGAGCCTATGAACTCNGTTGATAGGAAAACATTACATGATGCTGCCTCTACATTAAACGGTATTCGCTCATACTCAGAAGGTCGAGAGCCATACAGATCTGTAGTTTTTGCTCCTGAAGAAGAAGAATGACTTTCTCACCTCAAATACCACATTGGGGTGATGCAAATAATCAATTTTCGGAAAAACTTTATAAATATCATACTTGGCTATTAGAAACAGGAATAAAAAACGGCCTTATTAGTAATAAAGACCCTCAATTTGTTTGGGACGAATTTATTATCCACTCACTATATTTTGGAAAAATAATAAATGAACTAGATCAAACATTTGATTCGGTTTATGACCTAGGTACAGGTGGTGGAATTCCGGGAATACCCGTAGCAATAACAAATCCAAAAAATCAATTTAGATTAGTTGATATAAGCGAAAGCAGGGTTTTTGAACTTCAAAGACTAAAAAATATTTTAAATTTGAACAATGTTGAAATTATGCAAAAAGATGCAAGACGTGTAATTTCCAACAACAACCTGTACATTTCCAGGTGTTACATTTCATCAAAAGACGCACTCGAATCCATTAAAGAAAACAAGAACACTGTATATATTGTTTCCTCAAATGGAGAAAAAATAGAACATAATAAAAATATGTTTCACGTGAAACAAGAAAATTTTACGATTAATTCAACAGATATAAGACACATAGATGTTATAACTGTTAGGTGAAGATAGTAACAATTTTATGCCAAAAAGGTGGAGTTGGAAAAACAACATTTACTGTAAACTTGGGAAAAATACTATCAAATAGGGGTTTTAAAACCCTCATAATAGACACAGACCCCCAAGGAAACGTCTCTACATACTTAAACTTCAATAAGGACGAAGAAAACATAATTAATTCAACTGATTTGCTAGAAAAAAATTATGATAAAAAAATAGGCTCTTTATCAGAAAATTTATACATAATTCCGTCAAATAAATCGATATTAAAGCATAATGATGAAAAAATTATTGGAGGGCCTAAGCTAAATAGAGCTAAAGATTTTCTTGCTTCACATCANTTTGATATAGTACTTATCGACACACCACCAACTATTAGTTCATTAACACAAGAAGCGCTTGCAGCATCCGACCACTATCTCATACCTGCAAAACCTGAGTTTTTAGCAGTAGAAGGAGTTTCTCAAGCCATGAGTTTTGCAAAAATAACAATTTCCTCAATTAAGAAAGCAGATCCAATTTTTNTGGGNGTTGTTTTAAACCAGGTAGACACNAGGCGTGCTAGCTTTAAAGATTTTGAAACTGAGTTAAAATTTTTACTTTCGGACAAAATGTTCAATTCAAAAATATCTCAATTAACTGAAATTGCTGATAGTCCGTTCTATTCTAAAACAGTATTAGATTTCAAAGAACAGAGCAGAGCAAGACTAGAATTTTTAGAATTTTCAAATGAATTTATAGAAAGGGTGGGTTTATGAAAAGGTCATTAAGCGATTTATTGCCAGATGTTGAAACTAGAGAGTTTAAAGTTGAAAATATTGATCTTACGCTAATTAAGGAAAGTACAAGCCAGGCAAGAAAAAAATTCGACAATACAAAAATTCAAGAATTAAAAAACTCCATTATGAAGAACGGAATTTTACAGCCGTTAATTATTCAAAAAACTGGNAATAACCAATACGAACTAATAGCGGGTGAAAGAAGACTTAGGGCTTCAAAAATAGCCGGTTTAAAGTTTGTACCTTGTGTTATTAAAGATGTTAGTAAAAGAGACGCAGCTGTCCTGGGTCTTGTTGAAAATATCCAAAGAAGCCAGCTTAATTCAATAGAAGAAGCTCTTGCATATAAAAATCTTAAAGAAAAACACAATCTTACAAATGAAGAGATAGGCATCTTAGTTGGAAAAAGTCGTCCCCATATTTCAAACATGTTAAGAATTTCAAATTTAAGTACTAAAGTTCAAGAGGAGCTCGTTAGCAACACGGTAACCTTTGGACAAGTAAAACCACTTATAGTTCTTGAACACAATTTACAAGATAGGATACTTGAAGATATTGTAAAACTTGGTCTATCAAGTAGAGAGGTCGAGGAGAAAGTAAGATCTTTAAATGGATCAGATGTTGATGAGCAAAACGCACACTATAAAAAAATATTAGAGAACTCATTAGGCACAAAAGTAAATTTTATTCGTAGTAAAAACAGTACAAAAATAAGTTTTGTTTTAAAAAGTAAAGAATCTCTAGATTCGTTTATCAATAAATTGAGTTAGTTTTTGTAAATATCTTTTAGTTCATTCACTATTTTTGTAATTAACTCTTCAATATTAAATTGGTAAAAATTGCCATTAAATATCAAAGTTACTGATTTTGTCTTCTTAAGAATAGGTAGTGACTTACCCTGTGAAGTAATTTCTTTATCTAACCCAATTTTATTAGAAAGCTGTTCACCAATAATGCTTAATGAGTGCTTTCCTTTAAAATAGTTGATGCTTAAGCCAGGTTCCTTAAAAGCAAACTTCAGAAATAAAGAAGGATTTAATTTATTTACATAACCAACCACATTCTCTTCGTTATTATCTTGATTGACTTCAGAAGAAAAATAGACAGAAACTCCCACTTCTGTGCAATGAGTTTTTATTTTTTGATAGAAATCATTTTGTTCTTTGTAGTTTCCAATATTATCAACATCAAAACAAATAGAGATTGTGTTTGAATCTCTTTTGAATGATTTCACTGCTTCATTTAGGGATGTCCCCAGATTTGGCCTTAAAAGCTTTCTAATTTCGATGGAAGTATACATCCCCACAACTCCATCTACAGAAAGACCACGATTTTCTTGAAATTGCTTAACAGAAACTTCAAGATTACTGTTGAAGATTGAATTTATTGGATCAGAAAAGAAACCCAATCGGGATAAATATTCCTGCAGTTCTTCGACATCTGCACCATAAAGAGTGGGGCTCTGTAATTGCAGAATNCTATCTCCTAAGACGTACCCATTATTTAATAGCTCATTCCAAAGATTTTCTTTAGTTATTTCTTTTGAAAGATTTTGGTCTTCAATAAAAAGCTCAACAGTATTCAGCAGGTCATTAAGATTATCCGAGCTTTGATATCCACAAGAGTTTAGTTTTATATTTAAATCTTCAGCTTCTGTTTCAGTTAATAACTTAATGTATTCAGAAAAATTCAAACTAGTGTTCAAGCCATCTCTCAGCATCTATTGCTGCTTGACAGCCTGTTCCAGCTGCAGTTATAGCTTGTCTGTATATTGAATCTGCAACATCCCCAGCGGCAAAAACACCCGGAACAGAGGTGCTTGTTTCTGTAGTAAAGCCAGTTTTAATATACCCTTTATCATCAAGTTCGATAAAACCATCTAAAAAACCAACATTTGGATCNTGTCCTATTGCAACAAAGACCCCATCAAGATTTAACTCTTTNTCAGAACTATCGATNGTATCTTTAATCAAAATAGAAGACACAGCNCCCTCACCATTAATCTTTTCAACCGTACTATTCCATACAACTTCTATTTTTTCATGATTTAAAACNCTATCTTGCATAATTTGACTAGCTCTAAATTGATCTCTCCTATGAATGACGTAAACTTTTTTTGCAAACTTAGTTAGAAATAGAGCCTCTTCCATTGCNGAGTCTCCACCACCGANAACAGCCACTTCTTTCTCTTTGAAAAAGAAGCCGTCACAAGTAGCACATGCAGAAACNCCATATCCTTGAAGTTCTTTTTCTCCATCAACCCCCAGCCACCTAGCAGATGCACCAGAGGCAATAATTACTGTTTTAAACTCATACTCTCCTTTAGAACTTTTTAATTTAAAACCGCCATCTATATTCTCAATAGTGTCAATGATTTCTGTTTTTATTGTTGTTCCAAATCTNTCTGCTTGACCTTTAAATACTTGCATAAGTTCAGGACCCATGATTCCATCAACAAATCCTGGATAGTTTTCTACATCGGTAGTAAGCATAAGTTGTCCACCAGATTCTAAACCTTCGAAAAGAATGGGTTGTAAATTAGCTCTTCCAGCATATATTCCTGCTGTATATCCAGCAGGTCCTGAACCAATTATTGCTACATCATCCATTGCTTCTTCTCCAGTAGTTCCTTAAAGCCATAATTAANAAGAGTAGTCCTATTGAGGCAAAAGCAAAGCCAGTAGGATTNATTCCCAACAACAGACCAATCCCTTGCATAATTTTAATGATTCCTATAAATAGAAAAATAAGTGCCAAGATCAAAAGAACCACAAGTAAAAAACCAACGGATGCAAAGCCCGTTATTCTTTTTACTGGTTTTACAATAAGTCTTTTAATTGTTTCAATTAAACTTTCAACCGATTCAACAAAACTGTCTTCTTGTTCCATATTGTTTATAATAAGCGNCCTAAAATTATTAATGAAGTTCTAAATTAAACTAGCTTGAACTAAAAATTACATAATTAGTATTTGTCAATTTAAAGCCTTTTTTAAGATAAAGATTTTGTGCTGCAGTGTTGTTGGGCTGTGTATTAAGCCTAATGTTGACAAACTTCTTACTCTTTGCAAAGTTTACTACANCGTTTAAAAGTGAAGATCCATAACCACTGTTTTGATAATCTTTTGATATNCCAAATCTTTGTAAAAATGAAAAATTTCTAGTTGATCCTAAAANTGCATACCCAATCAACTCTTTATCAAAATATTTTTTAAAAAGATAGTTACGATTACAGCTTTCAATTGTTTCAATAAATCCAGCTTTTGAATTACGCCAGTAAGCATCAAAAATACGTTGGTCTANGGGCAGTAAATCATCTATGGAGTTTTGATTAAAATCTTCTACATGAAAACTCTCTGTTTCTTGATATTTGTATTTTCGTAAATCAAACGAAAGAACATTTAACCTACTTGACTCTATCCAACCAGATGACAACCATTGTCCAGACATATTTTCTTGAACCATAGCTGAGTGAAATTCTATATTATTTTCTAAACCAATAGATTTTATTTTTCTTAGTAGTGGCTTACCACCGTATATTTTTTCAAAGTAAATTAAGGATGAATAGTCATTCCACTTCCGAGTGTTATAGGAACCAATTAAAAGACGATGTCGTTGTTTATCATTTGTTAAATACATAACTGAGTATCTTTTTATCTTCTTCATGGGTCAACATACTTAAAGCATCTTCATAATTAACTAAAGCAACTTCTAGAATTTCATCATCTGGTTCATTTTCAAATGNTTTTACAACACCCATCTCATAAAACCACACNGTCTTATTTACCCTTTCACCACGTAAATTAACTTCATATCNTGATTCGGCNATTGGTTTNTCCTTTTTTAGTTCNACTACAAAACCAGTCTCTTCAAATACTTCACGTAGAGCTGCGACTGAGGGTGATTCACCTTCTTCTAGGTGGCCTTTTGGGTAGCCCCACCAACTTTTTTGATCACTAGAAGAATCTCCTTTTTTATTTTTAACAATTAAAATTTTTTCATCAATTAGAACAATTCCTCCAGCTGCAAAGTCTACTTTCAAATTCATATTTATATTGCTCTCCACTTCTTCTAAGCTATCAATATGGTACCAAGAACATTATTAGAGTTGATAAATAATAATCAATATTTAAAAACTATCTCTGATATTTATTCTTCAAATGATTTTGAATTTTATTTAGTAGGAGGAGCAGTAAGGGATGGGATTTTAGGGATTCCAACTTCAGATTTTGATTTTACGACTAACGCTTCCCCAGATGAATCTATAAAATTATTGAACAGCAGTGGTTATAAAACTACAGAAGTAGGAAAAGCATTTGGAACTATCGAACTCCAAATAGAAAATAACTCATTACACATTACTACCTATAGAGAAGATACTTATGAAAAAGCATCAAGAAATCCATCTGTTGAATCAGTTTCTGACCTAGCTTTAGACNTATCTAGAAGAGACTTCACCATTAATGCTATTGCTTTTTCACTTATAGACAACACAATAGTTGACCCCTATGGAGGTATAAAAGATCTGTCAANCGGAACNATAACAACACCCGACAATCCAGTTATATCCTTTTCTGACGACCCNTTACGTATGTTGAGATTATGTCGGTTTGTTAGCTCGCATGGCTTTGCTCCTGATGATGAAACATACAATGCAATGAGAGAAAATGTTGAGAGGATAAAGATTGTTTCAAAAGAAAGAATTAGAGATGAATTTTCAAAACTTCTTACAGGAAAAAACCCATCAAATGGCATAAGNGTGTTTGTAGAAAGTGGATTAAGTACATTTACGATACCAGAAATAAATGAGCTTAAAATGGAGATTGANCCTAAACACCACCATAAAGATGTTTACGAACACACACTAACTGTTGTTGATGGAGTTTCTCCTAACCTAGTNTCTCGTCTNGGAGCTTTATTNCACGATATTGCCAAACCAAAAACCAGGGGCATTGAAAATGGNAAAGTACACTTTAGACACCATGAAGTTGTTGGAGCAAAAATGACTAAGAGAATTTTAAAAGATTTAAAATATGATAAAAAAACAATTAAAGATGTAGCGTTATTAGTTGAACTNCACCTAAGGCCCCACACNTTCAAAATGGGATGGACAGACTCGGCAGTAAGAAGATATATAGTTGATTCNGGAAATGTTCTTAAAGAATTAAANAATCTTGTTAGAGCTGATGTAACTACAAAGAATAAAAACAAAGCAAAAGAGATTTATGATAATTTAGATGAAATGGAAAGAAGAATTAACGAGGTTTTAGAAAAAGAAGAAATGTCAAAGATGAGACCTCCAATTACAGGAAATGAAATTATGGAAATTTTTAATATTGAACCCGGTCCAAAAGTGGGAATAATAATGAAAGCTTTGTATGAACAAAGAATTAACGANGGTGAGGTTAGTAAAGAAGAAGCAGTTAACCTTGCAAAAGAGATTTATAAAAATTTATGATTGTATAAATATACAAAAAAATGTATATTTATAAATATGACTAAAGCAACAATTCAAAGACAAAAACTAATAGCTGACTTTATTGATACGGGAAAAGTCTCATCTCAAAACCAATTAAAAGGTGTGTTGAAAAAGAACGGAATAATAATAACTCAAGCAACANTATCAAGAGATTTAAGTGAGTTAGGAGCAGTTAAAAAAAGGCTTAATAACGGAAGACTCGTTTACTTATTACCAAAAAATCAAGATAANAACGCACAATTAAAAATTGCAAAAAAAGCCCTTAAAGATTTTGTAATAGATGTTGAGCCGGTTTCAAATCAGGTTGTAATTAAGACCACAACAGCAGCAGCACAAGTAATTGCTGATTCTGTCGATAACTTATATATTGAAGATATTATTGGATCAATTGCCGGAGATAATGTTGTATTAATAATTACCCCAAGCGAAGTTAAAGCAAAAGAAGTCGCTGAAATTATTGATAATAATCTTCAGTAAATAATGCTCATATTTTCCAACTATTCAAAATCTTTTGAGAATATACATATAAGCCAACCAGTTGTTGATATAAATCTAGAAGATACGAATAAAATTATCGTAAGGTACCCTAAATTCAAAAGAATAACCCACTTAATTCTTTCATTTGATGCTGAAAATTTATTTTTGAACTCTAAAAGTGCGTATGGGTACTCTTTTAATTTTGAAGAAGTCTTAAGCAATATTGAAAACCAGACTCAGAATGGATATTTTGTTGTTGGAGTAACTTCAAATAAAAGTAGAAAAAAGCAATATAACCCATATCCAAGAACACAAAANATAAACCATGCTGTAGAACACTTAAACTCATTGATAAATATCTACGTACCTTCGATACTTTCTGATTACGATGTTGACGTTAATTCAGTTAAAAAAATTGTGATGGGAGCCTCTATGGGAGGCTTGATGTCTTTAAAAACCTCAATTTTATTTCCCTATTTTGATAATGTCTTTTCTTTCTCTCCTGCATTTTGGTTTGGTTTTCCCGATTTTATAAGTGATTTAAATAATTTAAATAAAAATTTATTTTGCAACCTTTCTGTTGGTACCAATGAGGGCGGAATTTTTGGAGATAGTGTAAGCAATATATTTCCTTCTGAATGGAATCTTGATTTTTCTAATAATAATAGTTTCTATCTTTCTGGCGTTCGTGAAGTTAATAAAGCAATTCAAGCACAAAACATTAAAACTAATTTTTTAGAGATATCTGGTGGAGAACATAACGAGCATACATGGGTTAAAGTTTTAGAAAAATTTCTTAATTCTGTATAAAACACTAGCATTTTCTATAAACTCTAGATTATTCTTAATCTGTACATGAATAATTCAATTAATTCCAGACAACGCTTAGCCGATAAAATAAAGAATGGTGCTGTCTTACTCCATAGTGGATCAATAGTTTATAGAAATAATGATACGTGGTATCCATTTCGTCAAGATTCAAATTTCTACTATTTAACAGAATGGCCAGAGCCAGATGCACATGCTGTAATCCTCATTAAAGACTCAGAGCCGGAGTTGCATTTGTTTGTTCAAGATAGAAACGAGGAAATGGAGACATGGGAGGGAAAACGTTTAGGTCAGTCTGGCGCAGTTGATGAATACGATGCTTCAAAAGCTTATTCATTTCAAGACTACGAAAAAATACTTCCTAACTTGCTTAGAGGCTTTAATGATATTTATTGTGATTACTCCTCAAATAATTTTGAAAAACATGATAAGAAAATTCTTACCCATGCAGTCCCATATGATCAAAGGGGTGCTGACTTCAGCAATGCAACACTACACTCACTCCAGCCATTAGTTTCAGAACTTAGACTAATTAAAAGTGAGGGAGAGATTGAGCTACTAACAAAAGCCTGTGATATAACCGTCGAAGGTCANATTCATGCAATGAAAACTACAAATACTGGAATGTATGAGTATCAAGTTGGAGCAGAGATGGAAAAGATATTTTATGACAGAGGTGCAGAAAGACTAGGCTACCCCTCAATAGTTGCTGGAGGTCATAATGCCTGCATACTTCATTACTCAACAAATAGAGATCANCTNGATGATGGNANCCTACTTCTAATTGANGCAGCAGCAGAGTATGGAATGTACTCTTCTGATGTAACCCGNACTTTTCCTNTATCNGGAAAATTTACNTCACCTCAAAAAGATGTATATGAAGAAGTNTTAANGGTNCAAAATGAAGGCATAGAAGGAGTAGTTGTGGGCAACTCCATGAAAGAAGTACACCAACAAACTATAAAAACTTTATCTGAATCATTGGTTAATTTAAAACTAGTTCCACTTGGAGTAGAAGAAACAATCTCAATGATGCATTTTTTCGAATTCTTTATGCATGGGACTGGACACTGGCTAGGTCTTGATGTTCATGATGCTGGTAGCAATGAAGTTAATGGACAACCTAGAGCATTTGAACATGGAATGGTGACAACCATAGAGCCAGGAATCTACGTAAGACCAACAAAGCCTGTAATAGAATTCCCATTACTTGAAAGAGACCCAAATGAAATCAGAGAACGTAGAAAAATTATGGGTATGGAGAAAGCTACAAAATTAGAAAAAGAAGAAATGATGAATGCTAAAACAGTAAAACATGAAATCCCTAAAGATCTCTTGGGTATTGGTGTACGAATTGAAGATGATATTGTTTGTACAAACAACGGACCAGTGAACCTCACAGAGAATACCCCAAAAACAATTGAAGAAATAGAAGC
>NHIM01000016.1 GCA_002169845.1 Acidimicrobiaceae bacterium TMED189 | reverse complement strand
CAATGCTGTGATACCACCAAATTTTAATGTCACATTCTCAAACTTTAAAGATTCTATGACAACCACCTTTTCTTTCTCTTATAATGCTTTACATCTTTGAATGATTTTCTTTTTGTTCCTTCAGCGTTCAAACCTAAGTAAAACTCTCTAACATCTTCATCATTTAATAACATACTGCTTTTGTTGTCCATTACAACATTGCCAGTTTCCATAATGTACCCGTGATCAGAAATATTAAGGGCCATATTTGCGTTCTGCTCAACAAGCAAAACTGTTACACCTTGAGAATTTATTTCTTTAATTAATTCTGCAACTTCATCAACAAGTTTTGGGGCTAAGCCAAGGCTTGGCTCATCTAATAGAAGATAACTGGGATCGGACATTAATGCTCGTCCAATTGCCAACATTTGCTGCTCACCTCCAGATAGATAGCCAGCTTCACCTTTTGACCTCTCTTTAAGAATTGGGAATAGGTCGAGAACTTTATCAATATTATCTTTAATGTCATTACTGTTGGTATGTCCTCCAAGTCTTAAGTTTTCAATAACAGTTAATTCAGAAAAGATTCTTCTTCCCTCAAGAACTTGAGCTATACCTTTTTCTACAATTTTTGAAGGATTTAAGTTTGTAATGTCCTCTCCATCTACTGAAATTGATCCTTTTGTGATATCACCATTTTGAACATCTAAAAGGCCAGTTATTGATCGAATGACTGTAGTTTTTCCTGCACCGTTGCTGCCAAGTAATGCAACAATTTCTCCTTTTTTAATCTCTAAAGATACTCCTCTTAGGACGAGGATTACATCTTGGTAAACTACTTCTAGGTTTTCAATAGCTAACATGTACTTTATAACTTTAACTGATGATTTATCGAATTCACAATTCAAATTAAAGATGACAAGATAGATAGAAACCAAATATGTAAGACTTAGTCACACCATGAATTACTAAAATAATCTCCTCTCTGCATAAATATCATTACATTTGAACTACATATAAGATGATGTATATGGATAATGAAAATTTCGAGCAACAAGAGCTCTTTAAGCAAGAGAAATATATATCTGATTTATTAGAACAAAAAACTCCAAAAAATAAATCCTCTCTTAATACCATATTTGGTAGCTCAATACTCACAAGCATGATTGTTTTATCTTTNCTCTATGTGTATGGAATTTTCGANGAAGATGAAATTNTTATTCCTGAACCTGTAACAATCACTGAAACNGTGACTGAAAAAGAGNTCATAATGCCNAGGATTGATTCNACAGAAGTTGTTTCTATTGCNGAAGTTGCNACAAAAACNATTGTTCAAATNCAGGTTGGTCANNTTAATGAAAATANTGAATTTNTTTCTGTNGGTGGTGGNTCAGGAGTAGTTATATCTGCAGAAGGACTTATCATAACTAATCACCATGTAATTGATANNGCTGATTCTGTAAGAGTAATTTTNGAAGATGGAAGNATGTATGAAGCTCAAATTATAGGTTCTGANAAACTNACNGATATTGGATTAGTCAAAATTGAGTCCANTAANCTTACCCCCATTGCTATTGGGAACAGTGATATTCTTCTNGTTGGNGACCTTGCNGTNGCNATAGGTCATCCCCTNACTCTTGGAGCNGCNCCNACTGTTACNACNGGTATTGTNTCTGCNCTAGAAAGAAGACTCGATGTTGGAGGACAAGATATGAACTCNNCTGTAACNTTGTTTGGNCTTATNCAAACAGANGCTCCAATAACNAGGGGATCTAGTGGNGGAGCTTTATTGAATCAAAAAGGTGAACTGATTGGNATTACAACGGCTATTGCTACNGCTGACGTAGGNGCTGAAGGNTTGGGATTTGCAGTTCCAATAAATTTAGCTTTAAACATTAGCAAAGACNTAGTTGATGATGGAAAAGTTTATCATTCATTTCTTGGAATACTGGGNGCNCAACATTTTGAAGTTGCNGAAGATGGAGCAAGGATTTTCTCAGGTGTCGAGATACAAGAACTTTATGGACCAGCNAATGACATATATGCAATTGGTAAAGCNGGAGCATTGCCTGGTGANATTATTAAAAAAGTTAATGGAAAAAATATAAAAACNNTAGATGGATTAATTAGTTTTCTGAGAAGTAAGAAAGCTGGTGATGAAATNTCAATAGANATAATAAGAAATGGTCAAGTTATAACNTTAGAGTTNCTNCTAGACCTAAGGCCCTCTGACGTTTAATGTCTGAAGATATATTTTCNCAGTTTTTTAANCTTTTTAATAACAACGACTCTGAGGTGAATTGGGAGCTTTCAAAACAAATTAATAAACATCTTAATAAAGAAACCTCTCAAGAAGTTTTTCAACTCTCAAATGAAGAACTAGATCTAAATGAACTATTCCGATTTCTAGAATTAAATATTACAAATGCAACTAATTTTGATGTACCTCAGACAAATATTCAAGTATATGATCCGAGTCTATATGGTGAATGGTTTTTAGATTCTATACAGCATTTTGATTTTTCAAAATTTAGTATTGGTGACTTACCTGGTGGTTTACAGATTGGAAGCATGCAATCATCGATAATAGGTATGCAGCTAGGAAATCTTGCTGGAATGATTAGTAAGAATATGTGGGGACTTAGTCACTTTGGAATTATTCTTCCACAATCAAAAACTCTTGCAATAAATAAAAATAAATACTTTGCAAGAATTGATCAATTTGAAGCAGACGTTAACGAACTAGCCCTTTCACTTCTTGCTCTAGAGGTTGTAGCTTTAAGTCTTGGGAGGTACACAGCTCCTTTTGAAAAGATCGTTGAAAACTTGGAGATAGCTAGCAAAGAAATGCTTAAGGAATTTAAGGACTTAGATATTGACCCATTGAATATGAATAATCCTCAAGAGATGCTTCAAAATTTTTCTGGGCTTGATGGATTTGATTCTTCAAAAATGATTGAAGGAATTATTGCACCATTAAGTTTCTATAGGGGGGTTATAAAATCAAAAGCAAAAGATTTAAATTTAATTCCAGATAACACAACTTATGACCTATTAATGGACTTAAGTTTTACTTTAGGTGAAAGTAATCTCATTGAAATTGAAAATGGTATAAATGAATTAGATTCATCAACATCGATGTTTTTTGAATTTCTAATATCCTCAAAAAGCGAGTACTCAATTGATGACATTTTGTTAGATAAAAATTTGATTCCAAGCAGGAGTGAAATAGAAGATCCCATAGCATGGGCAGCAAGAACTTCTCTTCCACCTATTTAAAAAAGATTACTAAACTATATATAAAAGGAGAAATTTAAATGAGCTTACAAGTTGGAGACACAATACCTGAGTTTAAACTTTATAATCACGACAAAGAATCATATGAAGACAAAGATTTTTTAGGCAAGAAAACTATGTTTGTTTTTCTTCCGTTTCCCTTTAGTAGCGTTTGTGATAAAGAAATATGTGAGCTTAGGGATAATAAAGCATCATTCGAAGAAAATGGGACTGAAACAGTTCTGATAACTGTAGGCGCAAGCCCTACCAATAGAGCCTGGGCATCACATTATGGAATTGAGTTTCCTATACTTGCAGATTTTTGGCCACATGGAGCGGTAGCTCAAAAATTTGGATGTTTTCACGAAAAAGCTGGTATTTCATTGAGATACTCTTACATAACTGATGAAGATAATGTAATTACTGAAATAATAAAAAGTGATGAAATCGGTGTTGAAAGAGACTTTAGTGAATATAAAGAGAGCTTTAGTTTTTAACCAACTTCTCTAATATCAAAAGTCTGTATTCTTTGTCTTTTTATACGTCTACGTTCTCTTTCAGACAGACCACCCCAGATACCGAATTTTTCAGATTGTTGTATTGCGAATTCTAAACAATCTTCCTGAACACTACATGCTCTACATATAGACTTAGCTTTCCTAGTTGAAGCTCCCCTTTCAGGAAAGAAAATATCAGCATCTGCACCCTTGCAATTTGCTTCCTCAGTCCATGAAGGCATTCCACCAATTAGATCTTCCATTTTTGAATTTTCCACCCTTGCTCCTTATATAGAAAACTAAATTACATGTGTGTAATCTATATAGTTTTAGGACAATTGTCAAGAGGGTAATTTTTCATTTGATTTAATGTAATTCGAGATATATAGGATAATTATATAATGCCTACTCAAAAATTAGTATCTTCCGGAGGGATTTATAAGGGTAAAACTAGTATGTGGCTCTACATATTTCATAGAGTTACTGGTGTAGCCCTTTTTGGCTATTTACTTCTACACATTATCTCAACTGCATTAATTTTGTTAGGTCCTGAAATTTATGAGGGAGCTGAGGCAATTTATAAAAACTTTTACTTTAGAGTTGCAGAGATTGGATTATTTGGAGCTGTGCTAGCTCATGCGATAAACGGTCTTAGAATTATTACTGTTGACCTTTGGAGAAAGGGTTCTGATTATCAAAAACAACTTAATGTAATTTCTTTGGTTATTTTTATAGGAGTCTTTGTCCCTTCGACCTACAAAATGGTAGTCTCATATTTTGATTTGTGTTTAGAAAAAAGCTCGCCGGGAACAACTGTCACAGATTGTATTATAAGACCTATCCCGGATTGGAAATAATTATTATGAAAACAGAGAGAGCAGACTGGGGCCGTAGACAACCACCTATGAGTGAATCTAGTTTTGAATTGTATGCGTGGTTTTTTATGAGAGTGAGCGGACTATTACTTGTACTTTTAGCAGTTAGTCACATGTTTATAATGCATGTTTTTAACGATACTCTTAATCTTGATTATGAGTTTGTAGCTGCAAGATGGGATACACCTTATTGGAGAGCCTTTGATTGGTTGTTGCTAGCTCTAAGTTTACTTCATGGCACAAATGGACTCCGAGTAGTGCTTCATGACAACATATCAGATCAAACTGTTAGAAAACTCTCTTTATCTGCTCTTTATGGAACCAGTCTTGTTTTCTTTATTTTGGGAACTTATGTTATTGTGGCTTTTGTGAGTAAAGTATGAAAATAATTAAACACTCTTTTGATGGAATCATAGTTGGAGCTGGTGGAGCAGGACTCAGAGCTGCTATAGAGGCTGCACCTACAATGAAACTTGCAGTAATTACCAAACTTTATCCAACACGATCTCATACTGGTGCAGCTCAAGGCGGCATGAGTGCAGCACTAGCAAACGTTGAGGAAGATAACTGGAATTGGCATGCTTTTGATACCGTAAAAGGATCNGATTATTTAGCTGACCAACCAGCTGTAGATATTCTATGTAAAGAAGCTATAGATGCTGTTGTAGAGCTTGAACATTGGGGACTTCCATTTAGTAGATTAGAAAGTGGCAAGATTGCTCAAAGAAGATTTGGTGGACATACGGTCAAAGAAGGTGCAGCACCTGCCTTTAGGGCGTGTTATGCAGCTGATAGGACTGGTCATATGATACTTCAAACTTTGTATCAGAAATGTGTATCTATGGGTGTCGAATTTTTTGATGAGTTTCAGGTTTTGGACATAAAAATTGAAGATGGNGTATGCAAAGGTGTTGTAGCATATGAAATTTCTACTGGGGACTTNCATGTCTTCGAGGCAAGAGCCGTTACTTTTGCTACTGGTGGCTTTGGNAAAATATTNAAAGTAAGTTCTAATGCTCACTCTCTAACTGGAGATGGACCAGGTATGTTGTATCAGAAAGGTATCCCTCTTGAAGATATGGAATTTTATCAATTTCATCCAACAGGGATATACAGATTAGGCATTCTATTATCTGAAGCAGCTAGAGGTGAGGGTGGTATCCTTCGAAATAAGGATGGAGAAAGATTTATGGAAAGGTACGCTCCATCAATTAAAGATTTGGCTCCAAGAGACATGGTATCGCGTGCAATCGCAACCGAGATTAGTGCAGGTAACGGTGCGGGTCCTAATAGCGACTATGTTTACCTTGATTTAACTCATTTAGGTGAAGAAACAATTATGAAAAAGCTTCCAGATATCACCGACTTTGTTAGAACATACGTAAAGATAGAACCAATCAATGACCCTATCCCCGTACAGCCGACTGCACATTATGCAATGGGCGGAATCCCAACAGATGTAAATGGTAGAGTGCTTAGTGACCACAAAGGTGGAGTTATTGAAGGAGTTTATGCTGCTGGAGAAGCAGCTTGTGTTAGCGTTCACGGAGCTAACCGTCTAGGAACAAACTCTCTGTTAGATATTGTTGTTTTTGGAAAAAGGGCAGGTCAAAGTATGGTTGACTATGTATCAAGTACTAAGGCATCCCCTCTTAATGAGTCGGCAGCTGATGATTTATCAAATAAGATTTCTGGATTGATGGAAAAGGAACACACTACAGAATTTTCTGTTGCAAAGATTCGTACGGAACTTCAGGACTCAATGGAAGAGAATGCAAAAATATTTAGATCTAAAGAAACTTTGGAAAATCAAACTGNAATACTTTCTAATCTTAGGGAGAGATACCAAAATGTAACTATTTCTGATAAAAGCAAAGTATTTAACAGCGAGCTTCTTGAAGCAATAGAACTTGATTATTTACTTGATATGGCAGATACGACTGTAGCTAGTGCCTTAGCTAGAAATGAATCAAGAGGAGCCCATTCTAGAGAAGATTTTCCTGATAGAGATGATACAAAATTTATGAAGCACTCCTTTGCATTTAAAGATGGAGACTCTGTAAAACTTGAATATAAAGATGTTGAACTTGGAAAATATGAGCCAATGGAAAGAAAGTACTAATGGAAATTGACTTAAAAATATTAAGATATGATCCTGAAAATGATAAAAAAGGTCACTGGGAATATTATAAGGTTGACGCCGAACCAGAAGAAAGAATTCTTGATCTACTGCATAAAATAAAATGGTTTGAAGATGGATCACTTTCATTCAGAAAATCATGTGCACACGGTGTATGTGGTTCCGATGCAATGGTTGTAAATGGTGAAAACATGCTGGCGTGTCAGGTTTTAGTAAAAGAAGTAAGTAACCCAATAAAAATTGAGCCAATAAGAGGACTTCCAGTTCTTAAAGATTTGATTGTAGATATGAAGCCATTTTTTGATAGTTATAAAAAAGTAATGCCATTTTTAATCAATGATGACGAACCTGGTGATAGGGAAAGACTCCAGTCTCCTGAGGATACAGAAAAATTTGAAGATACAACTAAATGTATTCTTTGTGCAGCTTGTACAACTAGTTGCCCAGTGTTTTGGACAGCTGATTCATATATCGGACCCGCAGCTATCGTGAACGCTCACAGATTTGTGATGGACTCTAGAGACCAGGGTTCTAAACAAAGACTTGAAATTATGAAAGATGTAAATGGTGCTTTCAGATGTCGTACAGCTTTTAACTGCACAAGTGCTTGTCCGCGAGGAATACAAGTAACAAAAGCTATAGAAGACGTTAAACGAGAAACACTGCTGAATAATTGAACAAAGAAATATTTAATTATCTCGAGACGGTTACTCAAAGTTTAAATATAAACAATAAAGATAATTTAAATAAGATTTATTTACAGATAATTAGTGATGAAGATATAACAACTATTAATTTAGGTAATTCAAATATAGGTTTTGAAAATGAAGTTGATTATTTAATAATAAAAATGGATGAATCAACCTTTTTTAACCTTAAAGATAATAAGAAACATCCAGAAGACTTGATGTTTGATGAAAAAATAAAAATAAAAGGTAATTTAGATTTACTCAAGTAAAAAGAAAAGACGGCTAAGCCGTCTTTTCAATAAGGTTTAAGATGNCTTAGTTCAGACTATCTTTTAATCCTTTGGCAGCTTTAAATGCTGGTGCATTCTTAGCAGCTATTTGGATTGTTTCTCCTGTTGCTGGATTTCTACCTTGTCTTGCAGCCCTGTATCTTGATTCAAACTGTCCGAAACCAGCGATACTTACTTTGTCGCCATTTTTCATTCCGTTTGTTATTCCGCCAAACACTGCTTCCACAGCTGCTTTAGCGTCTGTCTGTGACAACCCTACTTCTGCTGCAACAACGCTTGCTAATTGATCTTTGTTCATAGCTGTTTTGCCTTTCTTAATTGCGTTTTACTATAACTTAATTATAGTTTTTTTAAATAAATTATCTTAATATTCAATAAATATTGGGTTTTTTTATTAAAAGGCAGCTTTTATTGGTTATTTATGCTACCAAGCTCTGAAACCTTATCTTTGACTGCAACTGAGGCATTTCTCAAACCATCTATCTCAGCTTCAGTAAGGTCGTACTCGACAATTTCTGTGACTCCGTCTTTACCAAGCTTTGCAGGCACACCTAAATAGACATCATTTATCCCATACTCGCCATCAAGCCATGCACATACAGGAAAAACTTCATTAGAGTCAGAAATTATTGACTTCACCATAGTTGCAGCTGATGATGCAGGAGCAAAATAAGCACTTCCAGTTTTAAGTAACCCAACTATTTCAGCACCACCATCTGAAGTCTTTGACACCAACTCATCTATATCATCTTTAGATAATATATTGACTAAGGGCTCTCCACTAACAGTACAAAGAGANGGAACTGGCACCATTGTTTCGCCATGACTACCCAGAGTCAAAGCATAAACATCACTCATCTTTACATTAAGTTTTTCAGAAATGAAATATGCAAATCTTGATGAGTCAAGAATTCCTGCCTGGCCTATAACTTTACTTTTAGATAGTTTTGAAACTTCAGCAGTCAAAGTTGTCATTTGATCCAGAGGGTTTGTCACAACAATGATTATTGGGTCTTCAGAATGTTCTAGTATTTTTTTTGTAACATCAGTAACAATACCNGCATTTACTTCNAACAAATCCATTCGAGACATTCCCGGTTTTCGAGGTAANCCAGCAGTGATNACAACAACATCGCTATTAGCTGTATCTTTATATTCATTAGTCCCCACAACTTTGGTGTCAAACTTTTCAACGAACCTTGATTGGTTCATATCAAGAGCTAACCCTTGAGGTAGCCCCTCAACAATGTCTGTCATGATAACTTCACTTGCTAAATTATATTCTGCAACACGTAACGCCGTCATTGAACCATACTTACCAGCACCAACTACAGTAACTTTTTTCACAACTTCCTTNCTCTATCTTTATTGTATGTTTTGTACAAGAGAATTGGCAAATTCNGAGGTTGAAAGAATAGAAGCATCNTCTCTACCTCTGGCGAGATCATATGTCACATTTCCTTCAAGGATTGATTTTTCCATGCTTGAAATTATTAAATCTGCAGCCTCATTCCAACCCATATACCTGAACATCATCTCACCTGATAAAATTAAAGATCCAGGATTTGCTTTATCCATTCCTGTATATTTAGGAGCAGTACCATGNGTTGCTTCAAAAACAGCTTTTCCATTCTCATAATTAATATTTCCTCCAGGGCTTATTCCTATTCCTCCAATTTGTGCAGCTAAAGCATCCGATGCATAGTCGCCATTTAAGTTAGTCGTTGCAATAACATCAAATTCTTGGGGTTTAATTAAGATCTGTTGTAAAAAAGCATCTGCNATAACATCCTGTACTAATATTTTATCACCTGGATCACCATTAGAATCTTCCCAGGAAATTGCAACATCTGAAAATTCTCTTTCTATCAATTCATATCCCCATTTGCGAAAAGCGCCTTCAGTAAACTTCATGATGTTTCCTTTATGCACAATTGCAAGATTTTTCTTTCCATTTTCAACTGCAAAGTTGATAGCAGCTCTAATTAACCTTTCTGAGCCTGTGTTAGAGATAGGCTTAATGCCTATTCCNCTATCTTTTCTAATTTCCCATCCAAATTCNTCGTGAAGAAATTTATTTAACTTAGAAACNTCTTCACTACCCTCTTCAAGTTCTTTCCCAGAATATACGTCTTCTGTATTTTCTCTAAAGAGAACAATGTCAACATTTTGTGGGCTTTTAGTAGGAGTTTCNATTCCTTTAAAATACTTTATAGGCCTAAGGCATACGTAAAGGTCTAATTCTTGTCTTATCGCAACATTGATAGATCTAATCCCTTCTCCAACTGGAGTTGTTAAGGGACCTTTGATGCCTACTCCATGTTCATCAATGGTTTCCAACGTTTGTTTGGGAAGCCATTCTGAGACGTTATCAAAAGCTTTTTGGCCAGCTAAAACTTCTATCCAATTTATTTTTCTGTTGCCGTTGTATGCTTTTTCAACAACTGCATCAAAAACTAATTGTGAAGCAGGCCATATATCTATTCCAATACCATCCCCTTCAATGAATGGAATTGTTGGATTATCTGTATCAAAAGACTCTCTAGTTTTATTAATTGCATTATTAAGTTCATTTCTATCTAAATTTTCAGCCATTACATTACGTCCTTTACTGCTTTTCCAATTTTTGTTGGATTACTTACAACTACTACATTTGCATCTTCTAAAGCCTCCATCTTTGCTTTAGCTGTTCCTTTATTTCCTGAAACAATAGCTCCTGCATGGCCCATTTTTTTACCTGGAGGGGCTGTTACTCCTGCAATGTAAGAAACTACAGGTTTAGTTACATTATTCTTGATATACTCCGCTGCTTCCTCCTCAGCTGTTCCTCCAATTTCTCCAATCATTACGATTGTTTCTGTATCATCATCTTGCTGAAAATCTTTAAGAACGTCTATAAAAGACATCCCGGGTACTGGATCCCCTCCAATGCCGATACATGTAGATTGGCCGATCTCTAACTGAGTTAATTCATGAACTGCTTGATAAGTCAAAGTTCCGGATCTTGAAACTACTCCTACACTTCCCGGCAGTGTAATTTCGTGAGGCATAATCCCNACATTTGATTTTNCTGGTGAAATTAAACCTGGACAATTAGGGCCTAATAATTTGGACATTGTTTCATTTTTAATCAAATTATACATTTCAGCTTCATCTTTTGCNGGAATGCCTTCTGTTATACAAACAATTAACTGACAATTTGCATAAGCAGCTTCTAGAACAGCATCTTTNGCAAAAGCCGGTGGAACGAAGGTTAGTGCTACATTTGCTCCAGTCTCATCGATAGCTTCCTTTACTGTATTAAATATTGGAATTGCTTCTATTTGTTCTCCACCTTTTCCAGGACGTGTTCCGGCTACTATTTTAGTTCCATAATCTCTATTTCTAAGAGCATGAAATTGTCCCTCACGCCCAGTTATTCCTTGAACAACCACTTTTGAATTCTCATCAATTAGAATTGCCATCAGTTGTTTCCTTTCACTGCTAATTCAGCAGCTTGNTTCATAGTTTCAGTAATGATTATTTTTTCATTTGGATTATCTTTAAGAATTTTCAATCCCTCAACAGCATTTGTTCCGTCGAGTCGAATAACTATNGGCCANTTTAGGTCTTTTCCCTTGGTAGCTTCGACTATTCCCTCAGCAACAAGATCGCACCTTGTTATTCCACCAAATATGTTAATGAAAACACTTGAGACTGAATCATCANTTTCAAGAACCTCTAATGCNGCACTTACAGTTTCTGCTTTTGCTCCTCCACCTATGTCTAAAAAGTTAGAAGCACTTCCCCCGTATTCAGCTACAACATCCAAAGTTGACATAACAAGTCCTGCACCATTTCCTATAATGCCTACTGATCCGTCCAATTTAATAAAATTTAAACCCTTTTCTTTTGCAGCTTTTTCGGAGGGAGGAATGGGTATTTCATTCTCAATTTTATCAAAATATTCATGTCGATATCTTGCGTTCATATCAAGTGAAACTTTGGAATCTAAAGCCATCACACCACNTGCTGTTATAGCTAAGGGGTTCACCTCTACCAAATCGCAATCACCTGCAACGAATAATTCAAATAATCTAATTATAATTTCGAGCAACTCTTGCTGATAGTCCNGGTTTAACTTGGAATTTANAATTGCCTCAATAACTATTTCTTTATCCAATCCTTGAGAGGGGTCTATATGGACCATCGTTAGGTCATCGGGGTTTTCTTCGGCGACTGCCTCGATATCCATACCTCCTTTGGCACTCAACATCATTAAGTATTTTTTTTCAGACCTGTCAAGGGTGAACGATAGGTAATATTCTTCTTTTATTTCTGAAGCTTCTTCTATTANGANTCTCTCCACTGTGTGACCTTTGATATCCATNCCAAGAATTTCATTAGAATACTTAGTCAATTCTTCATNATTANCAGCTAATTTTATACCTCCNGCTTTACCCCTACCTCCNACTTGNACTTGAGCTTTAACAACGACGGGATAGGTTAAATCAAAACCTTGCTTTAAATCTTCAATTTTATTTATTAGAAAGGAATTAGGATGTGCAATATCATAGTTTCCATAAAGTGATTTTCCTTGATATTCAAATAAATCCATAATTTAACCTACAAATTATATATAGTTCATTAATTTATGCACGATAAGAATTTCAGTCAAATTTAATTGGTGCCCAATCAATATCTAAATATTTAACGCCCCACTCTTTACCAAAATCAATCGT